>CADCWE010000053.1 GCA_902806325.1 uncultured Thermomicrobiales bacterium | reverse complement strand
GACTGGAACCAGTTCAACCGCGACCTGATCGCCGAGTTTCGCGCCAATGGGGGTACGGTGACCGGCCGTTTCGCCGGCCGCCCGCTGGTGATTCTGACCACGACGGGGGCCAGAAGCGGGTTGCCCCGGGAGATCCCGCTGGTTTACACCATGGACGGCGACCGCGTGGTGGTGATCGCCTCCAAGGGCGGCGCCCCGACCCACCCGGACTGGTACCACAACCTGGTCGCCAACCCGGAGGTGATGGTGGAGTTGCCGGGCGAGACCTACCAGGCGCGAGCCGTGGTCGCGGAGGGCGACGAGCGAGACCGTCTCTACGACCAGCAGGCGGCCGAGATGCCCTTCTTCGCCGAGTACCAACGCGGCACCCAGCGGCGGATCCCGGTGGTGGTGCTGGAGCGGGTTGGGGAGGGATGAGGGCGGGCGTTATTTAACCCGCGCCCACCCCGCCAATTCCCCGACCGGCGTCTGCTTGAACCCTTCCAGGGTCCGCAGCCCCAGTTCCGGGCCGCCGGGGTTGTAGATCGCGATCACCCGCAGCGGCTCCCAGCCGGTGTTGATCGTGGAGTGCTTGGCGCCGAGCGGGACGTAGACGGCGTCGCCGGCGCGGACCGGGAACGGGGCGCCGCCGCCGAGGGTCTGCTCGCCTTCGCCGGAGAGGAAGTAGAGGATCTCCTCCGCGTCGGGGTGATGGTGCTCGGTGTGGCCCTTGCCGGGCATCAGCAGCACCTCGCCCAACGTCATCTTGGCGCCGGGGGTGTTGCTGGGGGTGACCAGCCACTTCATCGCGCCCCAATCGAAGGTGTCGGTCGGCAGCGCGGCGCGGTCGATCGGCGCGGCGGCCTGGGACTGGGACGGGTCTGGGGCGTTCATCGATCGGGTCCTCCGGCGGCGTTCGGCGACATGGCCTTGAAGCGGCGGGTGGTCTCGGCGATCGCGCGCTCGGCCGGCAGGCGTTCCATGCTGGAGGCGCCGTAGAAGCCGGCCACGCCGCGGGTGCGGGCGAGGACGTACTCGGCGTCCTCGACCTCGGCGATCGGGCCGCCGTGGCAGAGGACGATGATCTCCGGATTGACCTCCTTCGCCGCGTCGTGCAGCCGCTGCACCTCCTTCACCGCCTCGTCGAGCGAGAGCGCGGTCTGCGCCCCGATCGTGCCGGCGGTGGTCAACCCCATGTGGGCGACCACCACGTCGGCCCCGGCCGCCGCCATCGCCCGCGCTTCGTCCTCGGTGGCGGCGTAGGGGGTGGTCAGCAGATCCAGCTCGCGGGCGGCGCGGATCATCTCCACCTCCAGCCCGTAGCCCATCCCGGTCTCTTCCAGGTTGGCCCGCATCACGCCGTCGAAGAGGCAAACAGTCGGGAAGTTTTGGACCCCGGTGAAGCCCAGCTCCTTGATCTGGCGGAGGAAGACGGGCATCTGGCGAAACGGATCGGTGCCGCAGACGCCGGCCAGGACCGGGGTGCGTTGGACCACGGGCAGGACCTCGGCCGCCATCTCGACCACGATCGCGTTGGCGTCGCCGTAGGGCATCAGCCCGGCCAGCGAGCCGCGACCGGCCATCCGGAAGCGGCCGGAGTTGTAGATCACGATCAGATCGATCCCGCCGGCTTCTTCGCTCTTGGCGGAGATGCCGGTGCCGGCGCCGCCGCCGACGATCGGTCGCCCGGCGGCGATCAGGGCGCGCAGGCGGTCCAGGGTTTCACCCCGGGTCGGGCGGTTCATGGCGCCACCGGGGCGGCATCGCGTCGCGGGTGCCAGGTTTGGACGTGGGCGTGGAGGGCGTCGGCCATCGCGTGGGCAAACTCCGGGTCGTTGATGTCGGTGTCCAGATATCGGACATCCACCGCCGGGTCCAGGTGCTCGCGGAGGGCGCCGATCAAGGCGGCATCGGCCTCCGGATCGGCGAAGACACCGCCGGGTGTGGCGAGCATCGAGACGCCGCCGAGGGGAACGAACACCGTCAGCGGGCCGCGGGCGGCGTTGAGCTTGCGGGCAATGCGGCGGCCGATCTCGGCGTTCTCTTCGGGGTTGGTCCGCATCAGGGTGATCGAGGCGTTGTGCTTATACAGGGTGCGCCCGGCGTAGCGCTCCGGCACCGTCTCGATCGGGCCGAAGTTGACCATGTCCAGCGCGCCGAGCGAGACCACCTGGGGGATGCCGAGGGCGCCGGCGACCTCGAGCCGGCGCGGCCCGGCGGCGAGAACGCCGCCGCCGACCTCGTCGGCCAACTCGGTCGTGGTCATATCCAGCACGGCGGTGATAAACCCGCTTTCGATCAAGGCTTCCATGGTGTCGCCGCCGGTGCCGGTGGCGTGGAAGACCAGCACCTCGTAGCCGAGGGTTTCCAGGCGTTCGCGGGCGGCGGTGACGCCGGGCGTGGTGACGCCGAACATCGTCGCTCCGACGAGGGGCCTGGCCCCGGGCGTCGCGGTCTCGCGTTGCGGCGCCTTCGCCATCCCGGCGATCGCCGCCGCCGCGTTGGCGAGGATCCGCTCCGAAATCCGGTTGATCCCGGCGACGTCGACCACCGACGGCATCAGCGTCAGGTCGCTGGCACCGACGTAGGGCCGGGTGTCGCCGCTGGCGACGGTGGAGACCAGCAGCTTCGGCACCCCGACCGGCAAGCCCCGCAACGCCCGCGAAACCAGCGTCGAGCCGCCGGAGCCACCAAGCCCGAGTGCGCCGTCGAGGCGCCCGGCCGCGAAGAGCCGCGCCACGATCTCGGCCGCGCCGCGGCCCATGGCCTCGATCGCGTCTCCCCGGTCGCCGGCGGCGACGAGTTGGGTCAGGTCGCCGCCGCCGGCTTGGGCGACGTGGTCGCGGGTGATATCGGGCTCCGTGGTCGGGGTGCCGAGGACGCCCGCGTCGACGAGGACGACGTCCACCCCCTGTTCCAGCAGGCGGTCTTTGACGAAGGCGTACTCGTGGCCCTTGGTGTCGAGCGTCCCGATCAGGACAACGGTCGGCATTGGTTCGGTGCTCCTCTCCCCCATCGATCGGGCGCAGGCCATGGTGTTGGACTCCCGGGCCAACTTCATGATCGCGGGATTGGTCGCCCAACGGTCGCCGATCGGCTCTGCGGCCAGGATGGTCGGTCCGGCGGCGACCGCGAGGTTGACGTCCCGCCACCGCGGGTGGGGTTGGGCGACAAGGACGCGGCAATCGGCCCCGGTCCGGGCAAACCGGTCCTCCATCGTGGCGAAGCGTTGGTCGTCGCGCGGGCCAAGGGCGTCGCCGGAGCGGTCGCGCGCGACCGGGTGCGGATCGACCCGGCCGACCACCTCCAGCCGGTCGGCGAAGTGGGGCAGGACGTCGTTCACCGAAACCGCGGCGAAGCCGCCGCCGCCGACTTGGAGCACCCGCTGCGTCGCCCCGGCCCGGCGCGGCATCGGGCCACTCCTCCATCCGCGTCGCGATCCCATCGCCGCCTCACCGCCGCGCCGGTCCGGGCATCTTAGGTCGGCTGCACGAGGCCCGCAACCGACCGGCCGAGCGAGATCGAACAAGAACGCGCAAGAACGAGCGGATGCGACCGCAACCTTTGCTACACTTGCAACAGACTCGGTGATCCTCCCCAACCGGCACCCCGGCCGCATCACCAGAGCGCCGACCAGCATCGCTAGGCATGGAAGGGCGGCATGATCGCGACCGAAACCGGCGTCTCCGCTTCGGCCATCGGCACCAGTACCGCCGCCGCCACGGCCACCAAGATCGCGTTTATCGGGGCGGGCAGCACCGTCTTTGCCCAAAAGCTGCTCGGCGATCTCCTGCGTGAGCCGGCGCTGGCCGGGGCCACAATCGCGCTGCACGACATCGACCCGGACCGCCTGGCGCTGACCGAGCGGGTTGCCGCCCGAATCGCCGATCAGCTCGGGGCGCGGCCGACGATCGAGGCGACGGTCGACCGGCGGCGGGCGCTCGACGGCGCCCGGTTCGTGATGACGATGTTCCAGGTCGGCGGCTACCACCCGGCGACGGTGACGGATTTTGACATCCCAAAACGCTACGGCCTCCGCCAAACCATCGGCGACACCCTCGGCATCGGCGGCATCATGCGCGCCTTGCGCACGATCCCGGTCTTGCTCGACGTCTGCCGCGACATGGAGGCGCTCTGCCCGGACGCGCTGCTGCTCAACTACGTCAACCCGATGGCGATGAACTGCTGGGCGATCTCGCGCGCGAGCCCGATCGAGACCGTCGGCCTCTGCCACTCCGTCCCCCACACCGCCCACCACCTGGCCGAAGACCTGGGCGTGCCGCCGGACGCGGTGAACTACCGCGTCGCCGGGATCAACCACATGGCCTTCTTCCTGATGTTGGAACGGGACGGGGAGGATCTTTTTCCCCGGTTGCGCGAGGTGGCGAACGGCGAGGCGCCGACGCGCGACTACATGCCCTGGCCCCTGACCGACGCGGTGCGCTACGAGGTGTTTCGCCGCTTCGGCTACTTCGTCACCGAGTCCAGCGAGCATTTCGCCGAGTACGTGCCCTGGTTCATCAAGCGCGGTCGGGACGACCTGATCGAACGCTTCAGCTTGCCGCTCGACGAGTACCCGCGCCGCTGCGAGTGGCGGATCCCGTACTGGGACACGCTCCGCGCCGAGATCGAGTCCGGCGACGGTCCCCTGGAACTGGACACCCAAACCGACTACGGTCCATTGATCGTCGCCAGTATCGTCACCGGCCAGCCGCGCGTCGTCTACGGCAACGTGCCCAACCGGGGGCTGATCGCCAACCTGCCCGCCGGCTGCTGCGTCGAGGTGCCGTGCCTGGTCGACGCCAACGGCGTCCAGCCGACCGTCGTCGGAGCGTTACCCCCCCAGCTCGCCGCCCTGATCCAGACCAACGTCGGCGTCCAGTCCCTGGCGGTGGAGGCGGCCCTGACCGGGAGGCGGGAGCACGCCTACCACGCCGCGCTGCTGGACCCGCACACGGCGGCGGAGCTGGACCCGGACCAGATCCGGGCCCTGGTCGACGAGCTGATCGCCGCCCACGGCGACCTGTTGCCGGCGCTGACGTAGGCGGGGGCGGGCGATCTCGCCGACGATCAGGAGGACCCGGTTCGATGCTCGATCTGGCGGCGCTTCAGTGGCGGTTCGTCGGCCCGTACCGGGGGGGACGGGTGATGGCGGTCGCCGGACACCCGACGACGGCGGCGACGTTTTTCTGCGGCACCAGCGGCGGTGGGGTCTGGAAGACCGAGAATGGCGGCGCGACCTGGCGCAACGTCTCCGACGGCTTTTTCCGCCGGGCGTCGGTCGGGGCGCTGGCGATCGCGGACGCCGACCCGAACGTGGTCTACGCGGGGATGGGCGAGTGCGGTCTGCGCTCCAACCACTCCCACGGCGACGGCGTCTACCGCTCCGACGACGGCGGCGCGACCTGGCGCCACCGCGGCCTGGCCGAGACCCACAACATCGCCCGCGTTCGCGTCCACCCCAAGGATCCAGACCATCTCTACCTCGCCGCCTTCGGGCACCGTTTCGGCCCGAACGACGAGCGCGGCGTCTATCGCTCCCGGAACGGCGGCGAAACCTGGGATCGGGTGCTGCACCGCGGGCCACACTGCGGGGCGATCGATCTCTGTGTTGACCCCGGCAACCCCCGCCTGCTCTACGCCGCGCTCTGGGAAGCGCAGATCTTTCCCTGGCGCCACGCGACCAGCGGCATGGGCAGCGGGCTCTTCAAATCCGCCGATGCGGGCGATACCTGGCACGAGCTGACCGGGAACCCGGGGCTGCCGCCGGGGCCAAAGGGGCGGATGGGAATTAGCGCCTCCCCGGTCCGGCCGGGGCGGGTCTGGGCGATCGTCGACGCGGCCGAGGGCGGCATCTACCGCTCCGACGACGGGGGGGCGCGCTGGACCTGGCTCAACGCCGACCGCAACTTCTTGGTCCGACCATGGTACTTCGGCAAGGTGCTGGCCGACCCGGTCGACCCGGACGCGGTGTGGGTGATCAACCGCAAGCTCTGGCGCTCGGGCGACGGCGGGCGCACCTTCCGCCAGGTCAACGTCCCCTACGTCGACGAGATGGACCTCTGGATCGACCCGCGCGATCCGAAACGGATGATCCTCGGCAACGACGGCGGCGCGTCGGTCTCCCGCGACGGCGGCGAGACCTGGTCGACGCTACTCAACCAGCCGACGGCCGAGATCTACCGCCTCGCCGCCGACACCCGCTTCCCGTACCGCATCTACGGCGCGCAGCAGGACAACAGCACCCTTTGCCTGCCAAGCCGCTCCGACCGCGGCGCCATCTCGCGGATGGAGTGGTACGACGTCGGCGGCGGCGAAAGCGGCTTCATCGCGGTTCGCCCGGACGACCCGGACATCGTCTACTCCAGCGACCTGCCCGGACTCGGCGTGACCCGCTACGACCACCGCACCGCCCAGATCCGGGAGATTGCGCCCTGGGCCGAACCGGGCGGCGAGGAGGGCGGACGACTCAAGGAGCGGTTCAACTGGTCGGTCCCGGTCGTGCTATCGCCGCACGACCCCGGCACGCTCTACGTGGCATCGCAGCGGGTCTTTCGCTCCCGCGACGAGGGCGCGAGCTGGGACGCGATCGGTCCGGATCTGACCCGCAACGACGAGGCCCGGATCACCCGCGCCACCCCCGGCTTCAGCACCACCGGCGAGAACGAGGGCAACCACTACTGCACCATCGCCTCCTTCGCCGAGTCACCGGTCGCGCCCGGCACCCTCTGGGCCGGGTCGGACGACGGATTGGTCCACGTTTCGACCGACGACGGCGCGACCTGGTCGGAGGTCACGCCGCCGGGGGTGCCGGAGTGGTCGACCGTCTTCGTCGAACCGTCGCCGCACGATGCCGCCGCCGCCTACGTCGCCGTGACCGCCCACGGTTTGGACGATTTCCGGCCCTACCTGTTCCGCACCGGCGACCACGGCGCAACCTGGGAACCGATCGGGCGCGGCCTCCCCGGCAACGAGTTCGTGCGGGTCGTGCGAGCGGATTCGGAGCGGCGGGGCCTGCTCTACGCCGGAACGGAGGCCGGGGTCTACGTCTCCTTCGACGATGGGGCGCGCTGGCGGCCGTTGCAGACCAACCTGCCGGTCGCGCCGATCCACGACCTGCTGGTCCACCGGGGCGACCTGATCGCGGCGACCCACGGCCGCGGGATGTGGATCCTCGACGACGTCACCCCGCTCCACGCGCTGGCCGCCGACGCGCCAGAGGAACCGGTCCACCTGGTTGCGCCGCGGCCGGTCGTTCGCGTCACCCGCCACGTCTACGGGCTGGACAGCCTCAACGCGCTCTACGAGCCGTTCGCCGCGCCGAATCCGCCGAGCGGCCTGGTCGTCCACTACCACCTCGCCGCCCAGGCCGGCGAGGTCACGATCTCGCTCGAGGACGAGGACGGGATGGAGCGGAACCGGTTGAGCAGCGTTGCGGTGCCGCGCACCCCGGCGCCAATCGGGCCGCTGGCCTACCGCCTCGGCTGGGGCGCCGCCCGGTTGACCGGGACGGTGGCCGGCGAGGACGAGCCGGGAATCCGGTGGGGGGCGATCACGCTCGACAACGGGACCGATCCGTACCGGGTCCCGACCGGGGCGGGCCTGCACCGCTTCGCGCTGCCGATCCTCTGCCCGGGCGCTCGCTCGATCCCCGGCGCCCTGCACCGCGGGATCACGGCGCCGATCCTGCCGCCGGGCCGGTACGTCGTCCGCCTGACCGTCGACGGCCACGCCCGGACGCGGCCGGTCGAGATCCTGCCCGACCCCCGGCTAACGACCACCCCGGACGCCTACCGGGCACAGTTCGATTTAATGTGCCGGATCCGGGACAAGGTCTCCGAGGTCCACGACGCGGTCAACCTGGTCCGCGAGCTGCGCGGCCGGATCGCGGCCGGGGTCCGCTACGCCCCAGACCACCCGGAGATCGGGCAAGTCCGCGACCACGCCGCCGGGTTGCTGGACCACCTGGGCGAGATCGAGGGGACGCTCAACCAGCCGGGCCTGCACGAGCGCTCCGGCGAGCTGGACAGCATCCACCACCCGATCAAGCTCAACGCCAAGCTGGAAGCCCTCGGCTACCACGTCGCCCGCTCCGACGACGCCCCGACCGCGCAGTCCTACGCCCTGTTCGAGGACTTGGTGGCCCGCGCCGATGCGGTGCTGGGCCGCCTCCACGGTCTTCTAGCGCACGACGTGCACGCCTTCGACCACCGGCTTGTGCGGGTCTACGCCGGGGTTTCCGGGGCGCCGTTGATCTGATCGTCGGGATGAATTGGCGAGACACGAGCGGCGACCAACCACGTTGCGTGCGACACTTTCAACCTTCGAGACCGGCTTGGTGGGGGATCAAGACCATGGCGCAACGGGAACCGCAGCGGCTCCAGCACAAGGTCGCGTCCGATTGGGACGCCCGGGTCTTCATCGAGGGCGTCGGCGACGCCGAGCGGCGGTTAGAGATCACCCCGGAGAAGGCGGGCTGGGAGTACCTCTCGTTCCGGACCTACACGTTTCGGGCCGGGCAGGTGATCGAGGGCGAATCGGCCGGCGACGAAATGTGTATGGTGCTGCTCTCCGGCGCGATCACGATGGAGGCGGCCGGGCAGACCTGGCGCTGCGACGGCCGGCCGAGCGTGTTTGCCGGGCTGCCGCACGCGGTCTACCTGCCGCCCGGCCAGACCTATCGGATGACGGTCCACGAGGACAGCGACTGCGCCTACGGACGGGCGCCGGCCGAGGGCACGCTGCCACCGCGCCTGATCACCCCCGACGACGTGAAGGTCGAGATCCGCGGCGGCCACAACGCGACCCGCCAAATCACCCACATCCTCGACCCTGGCGACGCCGAGAAACTGCTCTGCGTCGAGGTCTACACCCCCTCCGGCAACTGGAGTTCCTACCCGCCGCACCGCCACGATGTCCAGGCGCCGCCGGACGACGTCTACCTGGAAGAGGTCTACTACTTCCGGATCAATCCGGAGGATGGCTGGGCCTTGCAGCGGCTCTACACCGACGACCGGAGCCTGGACGAGGTCGTCGTCGTCGAACACGGCGACGCGGTAATGATCCGCCGCGGCTACCACCCGGTGGTCGCCGCCCCCGGCTACGACGCCTACTACCTCAACTTCCTGGCCGGCCCGACCCCCTCCTGGGCCGCCCGCGACGAGCCGCGGCTGGCCTGGGTCCGCGACCATTGGCAGGGACGGGAAGACCGGTTGCGGTTGCCGCTGGCGGGGACGGGCCGGTAATCGGGCGCTGCTCCGCGTCGGCGATCGGCGCCTCGATCCCCGCACGAAGCGACCTCTCCTGG
>CADCWE010000052.1:1959-9313 GCA_902806325.1 uncultured Thermomicrobiales bacterium | reverse complement strand
GGCGCTGTACGGGCTGGAGGGGGAGGTCGCGGTGCGGGTCGGCGGCGACGTCCACACCGTCGGACCGGGGACGTACGTCCTCATGCCGCGGGGGATCGTCCACACCTTCTCCAATCCGGGGACGACCCCGGCGAGGGTGCTCGTCGTCAGCTCCCCCGGCGCCGTGATCGGCTACTTCGAGGAGGCCGCGGCACTGACCAACGCCTCGCCGACCGGTCAGGCCGACATGGAGCAACTGGCCGCGCTCGCTCGCCGGTACGGCATCGAGTTCGTCGGGTAGGGTGGCGCGGCCGGCGAGGCCGTCTGCGGGGTCCGGGAGGAGCGAGGCATGCGATACGTGCGCGTGTACGCCGACGAGGCCGGGGAGTCCCACTTCGAGGACGTGGAGGTGGCGCTCGCCGCGGTCGACTACGCGCCCCCGGCGCCGCCGCTCCACCTCTCGGCGCCCACGCCGGCGAGCGGCTTCGTGTTCCTGGCGGCGCCACCCGACTGGGACGGCGACTGGCACCCGGCGCCGATGCGCCAGATGATCTTCTACCTGGCGGGCGAGGTGGAGGCCCAGGTCAGCGACGGGGAGGTGCGGCGGTTCGGGCCGGGCAGCGCCACCCTGGTCGAGGACACGGTCGGCCGGGGCCACCGCAGCCGGGCGGTGGGCGGCGCCGACGTGCTGCTGGCCGTCGTGCAGTTGCCGAACCAAGGGGGCGCAGCAGCAGAAGGGGCGGGGTGACTTAGCCACTGGTCCGGTAAACCGGGTTCACTCCACACCGGTTCACACCCATCCTTCGGATGGGGTGCAACGGCCGATCGAGGCGGTATAGAACGAGAGGTCGCACCGAGCCACGGAACGGGCTCCCCCTTCCCCTCGCGATCGGGGGGAAGGGGGCTGGGGGGTTAGGGGGATCGGCCGCCCCCTACGCGCCGCCCCGGAACTCCGCCCGCGCCTCCTCGACCAGCGCCGGGTCCGCCAGCAAGTCGACGGCGGCCAGGGCCAGCGCCTTCCCGGTCTTGAGGGCGTTCTCCCGGCCGAGGGGCGAGATCGAGGCGTTGACCACGTCGAGCGAGTGGCCGCGGATCGGGGTTTCGCTGATGGCGAAGGAGATGGTCGCGGTCGGGATCAGGCGGCTGACGTTGCCGAGGTCGGTCGAGTAGGCGCCGGGGCCGGTCTGGTTGTCGTGACGGCCGTCCGGGTCGCGCTCCGGCAGTCCAACGGCCGCCAGCTTCGACCGCAGCAGGCGGCCGAGGGCGTAGTTGGGGCGGACGTCGGCGTAGGTCGGGCTGGGGCGGGACAGCTCCAGGGTCGCGCCGGTCATCGTCGCCGCGCCCTCGGCCACCGCGACGGCGCGCGCCACCACCGCGTCGACCGCCTCCACGGAGGCGGCGCGGACCAGGAACTCCGCGGCGGCGAAGTCCGGGACCACGTTCGGCGCCCGGCCGCCGTCGGTGACGATGCCGTGGATCCGGACGTCCGGGGTGACGTGCTGGCGCAGCGCGTCGAGGCCGGTAAAACAGTGGATCACGGCGTTGAGGGCGTTGATCCCCTCGTGCGGGTCGGCCGCGGCGTGGGCGGTTCTGCCGTGGAAGGCGAAGCGGAGGTGCGCCACCGCCAGGCAGGTGCCCTGCGGCGCCCGCACCGCGACGCGGGTCTCGTTTCCCCCGTGGTGGGACGAGAGGGCGATGTCCACCCCCGCGAAGGCGCCGGCCTCGATCAGCCGGATCTTGCCGCCTTCCGCCTCCTCGGCCGGGGTGCCGATCAGGAGGACCTCGCCGGGGAGCCGGTCGATCACCGCCGCCAGTCCGACCGCCGCCGCCAGGGTGCTGCCGGCCAGCAGGTTGTGGCCGCAGCCGTGGCCGAGGCCAGGCAGCGCGTCGTACTCGGCCAGCAGGGCGACCGCCGGCCCGGGTCCGATCCCGTGTCGGCGGGCCGTGAACGCCGTCGGCAGGCCGCCGCTGCCGCGCTCGACGGCGAACCCATACCGCTCGCAGGTCTCGGCCAGCCGCGCGGCGGCGGCGTGCTCTTCCAGCGCCAGTTCCGGGTTGGCGTGGATCGCGTCGGCGACGTCGAGGATCGCGCCGCGCTCCCGCTCGATCGCGGCCAGAACCGCGTCGTAGACGGCTTGGCGATCGGCGGTCGCGGATTGGGGCTGGGTTTGGGTCTGGACCATCGCGTTCCCTCCTGCGGCCGGACGAACCGGATCGGCAGCGGGGGCCGGTCGCCGGTCCGCCGCGGGGATCATAGGGGACGCGGGGGGCGAGGTTCGGGCGGCGAGCGGCGGGCGGCGTGGTTTCATCGGCCCAGCGTTTGGCTTCCTCCCCCGATCGGGACGGAGCGCGGGGAGCGCACGGCGACCAGCCGGACCGGTACGGGTCCCGACCTGGTGGGCACCGGCGACGGCGACGCGACGACGCCGGAGAGCGGCACGGTGAAGCGGCACCGGCGCTGGATCACGTCGGCCCCTGGCCGACGTCGAACGGCGTGGGGGTGGGGAGCCGGCGCCGATGGGATGGCGCGGGTCGGACCGGCGGCGTCGCGGGTCACCGGGCGTTGGCGCCGGCGCCGGTCAGGCGCCCCCCCTCCCCGCTGGTCCCGTTGTTACCCGGCCCCACCGGAGCCGGGTGCGCCAGCGCCTCCGCGATCAGGGCGTAGAGGTCGTCGATGTTGAACGGCTTGAGCAGCACCCGCACCCCCATCGCCGCCAGCCGCGGCCCGAGCGCCTCCGCCTCCCGCACCGCCCCGGTGCAGAGCACGATCGGGATCGCCGCCGTGCCGGGGTCCATCCGCAGCATCTGCAGCAGCGACCAGTTCTCGTCCTCGTCGTGCCACATGTAGTCGAGCACGACCAGGTCCGGCGCCGCCGCCCGGATCTGGGCCAGGTCGCGGTCGGCGTAGCGCCGGGTGGTGACGCGGTACCCCTCGTCCTCGAGCAGGTCGCGGAAGAGGGCCAGCACCGCCTCGTCGTTGTTGACCGCCAGGACGTGCTTGGGGGCGGGCTTGGTGGTGGGGGGCACGGGGCCTCCGGGTGGCGCGGCGCCCGGACCGAGGGGGTCCGGCGGGCGGCGGTCGCTCCCCAAAAGGCGGCCACGCGGGGGGAAAGACCCCGCCGGGGAGGCGGGGAAGGGGCGGGCAACGCGGCCCGCGACGCAACCATTGTCGCACACGGCGGGCCGCCGCGGTCGGATGGGTCGATCGGGCCGGAGGGCGCCGCGGCAACGACCGGGGCCGAACCCCGGCCTCGCCCCGGTGGCGTTCTGCCGGCGGGGGCGCTCGTTTGGCCGCCGCGCCTCCGGGCGGCGGCCATTCGCCCGTTGCACCGACGACTTCGGCGGCATCCCGCCGCCCCCGGGATGCGTGGTACGGTACGATCGACCCAACGGGTCTCGCGATCCGCGGTTCCACTCGCGAGGACGAGATCCGAATCCGATTCCGGCGATCGGGCGCCGGACAACGGTCGCCGCGTCGCCGGTCGGGGAGACGGCCAGAAGCGACGGGGGCCAGTCCGGCCACCGGTTCCGCCCCGGGCAACCCACGCGCGGTCGGTCGCACGAGGGATCGGCCAACGGCGCTCGGCCACCGATGGGAGACGAACGATGGCGAGAACGCGGGTGGTCCTCCCCGGCGACGGGGAAACGGTGATCGCGGGCGGGTTCGGGGTGGTCGCCAAGCTGGGCGGCGCCGATACCGGCGGGTCGGTGGCGATCGTCGAGCACCCGCTTGCGCCGGGCGTCCTCGCGGCGCCGCCACACACCCACGCCGGGGAGGACGAGGTCTCCTACGTGCTCGCCGGGACGATCGCGGTGCTGATCGGCGACGAGGTCTTCGAGGCCCCCCAAGGCGCCTACGTGGTCAAGCCGCGGGGGGTGGCGCACACGTTCTGGAACGCGGGGCCGGACCCAGCGCGGGTGCTGGAGATCGTCGCCCCGGCCGGGTTCGAGACCTACTTTCGCGGGTTGGCCGAGATCCTGGCGGCGGCGGGACCGCCGGACATGGCGGCGATCGCCGCCCTGGCGACGCGCTACGGGCTGACGATGCACCCGGAGCGATTGCCGGAACTCATGGCGCGCTATGGGGTTGCCCTCGGCTAGCCGCGCCCTCGCCCCCGTTCGGCACCGGTCCCCCGCTTCGCCCCGATCAACGGTGGGCACGCCGTCCGTGGTGGAAGGGGGGCGGGCGACCGCGGAGGATCGCCGCTGTCCCACCCCCCGGTGGCACGGGCGAACCGACCGCGTTCGGAATCGGGCGCCGGGGCGGCGGTCGCGGCGGTCGCGGCGGTCGTCACCGGGCGGGCGACCCGTGATCGGCCCCGACGTCGGGGCAGTCTCCCCGCCCGGTCGTCGTCGCGTCCCGGCGATCGGGGGCGAAGACCGGTTCGAGCAGGGCGAAGGCGGCCTCGACCAGGTGCTGCGGGTCGGGGTTGGGGAGGGTGGCGGCGGCGCGGCGGGCGGCGCGGAGGGCGGCGAAGGCGGCGCCGGCGAGGATGCGGGCGCGGAGGGCGGCTTCCGGCTCCGGGTCCGGGCCAAGTTCGGCGGCCAGGGCGACGGCGGCGGCGTCTTCGAGCTCTTCGACGAGGAGTTCGAGGCGGGCGCGCAGGGCCGGGACCGCGGCGACGAGGCGGGCGCGGGCGATCTGGTGGTCCGGGCGGCGGCCGGGTTGCTGAGTGGCGAGGACGGCGCGGCGGACCCGGTCGAGCGGCGACGTGGCCTCGCCGCGGGTGGCGCCGAGGGCGGCGCGGAAGCGGGCGACGACCTCGGCGTGGTCGCCGAAGACGGCGTCCTCCTTGGACGGGAAGTAGCGGAAGAAGGTCCGGGTCGAGACCCCGGCGGCGGCGGCGATCTGCTCGACCGTCGTCGCCTCGTAGCCCCGGCCGGCGAAGAGCGCCCACGCGGCGTCCTCGATCTCCTCCCGCGTCCGGGCGTACTGGCGCTCGCGAAGGGTGGGCCGGTCTTGGGTGGTCATACCCCGTAGTCTGGCACACCGTGTCATCGAATGCAACGTCGTCATGACATTGCAAAATGTCACACTATGACATATCGTCGTGGCAAGTCGCATCGGGTCGGCGTCGTGGTTCCCGCGGGAGCGCCGCCGTCGCCGTCCGAGCCAGGGCGCGCAAGTCGCGAACGTGCGGTAGCGGACAAGGGGATATCCCGTGGGGATGGACCGTCTGACGGATCTCGTGCTGGGGCACAAGCGGCTGGTGGTCGGGGTTTGGCTGGTGGTGACCGTCGCGGCGGTGACCGGCGTCTCGTCGGCGGTCGACGCGTTGTCCCAGGATTTCAGCGTGCCGGGACGGGAAGGCGCCGAGGCCAGCCAGGAGATCCTGCGCGAGTACGGCAACGGCGGCGACGGGTCGCCGCTGGTGCCGGTGGTGACCTTGCCCGAGGGGACGACCGTCGACTCGCCCGGCGTGCGCGACGACCTGGGGGCGCTGTTCGGGCGGATCGCGGACGCGGCGCCTCGGACGCGGGTGGCGTCGTTCGCCTCGACCGGCGACCGGGCGTTCGTCTCCGCCGACGGGCGGACCACGTTCGGGCTGGTCTTCGTGCCGCTCGGCGAGGGGTTCGGGCCGGCGCCGGAGATCGCCCTGGTGCAGGAGGTCACGGCGAGCAGCACGGTCGGCGGCGCGCCGGTGCGCTTGACCGGCTACGGGCAACTGGAATCGGGCGGGGAGAGCGAAGGCGCCGGCGTCCTGATCGAAACCCTGGTCGGCGGGCTGGGGGCGCTGGTGGTGCTGGCCTGGGTCTTCGGGTCGTTCCTGGCCCTGGTGCCGCTGGCGGTGGCGGCGGTGGCGATCCTGACCACCTTCCTGGCGATCTGGGGGGTGACGTTCGTCGCCGACGTCAGCTTCATCGTCCAGTTCATCGTCTCCTTGATCGGCCTCGGGGTGGCGATCGACTACGCCCTCCTGATCGTCACCCGGTGGCGGGAGGAGCGGCAGGCCGGGCTGGCCAACGAGGCAGCGGTGCGACGGGCGATGGCCACCGCCGGCGGCGCGGTGGTCTTCTCCGGGGTCACGGTCGCGGTCGGGGTGCTGGCGCTGGTGGTGCTGCCGGTGCCGTTCCTACGCTCGATCGGCTACGGCGGGATGCTGATCCCCCTGGTCAGCGTGCTGGTCGCGATCACGCTGCTGCCGGTGATGCTGGCGACGATCGGGCCGCGGCTGGACTGGCCGCGGCTGCGGACCGGCAACCAATTGAGCCGGGGCTGGGCGGCCTGGGCGCGGCTGGTGGTGCGGCGGCGGTGGGTCGCGGCGTTGGCCGGACTGGCGATCCTGGCGGCGCTGGCGGTGCCGGCCCTCGGCCTGAGCATCGGCGACGCCGACGCCGACGCCCTGGCGACCAGCGGCGAGGCGACCGACGGCTACCGGGCGCTGGAGACGTCGGGGATCGGCGCCGGGGTGCTGCTGCCGTTCGAGGTCCTGGCGCGGGGGACCGAGAGCGACCCGGCGGCGGTGGCGCAAACGCTGGCGGCGGAGGACGGCGTCCGCGGGGCGGTGGCCCCGGAGGGCGACGCCTGGCGGCGCGGCGACGGCGCGGTCGTGGCCGTGATGCCGGCGGCGGACGCGAACACGGACGCCGGCGGGCAAACGCTGGAACGGGTCCGCGCGGCGGTGGACGGATTGCCGGGATCGGTGCGGGTCGGCGGGTTGGCGGCCCAGAACGCGGACTTCGTCGACGCGGTCTACGGCAACTTCCCGCTCCTGGTCGGGCTGATCGCGGCGGTCACCTTCGTCCTGCTCGTGCGGGCGTTCCGCTCGATCCTGCTGCCGATCAAGGCGATCGCGCTCAACGTGCTCTCCGTGGCGGCGGCCTACGGGGTGCTGGTGCTGGTCTGGCAGGACGGCTACGGGTCGGATCTGCTGTTCGGCTTCGAGGCGACCGGCTCGATCACCGCGTTCATCCCGCTGATCGTGTTCGCCTTCCTGTTCGGGCTGTCGATGGACTACGAGGTCTTCATCCTGGCCCGGATGCGGGAGGAGTACGACGCGACCGGCGACACCGACGCCGCGATCGTGCGCGGGATCGGCTACACGGGGCGGCTGGTGACCAGCGCGGCGCTGATCCTGTTCCTCGCCTTCGCCGCCCTCGGCGCGGCGCCGGTGGCGGTGGTCAAGATCCTGGCGACCGGGCTGGCGGCGGGCATCCTGCTCGACGCGACGGTGGTCCGGGCGCTGCTGGTGCCGGCGACGGTTTCCCTCTTTGGCCGATGGAACTGGTGGCTCCCCGGGTGGCTGGAATGGTTCGCGCCGGCCCCGCCGCCGGCACCGACACGGGTGCCAGTTGGGCACGCGGCGAACGCGCCCGTGGCGGCGTCGGAAGCGGCGGATTGAGCGCGGCCGGCGCCAGCGGGGGCGATTTTGGC
>CADCWE010000052.1:0-1949 GCA_902806325.1 uncultured Thermomicrobiales bacterium | reverse complement strand
TGTGGTACTGTACGTATAGATCATGCGTTCTCAACCAGCGGCCGGGGATGCCCCCGGCCGGGAGGGCGCGGAAGGAGCACCGATGGCGGCGCGACTGGTCGAACCGGTGGACGTGGGCGAGCGGGCGGGAGCGGTCGCGACCGTGGAGCGGAGACGGGGAGGACCGGCGGTGGCGGAGCGGGCGCGCCCGGCGGCGGTCCGCGCCGCGCCGGAGACGGCTCAGGACCTGGCGATCGAGGCGGTCGGCTTGGAGCGCCGGTTCGGGGAGTTCGTCGCCGTCGACCGGGTCGACCTGGTGGTCCGCCGGGGCGAGATCTACGGCTTCCTGGGGCCGAACGGGGCCGGCAAGTCGACCACCACCCGGATGCTCTGCACCTTGACCGCGCCGACCGGTGGTCGAGCGACGGTGGCCGGTTATGACGTGGTCAAGGACCCCGACGCGGTCCGCCTCCGGATCGGCGCCGCGCTCCAGTCGGCGGCGCTGGACAACCAGCAGACCGGGACCGAACTGCTGCGCCAGCAGGGGCGGTACTACGGCCTGACCAAGCAGGAGATCGACGCCCGGCTGGAGGAGTTGAGGAGCCTGGTCGATCTGGGCGACGCCCTCGACGACCGGATCAAGGGCTACTCCGGCGGCATGAAGCGGCGGATCGACCTCGCCGCGGCACTGATCCATAACCCGGAGGTGCTCTTCCTCGACGAGCCGACGACGGGCCTGGACCCGGTCTCGCGGGGCAAGGTCTGGGACGAGGTGCGGCGCCTGAACCGGGAACTGGGGACGACGATCTTCCTCACCACCCAGTACCTGGAAGAAGCCGACGAGCTGGCCGACCGGGTCGGGATCATCGACCGCGGCAAGATCGTCGCCGAAGGCACCCCGGAGGAGCTGAAGCGCTCGGTCGGATCGGACGTGGTGCTGGTCCGGGTCGACGACGTCGACGCGGCGCGGCGGGCGGTCGAAGCCGTGCCCGGCGTCGACGGGGTCGAGGTCCACCACGACGAGCTGACGGCCTCGGTCGCCGAAGGCCCGGCGGCGGTCTCGCCGACCGCGGTCGCCCTGGCCGCGGCCGGGGTCCGGGTCCAGAGCCTGACCCTGCGCGCGCCGACCCTCGACGACGTCTTCCTGACCCTGACCGGCAACCGGCTCCAAGAAGGAGAGGACTAGATGGCGACCAACGCGATCGGCGGGCGGGTCTCCGGCGGCACAACGCGGGGCGGGACCGACCGCTCGACGGTGCGGGCGCGGCGACCGGGGTTTTGGGCCGACCTCTGGGCGGTGGCGATCCGGGCGATCCGGGCGTTGCCGCGGGAACCGGAGATGGTAATCCCGTCCTTGATCATCCCGGTCTTCTTTTTCGCGGTCAACATCGGCACCCTGGAGGATTTTGCCGAGCGCGGGATCTCCGGTCTCAACTTCCGCGCCTTCCAACTGCCGACGGCGATCGTCTTCGCGATCACCGGCGTGTCCCGGGCGCCGGCCCTGGTCACCGACATCCAGTCCGGCTACTTCGACCGCCTGCTGATGACGCCGATGCGGCGCCTCTCCTTGCTGCTCGGCCTGATGGTCGCCGACCTGGTGCTGGTCCTGGCGCTGGCGTTCCCGGTGGTGCTGCTGGGATTGGCGGTCGGGGTCCGGTTCGAGACCGGCGTCCTCGGGGCGCTGCTGTTCATGGCCCTGGCCGGTCTGTGGGGTCTGGTCTTCACCGGCTTCCCGTACGCGATCGCGCTCAAGACGGGGTCGCCGGGGGCGGTCGGGGCCAGCTTCATCCTCTTCTTCCCGTTCGCCTTCCTGACCACGGCGACGCTGCCGCAGGAGCAGTTGACCGGCTGGCTGGAGACCATCGCCCGCTTCAACCCGATGACCTACCTCCTGGCGGCGCTGCGCTCGCTCCTCTACGGCGGCTGGCAGCCGCGGGAGCTGCTGGAAGGCTTTCTCGCGGTGATCGCGG
>CADCWE010000051.1 GCA_902806325.1 uncultured Thermomicrobiales bacterium | reverse complement strand
GGCCAGGATCGGCTCGGTGATGTCGAACAGGATCTTGCCGACGGGGGTTCGCATCCCGGGATCGAACCAGGAGAGCAGCGCCCGGCCGAGCAGGATAAAGGTCAGGATGGTCAGGACGAAGTTGACGAAGCCGGCGATGTCCATCGGTTGGTGGTCCTCGGTGCGCCGTTCGCGGCGGCCGGGGCACGGCGCCCGGCGGCCAGCCGGTGGCGGAGAGTATAGCCGGTGCGGGCGGGAGTGGCGGCATCGCTACCCGAGCATCCCGCCCGCCCCAGGGCTGGACAAGCGGCACGCCCTGTGCGGCAATGCCCCCAAGCGACCGGCGGACGATGGGGAGGAACGCGAGGTGGCCGAAATCCAGCGCGTGCAGCACGTCAGCGTACCGATGCCAACCGGCGGGCACGACGCGGCGCGGTCGTTCTATGCCGGGGTCCTCGGCTTGCCGGAGGTGACGCCGCCGTCCACCCTCGGTCACCTGCAACTGGTCTGGTTCCGGATGGCCTGCGGCCAGGAGATCCACTGCTTCGGCGACGCCCAGCCGGAACCGAACCACCCCGCCCAGCACCTCTGCCTGGAGGTGGACGATCTGGACACGGTGCTCGACCAGGTCCGCGGCCACGGCGTGGCGGTCGAAGAAACGATCTCCATCACCAACAGGCCCCGGGCGATGATCCGCGACCCGTTCGGCAATCTGATCGAGCTGACCCAGATCACCGGCGAGTACGATTGAGGGGCGGGGACGGTGTAGGGACGCATGGCGTGCGCCCTGTTACCGGGTCCCGAGCGTTGGCACCCGCCGCAAACGCCAGGGGTTGCCACCGGGCGCACGCCATGCGCCCCGACGACTGACCGATCCCCGACCCCCGTATCCCGCGAGGAGGAACCGATGACCGCCACCGCGCCCGCCCAGCCACAACCCAAGATCACCTACACCGCCACCCCCGAGCAGTTGGCGGCGATGCACCAAGCGTTCGACGAAGCCCTGGCCGCGCTGCCCGGCGAGCTGGGCCGCACCCACCCGATGCTGATCGACGGCCGGGAGCGGGAAGGCAACGGCACCTTCGAGGTCCGCGCCCCGTCCGACCGCGACCGGCTCCTCGGCGTGTTCCAGAGCGGGACCCCCGCCGACGTGGAGGACGCGGTGGCCGCCGCCAAGCGCGCCTACCCGGCTTGGGCGGCGCGGCCGTGGCAAGAGCGGGTGGCGATCCTGCGCCGGGCGGCGGAGTTGATCCGGGATCGCAAATTCCGCCTCTCGTCCTTGCTGATCCTGGAGGCGGGCAAGAACCGGGCGGAGGCGATCGGCGAAGTCGAGGAAGGCGCCGACCTGATCGACGAGTACGCCCGCCAGGTCGAGGAGAGCGACGGCTTCTCGCGCCCGATGGGCGCCCTCGATCCGGGCGAGCGCAACCGCTCCGTGCTGCGCCCGTTCGGCGTCTGGGCGGTGCTGGCACCGTTCAACTTCCCGCACGCGCTCTCGGCCGGGATGAGTTCCGGCGCCCTCGTGGCCGGCAACACGGTGGTCTACAAACCGGCCAGCGCGACCCCGCTCTCCGGCTACGAGCTGGCCCGCTGCTACCTGGACGCCGGCGTCCCGGGTGGGGTGTTCAACTTCGTCACCGGTTCCGGGGGCGAGATCGGCGCCGCCCTGACCCGCCACCCGGACGTCGACGGCGTAATCTTCACCGGCTCCAAAGAGGTCGGGATGGACCTCTTCAACGCGTTCAGCACGGAGTACCCGAAACCGTGCATCACCGAGATGGGCGGCAAGAACCCGGCCATCGTCACCCGCCACGCCGACCTCGCCAAGGCGGTCGAGGGCGTCGCCCGCTCCGCCTTCGGCTTTTCCGGCCAGAAATGCTCCGCCTGCTCCCGCGTCTACGTCGAGCGCCCGGTCTACGACGATTTTGTCGCCCGCCTGACCGAGCGCGCGAAGGCGATCACGGTCGGCGACCCGACCGACCGCGACATCTACATGGGGCCGGTGATCGACGACAAGGCGGTCGCGCGCTTCGAGGGCGCGGTGGAGTCGGCCAAGGGCGGCACCGTCCGCGCCGGCGGCGAACGACTTTCCGGCGACGCCTACGACCGGGGCACCTTCGTCGCCCCGACGGTGGTCGACGGCCTGCCGGCGGACCACGAACTGTTCAAGCGCGAGCTGTTCCTGCCGTTCGTCGTCGTGGCGCCGGTGGAGGGCTTGGACGAGGCCCTGACCCTCGCCAACGACACCGAGTACGGCCTGACCGCCGGCATCTTCACCGAAGACCAGAACGAGATCGAGCGCTTCTTCGACGGCATCGAGGCCGGCGTCGTCTACGCCAACCGCAAGGGCGGCGCGACGACCGGCGCCTGGCCCGGCTGCCAATCCTTCTGCGGCTGGAAGGGCAGCGGCAGCACCGGCAAGGGCGGCCTCGGCCCCTACTACGTGCAGCAGTTCCTGCGCGAGCAAAGCAGGACGGTGGTGGTGGACGACGAACCCGTCGGTTTGGTGGAGGAGGCCGGGGAATAGGGCGGGAACAGCCCCGCCCTCGGGCGAAGAAGCGCGACGCGAGCGAAGGACGTAGCGCGAGCGTGCCCGCAGTCGCTGAGGAGCCGGACGAGACCGAAGGTCGTCACCGTCTCCACCGACGGTTTCTCACCGGCGACACTAGGCCCAGGAGTGACCAACGATGCGGATCAGTGACGACCCCGACGGCGATGCCCTGAGCGTCGTCTCCCGGGAGACGAGGGTGACGAGCCGCGACCTCGGCGACCCGTCGCCGCTGCGCGAGGATAACCTCGAAGGCGTCGGGTTGGGGGCGCTCGTCGGCGACAAGGACATGGGGGTGACCCGATGACCGCCGCCATCGCCGCCCACCCTCGCGTCCGAACCGAGATCGAGTCCGCGGTCCTCGCCGCCTACCGCGCCAGTACGCCCGGTTCCGCCGCCCGCCACGCCGAGGCGCGGCGGGTGATGCCCGGTGGCGATACCCGCACCATTGCGTTCCATGCCCCCTACCCGCTCTACGCGGTCTCCGGCAGCGGCGCGACGATCGAGGACGTCGACGGCAACCGCTACGCGGACTACCTCAACAACTACACCTCGCTGATCCACGGCCACGCCCACCCGGCGACCGTCGCGGCGGTGGCCGAGCAGTTGCCCCGCGGCACCGTCTTCGCCACCGCGATCGAGGCCCAGACGCGGCTGGCCGGGATCATGACCGAGCGCGTCGCCTCGCTCGATCTGCTCCGGTTCTGCAACTCCGGCACCGAGGCGACGATGAACGCGGTCCGCGCCGCCCGCGCCTTCACCGGCCGCGACGTGATCGTGAAGATGGAGGGCGGCTACCACGGCTCCTACGACGATTTCGAGGTCAGCGTCCACCCCGATGTCGGCGCCGGTCTCGCCGGATCCGCCCACGCCCCGCTGCCGGTGCTGGGCAGCCGCGGCGTCCCCGCCAACACGGTCGAGAACGTGCTGGTCGCCCCGTTCAACAACGTGCCGGCGATGGAACGCCTGCTGACCGAGCGCGGTGAAGAGGTCGCGGCGGTGATCGTCGAGCCAGTGCTCGGCGCGGCCGGGATGATCCCCAGCGAGCAAGAATTCCTGGAAGCGCTGCGGGTCCTGACCGCCGAGCGCGGGATCGTGCTGATCTTCGACGAGGTGATGAGTTTTCGCCTCGAACCCGGCGGCTACCAGGAGCACGTCCGCGTCCGGCCGGATTTGACCACCTTCGCCAAGATCATCGGTGGCGGATTCCCGATCGGCGCCTTCGGCGGCCGGGAAGCGATCATGGCGTTGTTCGACCCGTCCGGTCCGGCGCCGCTCTCGCAGTCCGGCACCTTCAACGGCAACGCCGTCTCGATGGTCGCCGGGGTCGCCGCGATGGCGGCGTATCCCGCGCCGGAGGTGGCCCGGATCAACGCCCTCGGCGACCGCCTCCGGGCTGGTCTCCAAGCCGCGCTCGACGCCGCCGGGGTTTCCGGCGTCGCCACCGGCTACGGCTCGTTCGTCGGGGTGCATTTGGTGCCCGGCCCGGTCCGGTCGTATCGCGACGCCGCGCGGGGCGACGCCGCGGCCAAGCGCCTGTTGCACCTGGCGCTGTTGGCCGAGGGCGTCTTCTGCGCCCCCCGCCTGATGTTCTGCACCTCGACGGCGATGGACGAGGCAACCATCGACGCGACGATCGGGGCGTTCGGGCGGGTCGTGGGGATGGCGTTATCCCCCTAACCCCCTTCCCCCCGCGACCAAGGGAAGGGGGGCTTTTCGATCGCGCCTTCTTGCTCCCCCTTCCCCCCGCGATCGGGGGAAAGGGGGCTGGGGGGTTAGGGGGATGCAGCCGCCGCCGGCGTCCCCGCTGCTGCCGGCAGCAACCCCCCGTCCCACGCCGCCCCCACATCTAGATCCTCCGGGATCAACCCCCGTCCCTTCATCCAGTCCCCGAACGCGTCCCACCGCGCCGCCGTTTGGGTGCCGTAGGCCGGCACGCCGTCGGTCCACTCCGGGATCAGGAGCGCCAAACCCTCCGCCTCCACCTCGCGGACCAGGTCCGGGTAGGCCGCGGCCAGGGCGTCGAGCGCCGCGTCCGGGTCCGCCGCCGCGTCGCCGTACCCACGCTGGACCGCGCGCAGGAGGGCGCGCACCGTCTCCGGGCGTTCGTCCAGCGTCGCTTCGTTGGCGGTCAGGATCAGCTCGTAATAGTCGGGCACGCCCCAGTCTTCGACCCGCAGCACCTCGACCGGGGTCCCCTCGCGTTCGGCGAGGATCGTCTCGTGGGTCCAGTAGGCGCCCATCGCCCCGGCGGCGCGGCCGGAGAGGACGGACGGGATCAGCTCGAACGAGACGTTGACCAAGTCGACGTCCTCCAGTTGGGCGCCGTCGGTTTCCAACATCGTCGCCAGGAACGCTTCCTGGCTCGGGATGCCGGGGTAGGCGACCGTTTTGCCGACCAAGTCAGCCGGACGGGCGATCCCCGCGTCCGCTTTCACCATCACCCCCATCAGCGGGTGCTGGACCAAGGCCGCGACCGAGACCACCGGCACACCCTGCGCCCGCGCCAGCAGCAGGTCGGTCTGGTAGGAGATACCGAAGTCGTCCCGCCCGGCGCCGACGGTTTGCAGCACCGTGCTCGGGTCGGCCGGGGTCACCAGCTCGACGTCCATCCCCTCGGCCGCGAAGTACCCGCGCTCCTGGGCCAAAAACAGCCCGGCGTGGTTGGCGTTTGGGTACCAGTCGAGGGCGATCGTGATCTCCTCCGGATCCCCGGCCCGGGCGGAACCGGCGCCGAGACCGGCGCCCCCCAGCGCGACGAGCGCGGCCAACAGCAACACGAGCGACGCGGCGCAGCGGGTGGGCACGGGCGATCTCCTTGGCGACGGCGACCGTGCGCCGGCGGACCAAACCCCAAGACGTAGAGGACGAAACGCCCGCAGGGGGGGCGGTCGGGAGCGAGCCTATCATCTCCCAGTCCCGGCCGCTGGCGCTGATCCGCTCGACTATGGCCTCGACCGCGTGCCGCTTGATCGCGAAGTCGGCGGCGTCCAGGTTGGCCGCCACCGAAGCGCAGTAGTCGTGCAGGGCGTCGAGCTGCAGGGTGGCCGTCTCCTGCTGCCGCAGACGGCCGTCGATTGCGGCGAGCGTCGTGACCAATCCCCGGCGCTCGGCCTCGACCCGGGCGATCTCCCGTTCGAGCAACTCCCACGGGAAGCCGTCGTCGTCCGCGTCCGCGTAACGCCGCATCAGGCGATCCCGTTGTTGCTCGGTCTTGGCGAGCAGCCGCACGGCGGCGTCCCGGTCGGCTTGGAGCGAGGCGTCCGGTCCCGCCTTGCGCTGTCGCTCGACCTCGGCGGCGATGATCGCCGGGTTGCGCAGCACCGCGCAGACTTGCTCCCACGCCCACGCCTCGACCGCCTCACCGGGCACCCGCTGGCCGCCACAAGCGCCGCTCACCTTGTCGCGAGAGCTGCAGCGGTAGGCAATGCGCCCGTGTTCTGGAACGGAGTACATGCGCGCCCCGCAGACGGAGCAATAGATCAGTCCACGGAGGAGGTAGGGCCGGGTCGCGTTGCGCGTGGTGGTGGCGGTGCCCCCCGCGACCCGATCCTGGGCAGTCCGCCACGTCTCGGGGGTCACGACGGCGGGTGTCGTGCCGTCCGGCAGCCGGATCCACTCCGACGGGTCACGAGGCTGGCGGGTGCCCGGTTTGGCGCCGCTTCGCGTCCGCCAGCCGACGGTCTCTCCCTTGTAGGCGGGGTCGGCGAGGATGCGGTAGACGGCGCTGGGGTGCCAGCGCATCGCGCGGCCGTCCCGGTAGACGCGCTTGCCGGCGGCCGGCGGCAGGACGCCCTCGGCGTTCAGCGCCCGCGCGATCCCCCGGACGGATTGCCCGTCGTCCGCCACCGCGCGGAAGATGCGCCGCACGATAGCCGCCTCCGCGTCGACCACGAGGCGGACGCCCGCTTCCTTATCGCGGCGGTAGCCGTAGAGTTCGCTCGCGAAGCCGTAAATCTTGCCGGACAGGAGACGGGTCCGCTTCCCCCGCACGGTGCGCTCGCCGATCTTCAGCCGCTCCACCTCGGCCACGAACCCGCGCACGGATTGCAGCAGCCGCCCCTCGGGCGTGTCCTCCAGCTTTTCGGTGACGAACTCGACCGTGGCGCCGGCGTGCTCGGCTTCCGACAGGATCAAGCCGAGGTGCGCCTGGTTGCGTGATAGGCGGTCGAGCGCGTAGGCGACGATCACGCCGACTTCGCCGCGCCGGACCGTTGCCCGCAGTTCCGATAGTTGGGGGCGCTCGAAGAGTTCAGCGCCGCTGTGCGTCTCGCGGTAGATGCTGGCCACCGAGTAGCCCTTTTCGGTCGTGTACTTAACGCATGCGTCCTCCTGCGACGCCAATGAAGTGCCCTCGTCCTCTTGCTTCGCGGTGGAGACGCGGCAGTAGATGACCGCCCGAGGTTGTTTCCCGTTCGGCGCGGCCGGGATGCGCGAGTTGCTCATCGCGGTGCCTCCTCGTCCACCGGCAGGCCCATCGCCCGCCGGAACTCGACCACCTGCTCCGGGGGCACTTCGAGCGCCGCGCTGATCGCCCGGATCGTCCCGACCCGGGGCGACCGGCTCCCCCCCTCCAGCTCCACGATCGTGCGCGTCGCCGTCCCGGCCGCCGTCGCCAGGCTGCGCACCGTGTGCAAGCGCCGCCGCCGCCAGCCCCGGAGGGGCATGACCTCGCGTTCTGGATCGCCCATCTTGGTGCCCCCCTCGCCACGCACGACCGGACGCCGGGGACCACCTTACCATCAATGAGCGCAAAAGGGAATCGCAAGGGAATCGGATGTAGTTTCGGGTCCCCGGTGTGTGCGCGCCGCGCCCACGGATCGTGTCGTTGCCTTGGTCCGAAAACCGGACCGACCGGACCAACCGGACCGCCGCGCCCACTTCGCCCCCTCCGAGCTTGCGCTTCCCGTTTCTCGAGGGATAAACTGGTCAACCCGCACACCCGTTCGCGTCCCCCGCAGCGCGACCGTTCGCGTCGCCGTCCGCGCAGAGGAGCGCCGAATGGGCGAGCAGCCACCCGACCCCTTGCCGTCGCTACCGGCACCCACGTCCTCTCGTCGGGGAGATCAGAGCGGGCTCGCCCAGCACGGGCATCTACGCCTGGTCGCTGCTGAACCGACGTCCGACGACCCGGGTCTGCCCCCGGGGTCCGCTGACCGCGTCGTGCCTTCACCGCTCGCCATGGCCAAGATTCAAGTCCCGCAGAGTTCTTGGGGGGTGGAGTCGGGGATTGCCCCCCTGACGACCCCACCGCCGTTCGGCGCCGTCCTTGGGGCCGAGTCCGTCTCGGTGCTCCATCGACACGAGTTGACCGCCGCCCGGGTGGCGGGACCGGTGGTCGCGGTGGACCTGTCCCCCCAGGCGCTTGTGAGCACCGTCACTCTTGCCGCCGGCCTTCGCGACGTCGTCGGCTCCCTCGACGCGACCCGGTCGCTCCGGGCATCCCCGTTAAAGCAACTCGACATCCGCGATGCCGTCGGTGCACGCGTTGCCGCCACGTTGACGAGGTCGATGCGCGTGGACCGCCGCGGCGACCCCGTGTGTCTCGGTCTTGCTCGGCGTCGTGAACTCCAGAAATTGTCAGGATCGATCGTTGCGGCGTCGATCTTCGACGCCTGCCAGGACCTCGCGGGGTCCGCCATGGGCGCCACGAAACTCGCCGCCTTCGATGCGGGTTTGTCATCCCGGGCCGTCTGGGTGGCGATGCACGATGCCGACCTCGTTCGGGGTTTCCCCTCGCTCTCCGAACTCTTGTTGCCGCCGGCCGCGTCCTTGACGTTGCTGGCTCAATTCCTATCGTATTTTGGCCCGGGCTCGGTCGACGGCGACTTCATGCTCATTCGGGACGTCCGGGCCGACCCGGACGAGCGGCTCGCGGCGCTGGAGCGCGTGGCCGGTCGGATGCGGCGGATCGGCTATAACCGGGAGATTCGGCGGGCCCTCGCTCGGCAAGCCCGGGAACGGGAGGGATCGTTCCAGGAGCTGCTGAAGGCCGAATTGCTCGCCGCGGCGGTGCTGGTGCTCGGGTCCGCCGCCCTGCCCCAGACCGTCCGGTTAGGGAAGGTATGGGTCAAGGGCGGCGGCGGGCGCAAGCTGGCGTTCCCGCCGGAGCAACTCGGCGTCCGGTCGTACCGGACCTGGGTCACCCAGGCGGTGAACCGCGCGGTCCGGTGCTCGCTCCTGGACCGGCCCGACCGGCTTCCGATCGGTCAGGGGCCACCCATCGACGATCCGCTGGTGCTGCTGGTGGCGGAGGCAGACCACGGCGAGGCGTGCCGGCGCCTGGCCGCCGTCCTCGAGCTGGCGACGCCGCGCCAGACCGAGATCCTCCGCTTGATGGTCCAGGACGTCTCGCCGAAGGAGATCGCCCACCGGTTGGGGATCGCGCCGGCAACCGTCCGCGCCCAGCTCTCGTTCCTCCGCCACAAGGCGCGCGACGCCGGGCTGACCGCCTGACTTAAACGCTTTCCCGCAAAGTTCACCTTACTCGGGTAGAGGCCCCCGGATCGTCCGGGGGCCTTCGCGTTGCCCGGGAAGGAGCCTCCGCCATGCCGCTGTACCTGACGATCTCCCGCGGGCCCCGCGCCGACCGCGCCAGCCCGATCCTGGCCAGCTCGGACCGCGCGGTCATCGACGTCGTCCTCGCCGCCATCGCCCGCCTCGACGACCCGGCCGGCACCGCCCCCGAGGCCGGCCCCCGTTCCGGAGTGCGGGTCCTGCATCGGGGGGATGCCGAATGACCGACCGCAGAAATCGCCGCCGGAATTCCCTTCCGTCCGAGGGTCTGCTCGCGGCTCGACGCGCGGCGTGGGAACGGGTCTGGACCCGCCTCCTCGCCCCCCCGCCCGACGCGACCGTGGACCCCGCCAGACCCGGTTGTCCGTCCGCCGAAAGCGCGGAGCACCGGCCGTAGCCGCGCGGCGGCCCGGCGCGGCGAGTGGTCGCCCGCGCCGGGCCGCCGCTTGCCCAAAGGACG
>CADCWE010000050.1 GCA_902806325.1 uncultured Thermomicrobiales bacterium | reverse complement strand
TCATTCTCTGGTTTGCGGCGGTGGTCTCGGCGATCGTCGACAACATCCCGGCGGTGGCGACGATGATCCCGCTGACCTTCTCGGTTGCCCGTCTCCTGTTCCCGGAGTTGGCCGAGCTGGACAACCAGGCGCTGGCCGCACACCCGGACGTGGCGCCGCTCTGGTGGTCGCTGGCGCTCGGCGCCTGCTTGGGGGGCAACGGCTCGTTGGTTGGGGCCTCGGCGAACGTCGTCGCGGTCGGCATCGCCGAGCGGCGGAACGAGCCGATCGGATTCTGGGGGTTCACCCGGGTCGGGCTGCCGTTCACACTGGTGACGCTGGCGGTCGCCAGCCTCTACGTTTGGCTGCGTTACTTGGCGTTCTGAGCGGTCGCGGGGAAGGGATTGGGATGGGTTCGGGGGCGGCGCGGATCGAGCGGCCCGGTCGGCGGGGGGTGGAATCGCTTCGCTTTCCGCTTCGGGAATTCGTCCACGCCGAGGCGTCGGGCGGGGTGCTGCTGCTGCTCTGCGCGGTGGCGGCGCTGGTCTGGGCCAACTCGCCGTGGGACGGCGCCTACGCCGATCTTTGGGCGACCCGGCTGACCATCGGACCCGGCGACGCCGCGATCGGCAAACCGCTCGGGTTGTGGATCAACGACGGGTTGATGGCCGTCTTCTTCTTCGTCGTCGGGTTGGAGATCAAGCGCGAGGTGCTGGTCGGGGAGTTGGCATCCCTCCGCCAAGCCGCGTTGCCGATCGCGGCGGCGCTCGGCGGCATGGCCATGCCGGCGCTGATCTTCGTCGCGATCAACGTCGGGGGTGATGGAGCCCGCGGCTGGGGGGTCCCGATGGCGACCGACATCGCGTTCGCCCTCGGCATCCTCGCCCTGCTCGGCGACCGCGTCCCCGCCGCGATCAAGATCTTCCTGACCGCCCTCGCCATCGTCGACGACCTCGGCGCGGTCTTGGTGATCGCGCTCTTCTACACCGCCGAAGTCACATGGGCCGCGCTCGGGGCGGCGGGACTGTTCCTGATTGCCCTTTTGGTCGCGAACAGGCTCCACGTCCGTCGTCCGGTCGTCTACGCGGTGCTAGGCGCCGGGCTGTGGGTCGCTTTCCTCAAGTCGGGCGTCCACGCCACCATCGCCGGGGTTCTCCTCGCCGCGACCATCCCAGCCCGGACCCGAATCGATGGCGACGTGTTTCTGGCCCGGGGACAGGCGCTGCTCGACGAGTTCGAACACGCCGGGCGGGACGGCCACGACCTGCTGACCAACGGCCGCCAGCAAGCGGTGGTGCAGGAACTCGAAGCGGCCTGCGAGGCAGTCGAGACGCCGCTTCAGCGGCTGGAGCACGCCCTCCACCCGTGGGTAGCATTCGTGATCATGCCGCTCTTTGCGCTCGCCAACGCCGGGGTGGTGCTCGACGGCGGGGCGGTCGCGTCGCTCGGCGATCGGGTCGCCCTTGGGGTCGTCCTTGGCCTGGTGATCGGCAAACAGGTCGGGGTGGTGCTCTTCGCCTGGCTCGCGGTCCGGGCCGGGGTGACCTCGTTGCCCGACGGGGTCGCCTGGCGCCAACTCTACGGCGCCGCTTGGTTGGCCGGGATCGGGTTCACGATGTCGCTGTTTATCGCCGAGCTGGCCTTCGTCGACGCCGCGCTGCTCGCCGAGGCGAAACTTGGCATCCTCGTGGCCTCGCTCCTGGCTGGGATCGGCGGCGCGCTGTTATTGCGGCGTGGCGACCCCGATCTGCCGGCCCCCGGCTCCAAGGACCCCGCGGCTTAGGGCGCCTCACGCGGCGAAGAGGCCGCGGCGTGCGTGGTCAGGGCCGGGACAGCAGAGCCATGGCTGGGGTGCTCCTAGTCCAAGGTTTGGAGTGGGACACCACGCGTTTCGGCGGTGGCGCTGGAGGTCGTGTCGGCGCCACCCGGACTCAAGTCGATCGCGAAGCGGACCGACCACTCCCCAGGCAAGCGGTCGAAGGGGATCATCGTGACGTTGGCCGTGGTCCACCGCATCGAGCGTTTACCGCCTTCGCTCACCCGTCGGGTCACTTCAGCGGGACGATCGCGAAACTGACGCACTCCTGCGAGCCGTAGCGTGGACTCCTCCCCGGGTCGGATCGGCGATGCTGCCCCGCATTGCGATACCACCGCCGACCCGGCGCCGCGGAGCCGGGGGGCGCCTATGCCACGCGCACGGCGCCGTAGTACCGCGCGCCGTAGTAGTCGAAGTACAGACTGGTGACGACAACGCCGGTGGTCTCGTTCTCGGCGTGGACGAAGAGGCCGTCGCCGAGGTAAACGCCGGCGTGGGAGATGCCGGGCCGGTAGGTGTTTTGGAAGAAGACAAGGTCGCCCGCTTGCCAGGCGCCGTACTCGACCCAGGCTCCGGCGAACGGTTGTCCTTCGACGGCGTGACCGATGTCGATCCCGACGGTGGCCAGGACCACGTACTGGGTGAACCCGGAGCAGTCGAAACCGGCCGGCGTGTTGCCGGCCCAGACGTAGGGGTAGCCCTGGTGGGCCAAGGCGAGGGCGGCGATCGCATCACCGGTCGTGGTCGCCACCGGCGCCGATTCCGGCGGCTGCGTCTCGGCGCGCTTGGCGGCGGTGGCGCTCGACCGGTCCTCGTAGAGCACGGCTCCGGCCAGTGGCAGCGGGGCATGGGGGTCGCCGAGCTGCTCGACGGTGACGTCCAGCGACGCATCGGGGGCGTCGGCGGCGGAGACGGGGGCGGCCGAAACGGCGAGCAGACCGGCGAGGACGGCGACGAACGCGGCGCGACCGGCGGTCGACCAATGCCGCCGCCTCCCGCTCCCAAGCGGGTGAACCATCGGTTGTCTTCCCTTCCCTCTGGCGTTGCCGGGCGCGCCCGGCGGTCCCGCGGTGAGCGGAACACGGACCCCTTTCGCGGGTTCCCAACGCGTGCTCCCCGCGCCCCGTGGCGCCGGGTTCGATGCTTCGCGCCGCCCGACCCGTCCAGCCACGGAAGGGGGCGGTGCGCCAAGGCGCACGATGCCCCCGGTGGCGAGCCACCGCACGCAACGTCCGTCTCGGAAGGCGCCAGGCTACCACCGACGCGCGCGCCGTGTCCAACCGCCAAACGTCCCTAACCGGCCTGGCCTACCCCGTAGCGCGGTGCGGTGGCCCGTTCACCGCCGCCAGGGATGCCGCTTTGGACGCGGACCCGGTTGCGGCGCCGGCGCTGGTCGTCCCGCATTCGCCGACGCCGTTGCCGCGCCGTGCCGGGTGGCCGCGCGCGGCGCCGCCGTGGTTGGCGGCGCTGGTCGCCGGACGGCTCTTGTCCGGCGGAATCGGCTTCGGGGTAAGGCCGCAGCCGCGGTTGGCCGACGGCGCCGACGGGGCGACCTCCCCGCCCCGATCGGGGATTCGCCGGTGCTCCGCCCCCCCGACCGACAGACAGACGCCCAACTCCGCCGCCGACGTCGTCTGCGGCGCCCCGGATCGACGGGAGGTGCCACCGATCGCGCTCGAGATTGCGGGCTTGGACGACGATCGGTGAAACCGGGTCCGGGTCTTCACCGGCGGCGGGGAACGCCGCCGCGACCGCCTCGGCGCCGTGACCGCGGACGGCGTGGGCCAGAACCTGATCGCCGCTCCGGTTCCCTTCGCTGCCGATCGCGCCGCCGGCGTCTCGGCCGAACCCGCCGCCGACGGAGCCGCCCCGACCTCGCCGCTCGTCGACGGCGGGTGAATCGACTGGCCCCGCCGCCCGCCCCACCCGGTCGCCCCCGTTCGGTACGGTACAATCCCCCCGACACCGCCCCCGCCCGGGATGGGGCCGGGCTGGGTTGGGTACGGTGTGCGCCGACCGCCGCGAGGGGAAAGGGGAGCGGGGCCGATGGCCTACCGGTTCTTGCTGGAAGTGCCCGAGGCGTTGGCCGCCGACGCCAACGTCGCCGTGGCCGAGGCCGGGGATGCCCAGGTCGTCTTGGTCCGCAGCGCGCACGGGTTGGGGTTCGACGATCCGTACGCCGATCTGACCGTCGCCGCCCACTCGTTGCGGGTGATCGACACGCTCTACGGGTGGTTCGATGCCCTCGGCGCGTCGCGGCCGGACGTGCGGATCGTCCTCCACGGCGGGGACCGGATCGCGCTCGAAGCGCGCGACCGCGGGGCGATGGTCGCGGCAATTCGCCGCGACCAACCGTGGGTCGAGCGGACCTTGCCCAAGATCGGCGACCACGAGCGCGACGCCTTCGACCCCGGTTTCACCGAGGGCGCGAACCTGCGCGAAGGGCGGGGCGCCGACACCAGCATCGACGCGGCAGGCGGCAATGCTCCGGCCTCCGGCGCCGCGCTCGACGCCTCCTGGATCGCCCCCGGCGCCGTGGCCGAACGGAGCGGTCGCCGGGTCGCGCTCCAAACGCTCAACCACATCGCGGCCCGCGTCGCCGACTTGGCCAAGGCCGAGCGCTTCTACACCGACTTTTTCGACATGGAGTTGCTCGGGCGCGCCCGGCGCGGACCCGGCGGGCGATTCGCGGCGGTCGACGGCGACTACCGGTGGGACGGGGCGCTGGCCGAGGGTACGGAGGCCGATGTCGTCTTTCTCCGGAACGGGCCGGTCGCGCTCGCCCTTTACCGGGTCGGGCGGGGTGCTCGTTTGGATCGGTCGGCGGCGATGGACCACCTCTCGGTCGGGGTGGACGCGTCCACCTTCGCCACCCTTCGGGGCGAGATCCTGATGCGGTCGTTCGAGACCCTTGCCACCTCCACCACGGGGATCACCTTTCGGGACCCATTTGGGCTGGTCTGGGAAGTGACGATTCAGGGCACTCCCGGGCTTGCCGGATACGTCACCGGCGGCGCGTAACACATCGTCTCGACCGCTCCGCGACCGGCAAAGGCTCCCATGCTCGACTCCTACCGCGACCTGATCGACTCCCTGCTCGACACGCCGTCCGCCCTGCGCGAAGTGCTGGATGCCCACGCCGCCGGGGACGCCGCCCCGGCGGTGCGCCGCTTGGTCGCGGAGTTGCGGGATCGCGACCGGGCGGTGCTGGCCCGGTTGCAGACCGTGATGGCGGGCCACGATCCCCGGCTGCCGGTCCTGGAGCCGTCGGCTCCGGAAGGGATCGAGGACACCTCGGGGGTGCTGGCGGAAATGGACACGGCCCGCGGCGACCTGATCTCGCTCCTGATGAACCTGACGCTGAAGGACTGGGAGCGGACCGCGACACACGAGACCGACGGCGAAATCACCCTGGCCGAGGAAGTCGAGCGCCACGTCGAGTTCGACGAGGATCACCTGGCGCGGGTCCGCGCCGTGGTGGCGATGGCGTAGCGGACCGCCTGTTAAACGGGGTGGCCGCCGGCGTGGGGACCGGCGGCCGTTCGCGAGGAAGGGGATGGGGAAGATGGGGCCAGTCGCCGGGCCGTTCGCGCGTGGGGGGCGCTGGGCAGCGGCGAGTAGGCCCGTTGATCATAGCACATATGTTCTGGTCTTTCAAGGGGTCGGCGGCGCGATCGCGGATGCTGGTACAAGCAACCCCCGGTGTGGCGGACCCGACCGGCATGGGGCGACGAGCCCGCCCTCTTGGCTGGTTGCGCGGCGGTCGGGGAGGACCAGGAGCGTGGTCGAGTCGGGCCTCCGCGTCCGTCCGGTCCCCGCCCCGCCGCCTCGTGATCTCGCCGCGTTCGCCCACCAGCGAGAGATGCCGCGACGATGATCGCCAACCGATCCGGGGGACCAAATGCCCCAATCGTCGTCGTCGGCGCCGGGATGGCCGGGTTAACCTGTGCCGCCGAATTGTGCGCCGCCGGGCGCGAGGTGGTCGTGTTGGAAGCGTCGGACGGCGTCGGCGGCCGGGTCCGAACCGACCGCCATCCGGACGGTTTTTTGCTCGACCGCGGCTTTCAGGTGATCCTTGACGCCTACCCGGCGCTGAAGCGGCAGGTGGACTTGGAGGCGCTGCGCCCCGCCGCCTTCGACGCCGGGGCGCATGTCTGGAACGGGCGCCGCCTGATTCCCCTGGCCGACCCGTTCCGGCACCCCGCTGCCTTACCACGGGACCTGACCACCAATCTTTTTCCGGCCGGGGACAAGCTGCGGCTTGCCGCGTTTGCGCTGAAGGCCCGCCTCGCCGGGTGGCAGAGCGCCGCCGAGGCGGGAGAGGGCGACAACCGGTCGGCCGCCGAGGCGCTCTGGGGAGCCGGCTTCGGCCGCGCGTTCGTCGACCGCTTCGCCCGACCGTTCTGGGGGGGGATCTTGCTCGACCCGGCGCTGGGAACGGCCGTCGGGCCGCTGCGGTTCACGCTGAAGATGTTTGTCCAGGGCCGGGCGGTGTTGCCGGACGCGGGGGTGCAGGCGGTGCCGCAGCGTCTGGCGCGCCGGGTGCCGCCGACGGCGATCCGGCTCAATCAACCGGTCGAGGGGCTGAGCCGCGACGGGGAACGGGTGGTCGGCGTCAGAGTTCGAGGCGCGACGATCCCGGCGACGGCGGTCGTCCTTGCCACCGACGCCCCGACCGCCAAACGCCTCTCCGGCATCGCCGCGTTGCCGGAGCACGGCGTCGGCAACGTCACCGTCTACCTGGCCGGGGAACGCGACCCCGGCATCGGCCGCCGCCTTGCCCTCGACGGCACCGGCACCCTGCCGATCAACCAACTGGCCCACCTCTCGGCCGTGGCGCCGAGTTACGCACCGCCCGGCCGCCATCTCCTCTCGGCGGCGATGCTCGGGGGGGAACCGTTGGCCGAACCGGACGACGACGTCCTCGGTCGCCAGGCACGCGACGCGGCGGCGACGATGCTCTGCCACGACCCGGCCTGGTGGACGCCGCTCGCCGTCGTCCGCGTCCCGTTCGCTCAGTTCGCCCAACCCCCTGGCATTCACGCCCGGCTGCCGGACCCCGCGACCTCGACCCCCGGCCTTTTCCTCGCCACCGAGGCGACCGTCGATTCCAGCCTCAACGGCGCGATACTCGGCGGGGAGACGGCCGCGGCTGCGGTGCTGCGCGGAACGGGGACCGGAGGACGGGATTCGGTGGCGTCGCGGGGGCGGATGGCTTGAGCCCTGACGCCTCCCCGTCCACTGCCCTAAAGGAGCGGATCCATGCACGGCGAATACAAGACCCCCGGCGGCAAACTGGTCGTGATCGACCTGGAAACCGAGGGGGACAAGCTCAAGAACGTCGTCCTTTCGGGCGACTTCTTCCTGTACCCGGAGGACACCCTGACCGCGTTGACCGCCGCGCTGGAAGGCGCCCCGGTCGACCTGGCGGAAGTCGAGTTCGCCGAACGCGTCCGGATGGCCCTCCCCCGCGACGCCGAACTCCTCGGCTCCTCCCCGGAGGCGATCGCCTCCGCGGTGCGCCGGGCGCTGGCCTCGGAGTAACGGGAAGCCGGCCGTGCGACCATCGGCCAGGCCAACGCCCAGCGCCCGGCCTCCACTCCGTCCGTTCCGACGTCTAATTCCCGGCTCACCCGAAAGGTAACCATGGCGCTCCACGGAACGCGCGCGATCGTGACCGGGTCGGACAGCGGGATCGGGCAGGGGATCGCCGAGGCGTTGGCGCGGGCGGGCGCCGACGTGGCGGTGACCTACCGGACCGACCGGGCGGGGGCCGAGGAGACGGCGCGGCGGGTCGAGGCAGCGGGGCGGCGGGCAGTCGTCGTGGCAGTGGACGTTGGGATGCCGGAGGAGGTGGCGGCGCTGTTCGCGGCGGTCGACGACGCGTTCGGCGGGGTCGATATCTTGGTCAACAACGCCGGGCACGGCGGCGGCGGGTTGATCCACGAAACCGCCTTCGCGGATTGGGAGCGGGTGATCCGGACCAACCTTCACGGTCCGTTCCTCTGCGCCCAGCAGGCGGCGCGGCGGATGATCGCCCAGGGGACGGGGGGGCGGATCGTCAACATCTCCTCGGTCCACGAGGAAGCCTGCACCGCCGGCTCCGGCGCCTACTGCGTCTCCAAGGCGGGACTGCGCAACCTCACCCGAACCCTTGCGTTGGAGCTAGGGGAACACGGGATCACGGCCAACGGGATCGCGCCCGGCATGATCCTGACCCCGCTCAACCGGCGCGCCCTCGACGATCCCGCCTACCTGGCCGAGGCCGAAGCACAGATTCCGCTCAAACGCGCCGGTCTTCCCGCCGATATCGCCCACATGGCGGTCTTTCTGTGCTCGGAGGAGGCGAGTTACTGCACCGGCAGCACGTTTTTCGTGGACGGGGGATGGATGCTGACGTGGCCGCCGGTCTAGCCCGCTGGTATTCTCCGTGCATACCGCGTTCAGATTCGGCGTGCGGCGACCGTGCCGGAGGGGCAACCGGATCGCCGCCTAAGGGAAGGAGATCGGGATGCCTCGCTTGATCGGATTGGTGGCCGCATGTGCCCTGATGCTGGCCGGCTTGCCCGCGATGGTCTCGGCGCAGGACGACGATGAAGCGCCCGGGGTTGAAACGAGCCTTCCCGCCCTGATTTTGGACACCGAAGGCGTGACGATCGGCGTCGCGCTCTTGGCGGAGTTGGAAGAGGACGCGGACGACGCCACCGAGGACGACGAGGACGAGGAGAACGGCGTCCAGGTTGGCGTGTACGCGGTCGGGCTGGCCGCCGGCGAGCACGGCATCCATGTCCACGAGACCGGCGTTTGCGATCCGAACGGCGAGCGGGCGTTCGCGTCGGCTGGTGGGCACTACAACCCGACGGACGCCGAGCACGGCGATCACGCCGGGGATCTCGGCAATATCACCGCGGACGAAGACAGCACCGCCGTCTACCGTGAGACGACGGACTCGTTCACCCTCGACGAGTTGCTGGACGAGGACGGCACCTCGATCGTCATCCACGCCGAGGAGGACGAGAACGATCCGGAAGGCGAGAGCTTCGGGGCGAGGATCGCCTGCGGCGTGATTGCCGCCCCCGTGGACGACGCTCCGGCGGCAGCGGAGACGGCCGAAGCCGAAGCAGCCGAGGGAACGGCCACCGAGGATGCGACCGACGATGACGCGGCCGACGACGATACCGACGACGCGACCGTCGAACCCACCGTCGAGGTGACCGAAGCGGCGACCGAGCCGGTCGCCACCGAGGAGGCGACCGAAGAGGCCGCTTAACCCACGACCTCTGGGTGGCTACTGGCACCGATACCCGAGGCGTGTAAGGCAGAGGCCGAAGGCCCGACGGAATCCTGTCGGGCCTCCGGCCGTTCACTCATGGCGATCGAAAACGTTCGACCCCTTGCGCCACGGGGGACCCCTCCCGCCCACCGAACTCGTGGACGTACCGGGATCGCTGTGGCTGCTCAACGCAACGGGGTGCACGGAGGGACGGCCGCGCGGGGCCGGTTACGCGCCGGGGCGGCCACCGCATCGCACCCATACCGCCGCGCCGCGGAGGACCGGCATCTCCTAACCAGGGCAGCAGCATTGCCGAGGATCAGGAGATCATGACGACGTTGAACCACGCTCCGACCCCGGTGGAGCATGCCCCGTTCTCCCGCGGCGACGAGGACCGCTGGCGTGCCCTTGGGTGGCGCCTGATCCCGGCCGAGCCGCGAGCGCCCCTGCTAAACATGGCGCTGGACGAGGTACTGACGCTGCGGGTCG
>CADCWE010000049.1 GCA_902806325.1 uncultured Thermomicrobiales bacterium | reverse complement strand
GCCATCCTGCGCCGCATCTTGCGCCGCGAGGCCGACCGCCTGGCCCTCGACGCCGCCGGCGACCGTACGCGTGGCTGATCCCGCCGGCCGCCCCTGGCTGGACCAGGACCCGGCCCCAACCGCCGTCTACGTCGCCCACGTCCGGGTCCGCCATCACGAGGCCGACCCGCTCAACCACGCCAACAACGCCGCCTATCTCAATTACCTGGAACAAGCGGCGATCGACCACGCCGCCGCGGCCGGCTTCGGCGCCGCGCTGCTGCGCGAGCGGGGCGGCGTCTTCATCGCCCGCCGCCACGAGATCGACTATCTCCGCCCCGCCTTCGCCGGCGACTGGCTGCGCGTCGCCACCTGGGCCCTCAGCCTCGGCGGCGCCCGCGCCCACCGCGCCTACCAGCTATCGCGCCTGGGACCGGAGGAGTTTTCGGCCAGCGAGTCCGCCCCGCCGGTTCCGCCCCCGGACCGCCTCTATGCCCCAGCCGACGCCCCCGGTCCCGGCGGCGAGATCCTGGTCCGCGCCCGCACCGAGTGGGCGTTCGTGGACGTCACGACGGGTCGCCCGCGTCGCATTCCGGCGGATCTGCACGGCGCGTTCATCGGGGCACGGACGGCGGCGACGGAGGGGCCACCTGGCGTCCGCCCCGGTTCCGGTCGTTAACCCCGGTGTCCACCAAGAACGCCGCGGGTTGCGGCCGCGCGCGCGCCAGCGCCCCGGGCGTCGGCCCGCGTTCCCCGTTCTTCGGATCCCGCCCCCTCATCCGTCCCAACCCGACCGGCCCCCGCCCTGGCGGGCGGAATCAGCCCCTCGGTTCCGTTGCGCCCGGCGGTGGAGCGCCCTACCGTGGTGGCGTCCCACAACCGTCGGCCGCGCATCGGACGCCGGTCGCCGTTTCCAGGCGCCCACGGGCGACTACGTCATGAGGAGGGTTTGGATTCCATGAGCAGCAGCCAATGGAAGGGGTCCGTCGTCGTCGCCGCCCCCGCCGCCGAGGTCGACGCCTACTTGGCGGACTTCGCCCGCCACCCCGAGTGGGACCAGACCACGCAGAAGGTGGAGCTGAGCGAGCCGGGCGACGCCAACGGCGTCGACGCCAAGTGGAAAGCCTACGAGGCCCTCGATTCCTTCCAGTCGGACCGCCATCGCGAGCCGTTCTTCGACCTGGTTGGCAAGGTCGGCCTCACGATGCGCCAGGCCAAGGAGCTGACGCCGGACCGCCGCGTCGCCTGGCACGCCCACCCGATGCCGCGGATGGGTGTCACGGCCGACGACGCCTTCACCATCGAGGCGACCCCGGACGGCTCGGCGGTCACCTTTGAAGTGACCATGAACACGCCGCCGGTCGTCGACACCATCGCCAGGAAGGTGTTTTACGGCATGGAAGGCACGCAGCACGAGCAATGGACCCAGAGCCTGGAGCGGCGGAAAGCCCGCCGCGAGCACGCGGCCGAGCCGGTCGCCGTCTAATCTCGTCGGTTTGGCGACGGCCCCGGCGGAGATCCGCCGGGGCCGTGCCTATCCCGTCGCGGGCCAATCGTCCACCACCGGCAGGGCGAACGACACCGTCGCTCCCATGCCCTCCCCGTCGCTCTCGGCCCAAATCCGCCCACCGTGGCGCTCCAAGATGCTGCGGCAGATGTAGAGGCCGAGTCCCATGCCGGGGATGTTGGCCTCGGTGGCGGTCGCGGCGCGGTCGAACGGCTCGAAGACCCGCTCCCGATCCTCCGACGCCAAACCGATCCCCCGGTCGCGCACGCGCACAATGGCCTCGGCACCGCGTCCGGTTGGTTCCTGGCCAACGGAAACGACGATCTCTTCCCCCTGGGGCGCGTACTTGATGGCGTTGTCGAGGAGATTGGTGACGACCTGGTCCAGTCGCCCCGCGTCGGCCCGGACCACCACCGGCAGCGGCGGCACGGTCACGGCGATCCGCCGTTGCTCGCCGACCAATTGCCCGTAGTCCGCCACCAGGTCGGCGACCAGTCGCCCGATATCGACCGTCGTTTGCCGGAGCGGCAATTGACCGAGCCGGATGAGCGAGACGTCCAGCAGATCGTTGGTCAGTTCGGCCAGCCGGTTCGAGGCGGCGTTGATCGTCCGCAACGAAGACGCCAACCGCTCGGGCGCCAGCGTCGCCCTGGTCTGGGCGCGGAGCAGGGTTTGGGCGTAGCCCTTGATGCTGGCGACCGGGGTTCGCAGCTCGTGGGCGGCGATGGAAAGGAACTGGTCGCGGGCGCGCACCGCGGCCCGCGCCTGGGCGACCAGGCGGGCGTTGTCGATCGCGATCGCGGCCCGACCAGCCAGATCCTCCGCCAACGCCAGATCGTCCGCGTCGTAGCGGCGTCCGGGCCGCGTCGAGGCGAACGTCACCGCCCCCAACACCCGGCCGCGCGCGGACAACGGCACCACCATCACCGAGCGCAGCCCCGCGCGTCGGAGAGCGGCAAGGTGCTCGTCGTCCTGGGCGGCGGCCACCATCGCGTCCGTGACCTCGGGGAGGAGCGCCGCGCGCCCGGTCCGCAGCACCGCGGCGACCCCATCCTCGCCGGTTGCCCGCACCGGGTAGCGCTCCCGCATCCGGCGCGCCTCGTCGACCTGGTTCGGATCGGCGTGGACGAGCGCCACCGGACGGGCGGTTCCGCCGTCATCGACGACATCGACGGCGCACCAATCGGCGACCGCCGGCACCGCCAGACGCGCGACCTGAGCCAACGTTTCCTCGTAATCGAGCGACGTCCCGAGGAGGGCCGACGCTTCGGCCAGGAACCGCACGCGGTCTTCGGCCCGCCGGCGGGCGGTGACGTCGGTCTGAACCCCGACGAAATGGGTCAGTCGCCCCGCCGCGTCGTGCACGGGAGCGACGTAGAGTTCGTTCCAGAACGGCGTGCCGTCCTTGCGGTAGTTGAGCAACGTCAGGGCGATGTCGTGCCCGGCGCGGATGGCGATGCTCATCCGCGCGGCGGACTCGCTATCGGTGTCGGCTCCCTGCAGGAATCGGCAGTTGCGGCCGATCACCTCGTCCGCCGCGTAGCCGGTGATGCGCTCGAACGCCGGGTTGACGTCGACGATCGGGAGATCGATTCGTCCCGCGTCGCAGATCACGATCCCGTTGCTGGCCGCTTCCATCGCGCGGCCCCGCACCCACAACAGATCGCCCTTGCGCCGGGTCAGCGTCCCGTGCGTCACCGCCATGAGGCCCCTCATCGGTTGCCCCCGCCGCCTGGAAGGGAACCCACCGGGCCGGATGGTCGCACATCCGGTGCCGCCGAGGCGGCGGCGGGCGCGAGGACGACGGGAGACGACCGAGGACCGAGACGGTTCCCTCGTCGTCCTCCCGCCTACCGCCTGGCCCGGAGCCGCGGGTCCACCACCGGCTCCATCGCCAGCGCCAGCAGCATGAAGGCGAGGGCGGTGAAGACGATCAGGACGCCGGGGGGGATCACCCACCACCAGAGGCCGATGTAGACGCCGCCGGTCTGGAAGCCCGCCTGGAGCATCTGGCCCCAGGTCGGGATCGAGGTGTCGCCGAGACCGAGGAAGCTGAGGCCGGCCTCGGCCAAGATCGCCTCCGGGGCGGTGAAGATCATCTGCGCCACCACGAACGGCGCCACCTGCGGAAAGACGTGGCGGAGCATGATCCGCCACCGCGAGGCGCCGAGCGCCCGCGCCGCTTCCACCAACTGGCCGGAGCGGACCTGAAGCACCATCGCCCGCACGAAAATCGTCAGCCCCGGCCAGGAAAAGGCGACCAGCGAGAGCACGATCAACCACAGTTTGGCCCCGTAGACGAAGACGAGGAAAATCAGCAGCGGCAGTTTTGGCACGTTGGTGACGATGTCGCACAGTCGCTGGATGACCGCGTCCGTGACGCCGCCGGCGTAGCCGCTGAGGATCCCCAACCCGGCCCCGATCACCGTCACCGAGACCGCCGCCGAGACCGCGATCAGGAGCGCGATCGGAAACCCGTAGAGCAGCCCCTGGAACAGGTCGCGGCCGAGGGAGTCCGTGCCCATCACCCCGTAGACCGAGCCGCCGAGGACCGTCTCCGGCGGCGCCACCTGGTCGGCCGCGTCGGCGACCACCACCTGGATCTGGAGCGCGTACTCGCCGGGGAGCGGTTCCAAGCCGCCGGAGCCGTCGGCGGCGGGGCGGGCGAACAGCCCCGCGGCGAGGCGGTTGCCCAGGTCCGCCGGCACCGTCAGCCCGGGGTACTCGGTTGCGTAGACCTGCGCCAGGGCTTGGGCGGATTGGCCATCGGCCGGGCTGGAAAGCAGCACCCGCTCCGGGGTGTCGTAGAAGCGCCGGTAAGGGGCGACCTCGCCGGGCCGGGGGCCGGGGGCGACCACGTTCGCCAGCCGGACCTCGGTCCCGTCCGGGCGCAGCAGCGAGAACGCGGCGAACGGGGCGCGGGTGGCGTAGGTGATCCCGGGCAGGGTCGCCGAGAGAAAGCCGGGGAACTCGTCGGCGTCGTAGGCAAAGGGCACCCGGTAGACCCGGACCTCGCCCGTCCCCCGCGCCGTCACCGAGACCGGCTCGCCCGGGGAGCGGACCGCGTGCTCGACCGCGCGCGCGCCGCCGAGCCAGTTGGTCCAGACCGGCGGCGCCCCTTTCGGGTTGTCGGCCCAGTAGGCGGGGCTGCTCCAGCGGGCGGTGCCGAAATCGCCCGGGTAGGTCAGCAGCACGTAGGCCGAAATCCCGAGCAGGATCAGGAACAGCGCCGCCCCGGCCTTGCCGATCCAGCCCGAGAACAGCAGCCGGACCGCGCCGCGGAAGGCGGACTCCGACCGTTCCCGCTCGACATCGCCCACCGCCTGCGGCACCGAGAGCGCGGGTTGGGCGACGCCCTCGGTCAAGGCGGCGGCGGCGCGCCCTTGGTCGTCGGCCAGGGGCTGAACGGGCCGCTTCGCGTCATCCATAGCGCACCCGGGGGTCGAGGACGAGGTAGAGGACGTCGAGGACGAACCGCGCGACCACGTAGAGCAACGTGAAGACGAAGGTCAGGGCCACGATCACGCCCTCGTCCGGGGTACCGGAGACCGCGTCGTAGTAGAGCCGTCCCATGCCGCGCCAATTGAACACCGTCTCGACCAGGATCGAACCGGAGAGCGTGCCCAGCAATCCGAAGATCAACCCGGTCACGATCGGCGGCGCGGCGACGCGGAGGATGTGGCGGAAGTTGACCTGCCGCTCCGGCAACCCCTTGGCCCGCGCCAGCGCGACGTGGTCCTCCTGGGCGGCGGTGACGGTCATCGTCCGCACGCCGTAGATGCTGGGGCCGACGCTGATCGGGACCAGGGTCAGGAGCGGCAGGATCGCGTGGTGGCCGAGGTCGAGCAGCCGATCCCACCGCCCTTCCGGCGGCGGGTTGGAGTACATCCCGCTCGCGGGCAGCCAATCCAACCGGAACGCGACGACCACGATCAGCAGGATCCCGAGCCACCAGGCCGGGATCGCGTTCGAGATCGCCGCCAAAAACGCCAACGCCCGGTCGAGGCGCGATCCGACGCGGGTCGCCATCCGCGTCCCGACGATCAGACCGATCGTGACGGTGATCACGAACGCGGTCAGGAGCAACGCCACCGTGTACGGCAGCCGCTCCAGCACGATCGCCGAGACCGCGGTGTCCCCTTCGGTGGTGCGCAGCGAGCGCGCTTCCCCGAGGTCCAGGCGTAGCACCCGGAGCACGGCCGCCGGGAGCCGGGTGTACCACGGTTCGTCCAGCCCGTAGAAGCGTTCCAACTCCGCCCGCCGCTCGATGGCCTGCCGCTCCAAGACGGCCGGTTCGATGAACGTGTTCGCTTCGGATTGGGCTTGGCGGAAGGCGCGGATCTCTTCGCTGACCTGGGCTTCGAGCAGCCGGTCGGAAAACCCGGTCGCGCCGAGAGAAACCACCAGCAGGACCAGGACGGCGATCAGGACGCCGAGGAGGGTCAGGGCGCGGACGGCGAGGGGGCGGAGGATGGCGGTCATGGGGCCGGTACGGGGAGCGACCACGCCGACACGGTGCGTTCGCCGGGCGCGACCGCGACCGCGATCCCCAACGCGAGGCGGGCCGGGACCGGGCGCGGGCAGCCCCGATGGTCACACGGTCTCGGATGGACCGCTGGCGGCAACCAACCCATCGCGCTCTGGCTCACGCGCTCGATCTCCAGCCGGCTTCCCCCGGCGCCGTTGAGTGGGCGCGGGGTTGTGAATCCCGCGCAGTCGGGTCGCGAACGCACGTCGTTCCCACGACCTCCCCTACACGCTCACCTCGACGTCCACCCGCTGCTCCGCCACCTGGGCGATCGCGTCGCTCGACGCCAGCAGGTAGAGCTGATAGATGCCGGGAAAGAGGTTGGCGGCGATCGCCGGGTCCACCGACACCATGAACGCCCCGCCGTCGGCGGGGGCCGCGTCGCCCGACCCGGCCACGGTCCCGGCGGCGGGGTCGACCAGCACGTAGCGCAGGCTGAGGGTGCCGGGGCCGGTGACCTGGACCGGCACCTCCAGCGGCGCGCCAAGGGTGACCGGCGGCGGCGGCGTGGCGGCGATGGACAAGCGCTCCGGGGCACCGTAGAGCCAATCGCCCGGCTTGAACGGGTAGTTCTCGTCGCGGAAGGCGACCAGCTCGGCAAACTGGGCCGGTGGGTCGAACCGGTTCAGATAGTAGGGGCCGTTGGAGACGACGAGCATGTTCTTCTCGTCGAACCAGGCGATCGCCGCCTCGTAGCGGGCGGCGGCGTCCTCCGGCGTGACCAGCGTACGGCCGCCGATCTCGAACACCCCGGCCGGGATCGCTTCCTCGCGCAGGAACTGGCGCAGGGTGCGGACGACGAGGCGGGAGTCGCTCTCGGTGACCAGGCTCAGCCAGGGCACGCTGAAGCGGCCGGCGGCGGTGTCGGAGTAGGCGGCCTGGCGCTTGGCGAAGACCAGGTCGTCCATCGCGTAGAGCATCTCCCACGGGGTGGAGACGCCGAAGGCGGCGTAGGCGCCGATGTAGTCCGGCTCGAAGTGCCAGTAGTCGACGTAGACCTCCAACCGGTCGTCGTCGAGCAGCTTGATCGCCTTGATCGTTTCCAGGAACGGGCGCGAGGTGATCCCGATCGCGGTCTCGATCTGGACCTTTTCGGGGTCGTAGGCCAGCTCGAACCCTTGGGCGATCGAGTAGAGCAGATCGGCCGGGGTGATCCGCTGGCCGTGGTGGTACGGAGCCTGGAAAAACTTGGCGTAGTCGTAGGTGATCTTGGAGACGGCGGTGACGCCGCCGCCGACCGGGGTCCAGGCGTCGGCGGCGGCGTCCCAGAGCACCGCGTCCTCGGGCACGGCGAGCGTGCCGTCCGGCCCGGCGGTCTCGACCGCGTAGGCGGTGCGGAACGGCTGCGGCAACCCCGTGAACGGGTGGTTGGCGACGCCGGGGTCGACCAGGTTGCGGTTGACGACCGACGAGTAAACATCGCCGAAGCCGCCGATCGGGTTGTAGACCGTGCGCTCGGTCCAGACCCAGAGGTGGCCGACCCGGACCTCGTCGCTGCCCTCGCGGTGTGCTTCGCGCAGGGTGTAAAGCGACCCGGGACCGCTGACCAAATCCTCGGTCACGTCCTGGAGCTCCTCCCGGACCGGGAAACTCTGGAGTTGGGTGACGACCCAGACCCGGACCGATTCGTCGAGGGCGAGGGCGGTCATCGTCCGGTACAGCTCGTCGCGCTCCTCGCGGCTCTTGAAGGTGCCGAGGGCGAGGCGCTGGCCGATCTCGTCGAGTTCGGCTTGCTCGTACTGCCAGAAGCCGGTCTCCTGCCAGCCGGGCATCGAGCCGACCCAGGGGGCGGCGAACTGGTTGATCGCGCCGTCGTCGTAGCGCACCGGGGCGCCGCGACCCCAGCCCTCGGTGTAAATGTGCCATTGGAAGGTGATCGGGTCGGAGACGTAGACGGCGAGCGTCGCCGGGGCGAACGGCTGGTAGATCGGCTGGGCCTGGAACCCGAGCTGCTCGAGCTGGGTCCGGACCAGGTCGCCGATGTCGCGCCGCTCGTCCTCGACCCGGGTGATGATCTTGAGCAGGATCGGCCGCCCGCCGAAGGTCCAGACGTTGTTCTCCAGGGTCGCCCCGGCGGACTCCATCCGGGCGGTGATGGTGGCCCGGGCGAACTCGGCGTCGTAGCGGATGTTGAGGCCCCGGATCGTCTCGAAGACCGTCAGTTCGTCGTAGTCGAACGGGCTGACGTGGGAGTACATCGGGACGGCGCGGCCCTGAAAGATGTCGTTGGCGATGAAGTCGCGGTCGACCAGGAACTGCATCGCCTTGCGGATCTCTTTGTCGGCGAAGGGGTTGAACTCGCCCTCGCGGGCCGGGGCCGGATTGAGAATCAGGGAGATGGTGGAGGCCGGGGCCTGGATCAACCGCACGCCCTGGGGGTTGGCGGCGACGTCGGCGGCGGCGGCCGGCTTCAACCCCAGCAGGTAGAGGTCCATGTCGTTGGCGCGGATGTTGAGGGGGGCCTGGTCGATGTTGTAGGAGCCGAAGCGCAAGAACTCGGCGGCCGGGCCGCGAACGCCGCCGTCCGCGGCCGGCGTGCCCTGCGCCGCCACTGCCAGGGCCGGATCGGCGACGAGGGCGTTGAGGAGCGACGCCGAGACGCCGAGCGCGGTGGCGCGGCGGACAAAGGTCCGCCGGCTCATCCGACCGGCGGCCAACTCCTCGACCAGGGTATGGAGATCGGCCATGGGGGGTACTCCTCCGGCGCGGGCGACGCGGCCCGCGGGGCGCCCGCCGCGGGGGCGGGGCTGGGGACGGCAAGCGCGAAGCGCGACTGCCGGGAAGTGTACGGCATGGTGGCGGGGGCGGATGAATGCCAGCCCTCACCCCGGCCCGCAGGGCCGGGGTGAGGGTTTTTCGGGGTGAAGGTTCTCGGTGCGTGGCTCTCCGTCTACGATTCCACCAAGGCCCGTTTGACCAAGTCGAACATCAAGGTGAGGTGGTCGAGCCGCTCTGGCTCGATGGATTCGATGGGGATGCCGACCTCGGTCTTTTTCGGGTCGCCCGCGTTCTTACTTGAGGGGGAAATCAGGAGGAGCGCTTGGCGTATCTCCTGGTTCGTGTCCGGTTCGCGGAGCGCGGCATGGTGGCGGCCGACACTCACCGTGAGCGTTTTGTAGCTGAGATAGGCGGGTGTTCCCGAGACGCCCGCCAAGGTGAATCGCATCCACGGATCCCCGGTGGCGTACTGGAGTGCGGTCGCGGCGAACGACGCCTCGGCGGCGAGAAGGACGGCGAGCACGATGTCGCGCCGCTCGACGGGAATCCCCTCGACAAACTCCTCCCGTGAGATTGGGCTGGACTGTCTGGACTGGCTGGGCGAGCGGGAGACCGCCTTGGCGTCAAGCGCCTGCTCCGTCTGCCCGATCACTCGCGGCACGAGGGTGCGCAGGGAAGCATCGGTGGCCGAAGCGTATTGCGGGATTTCGACGGCCAGCACCTCGGGCGGACTCATGTGCTGATTCAAGAATTCGACGATGCGCCGGAGTGACTCCGGGATGCGGTCGGCGACGAAAAGGAGCCGGATGCGCCCTTCTTGGAGGTTGCTT
>CADCWE010000048.1 GCA_902806325.1 uncultured Thermomicrobiales bacterium | reverse complement strand
TTGACCTTCCGCGGCGCCTCGGGGGCCTCGTTGCTGCCGATCTGGGTCGTCGGCTGGTCCTTCTACGGATAATCCCGCATATGATTGACGAGGAGAGCCCCGTGGGGAATGGAGGAGTTAAAGATATCTCACCACACCTACCCCATACGTCCCCAACGCCAACGCCCCCGCCACCGCCACCGTCAGCGCCATCGGCACCGCGGTGGACTCCCCGGCCAGCCCCACCAACGGCGCGGCGGCGGCGCCGAGGGCGTACTGGAGCAAACCGAGCAGGGCCGAGGCGCTGCCGGCGGTGCGGGGATGGGCGGAAAGGGCGAGCGCCGTTGCGTTCGGGAGGACGAAGCCGAGGCTGGCGACGACCAGGAACAAGGCGGGAAGGATGCCGCTCAGCCCGACCCCGGCCAGCAGCACCGCCAGCAGCGCGACGCCGCCGGCCGCGTTGCCGAGCAGGCCGAAGGCGAGCAGGCGCGGCAAGGCCGCGCGGCCGATCAGGGCCCGGTTGATCTGCCCCGCGCCCATCAGGCCGAGGGCGTTGAGGCCGAAACAGAGACTGAACCCCTGCGGCGACAGCCCGTGGATGTCCTGGAGCACGAACGGTGACCCGGCGATGTAGGCGAACATCGCGCCGAGGGCGAACCCGCAGGGCAGGGCGTGGAAGACGAACGCGCGGTCCCCGGCCAAGCGCCGGAAGGTGCCGAGGGTGGCCCGAAGCCCGCCGGGTTGGCGGCGGTCGGCGGGCACCGTTTCGCCCAGCCCGGCGGCGGCGGAGAGCAGCAAGACGCCGCCGATGATCCCCAGGACCACGAAGACGCCGCGCCAGTCGGTGACGCGCAGCAGTTGGGCGCCGACGATCGGGGCCAGGATCGGGGCGGCGCCGTTGACCAGCATCAGGACCGAGAAGTACCGCGCCGCCGCCTCGCCGGCGTGCAGATCCCGGACCACCGCGCGGGCGATCACGATCCCCGCCGCTCCGGCGAACCCTTGGGCGAACCGCAACCCGACCAGCGCCCCGACCGACGGCGCCAGCGCGCAGAGGAGCGATGCCGCCGCGTAGGCCGCCAACCCGACCAGCAGCGGGCGCCGCCGCCCCAGCGCGTCGCTGACCGGCCCGGCCACCAATTGCCCGGTCGCCAACCCCAGCAGGCAGGCGCTGAGCGTGAGTTGGGTCTGCGACGCCCCGGTCCCGAACTCCCGCCGCAGGTCCGGCAACCCCGGCAAGTACATGTCGATCGAGAGCGGCCCGAACGCGCTCAAGGCGCCGAGCAGTACCACGAGGCGGACGCCGGTGACCGACCGCAGGGTTCGTTTGGCCGCGGGCACGGAAGCGGGGGCGGTCATGGCGGGATGATGGGGGGAACCGGGCGGTTCGGCAACCCAGGCCGCCGGACGCCTCGTTCCCGCGCGGGGGAGGAACTTCTTCCCCGCGCCGGTCGCCGGGTGCGGCCGACGAGCCGTCGGCCGCCGTCGCCTAGCCCCGGCCGGCCCCCCCGATTCTCTGGTCGTTCCGAACGCGGTGAGGAATCGCGTTCTCCTACGCCGGCGACGAGGTTCCTCGTTCCACACGGGATGACGGCGGAAGCGGGGGGGCGCACGGAACGCCGTGGTGGCGGAACGGCGCGTCGGCCCGTTTGGGCGGGCGAGCCGCGGGAGAAGTCCGTCCCCGACGACGGCGGGCTGGGTCGGATGTCGGATGTGGATGGTAGGCTGTCGCTCCGGACGGCTGGCGCGAAGGCGGGGGCGAAGCAGCGGCATGAAGATCACCGACGTCGAGGTGGTGTACCTCAAGATCCCGACCGTGGCGATGGAGGCCAACGGGACACAGGACGCGGCGGTGGTCCTGGTCCACACCGACGATGGGATCACCGGGGTCGGCGAAGCGGAGTCGTCGCCCTTGGTCGTCAAGGCGATCGTCGAGGCGCCCCGGTCGCACTCGGTGATGGTCGGGCTGCGGGAACTCCTGATCGGGCAGGACCCGTTCGCGATCGAGCGGCTGTGGTGGAGGATGTACGAGGGGTCGCTCTACTTCGGGCGGAAGGGGGCGGTGCTGCACGCGATCAGCGGGGTCGACATCGCGCTCTGGGACCTGAAGGGCAAGGCGCTCGGGCGCCCGCTCTGCGACCTGCTCGGCGGCTCGACGGCGACCAAGGTGCGGGCCTACGCCTCCGGCTTGTTCGGCAAGCGGCCGGAGGAGAGCGGGGAGAAGGCGGTCCGATTCCGCGAGGCCGGGTTCACCGCCTTTAAATTCGGCTGGGAGGATTTTGGGCGCGACCCGCGCTCCGACCGCGCCCACGTCGAGGCGATCCGACGGGCGATCGGCGACGAGGCTCCCCTGATGGTCGACGTCGGTTGGGCGCGCGACAGCGGCGGCGCGGTCTGGGACGTCAAGACCGCCCTTGCCCGCTCCCGGATGCTGGCCGAGTACGGCGTCTACTGGCTGGAAGAACCGCTCCACCCGGACGACCTGGACGGCTACCGGCGGCTCAGCGCGGCATCCCCGGTCCGGATCGCGGCCGGCGAAGAGGAAGCGGGGCTACCCAGCTTTCGCGACCTGATCGAGCGGGGCGGGGTGGACGTGGTCCAGCCGGACGTGGCCCGAGCCGGCGGCGTGACCGAGACCATGCGGATCGCCGCCTTCGCCGACGCCCACCACCGGCCGTGCGTGCCCCACCACTACTCGACCGGGATCCTCGGCGCGGTCTCGGTCCACGTCAACGCCAGCATCCCGAACCGCCTCTTTCAGGAAACGCCGGCGCCGGGCGAAGGCTCGGTCCTGAACACGGATTTGGTCGCGCCCGCGTTCAAGCTGGACGCCGACGGCTGCGTGGTCATTCCGGACGGACCGGGGCTGGGGATCGACCTGGACCCGGACGTGATGGCGCGCTTCCGCGTGGGGTGAGGCGATGGATGATCGGAGACCGTTGCCGCCGCCGTTGACCAAGATCGTCGCCACCCTCGGCCCGGCCAGCCGCGACGAGGCGACGCTCGGGTCGCTGCTGGACGCCGGGGTCTCGGTGGTCCGGCTCAACTTCTCCCACGGCACGCAGGACGAACACGCCGAGACGATCCGGCGGGTGCGCGCCCTGGCCGCGGCGAGGGATCGCCCGATCGCGATCTTGCAGGACCTCCAGGGGCCGAAGCTGCGGGTCGGGGATTTGGCCGGGGGCGGGCCGGTGGAACTCGTCGCCGGGGCCGTGATCGAGATCGTGACGACGCCGGTGGACGGCACCGCGGCCCGGATCTCGACGACCTACGCCGGTCTCGGCGAGGACGTGTGGCTTGGGGAACGGGTGCTGCTCGACGACGGGGCGCTGGAGCTGCGGGTCGAGCGGGTGGAGCGCGGCGCCACCCCGGACGAGCCGGACGTGGTGACCTGCCGCGTGGTCTACGGCGGGCTGCTGAAGCCGCACAAGGGCATCAACCTGCCGGGAACGACCGTCAACGCGCCAGCCCTGACCGAGAAGGACCGCGACGACCTCGCCTTCGGCGTCGCCCAAAACGTGGATTATGTTGCCCTCAGCTTCGTCCGCGACCCGGCCGACCTACGCCTGGCGCGGGCGGCGATTCGCGCCGACGGCGGGCGCCAACCCCTGATCGCCAAGATCGAGAAGCCGCAGGCGATCGCCAAACTGGACGCAATCATCCGCGCCGCCGACGGGGTGATGGTGGCGCGGGGCGATCTGGGGGTCGAGATCAGCCCGGAGGCGGTGCCGATGCTGCAAAAGCGGATGATCCGCCTCGCCAACGCCGCCGGGGTGCCGGTGATCACCGCGACCCAGATGCTCGAATCCATGATCGGCCACCCCCGACCGACCCGCGCCGAGGCCAGCGACGTCGCCAACGCGATCCTCGACGGCACCGACGCGGTGATGCTCTCCGGCGAAACCGCGGTCGGCGCTTACCCGATCGCGGCGGTGCAGACCATGGCCCGGATCGCCCGCGAAGCCGAGCGCCACCCGGACGCCCTCCGCGCCCACCCCGCCTTGATCCCGTCCCAACGCGCCGTGACCGACAGCCACGCCGTCGCCCACGCCGCCCGCTCCTTGGCCCGCGACCTGGGCGCCCGCGCGATCGCCGTCCTGACCGCGACCGGCCGCACCGCCGGCCTGGTCTCCGGCGAGCGCTCCGGCGTGCCAATCGTCGCCTTCACCGCCCGCCCCGCCGTCGCCCGCCGCCTCGCCCTCTGGCACGGCGTCGTCCCATTGCTGACCGACCTTCCGGAAACCCTCGACGAGACCCTGGACGCCGTCGAGCGCGGCCTGCGGGAGCGCGGCCTGGCCGACCCGGGCGAGCGGGTGATCGTGGTCGGCTCGGCGGCCCGGCGGGCCCGGGGGCGGACGCCGTTCGTCCAGGTCCACACGCTGGCGGCGGGGTCAGAAAGGCGATGATCGGTCGCCGGAGTTGGTAGACTTGGGCCAAGGAGGACCACCCATGCCGCGGCAGCTCACTCCCGACCACGAAGCGCTGGTGGAGCGGCTCGCCGCCTCCGGCGCGTACGGCGACGCCGACCACGTCATCGGCGAAGCGCTCCGGCTCTTGGACGATCGCTTCCGGCTCCAGCAGCTTCGCGCCAAACTCCAGGTCGGCCTCGCCAGTGGCGAGGGAATCGAGTTGACGCCGGAGTACATGGACCGATTGGAGCGGGAGGCCGAAGAGGCCTACCAGCGGGGCGAGCAACCCAACCCGGATGCCTGTCCGTAACCGACGCCTGATTCTCCTGCCGGAAGCCGGGCGGGACGTCCAGGCGGCGCTGCACTTCACCCGTGAGCGCTGGGGAGCGCGGCAGCGTTCCAAATACCGATCCCTGCTCTACGATGCGATGCGGGGCCTGATCGCCTACCCGGAACTCGGCCCGGCGCGGGACGACTTGTTTCCCGGATGCCGGAGCCTGCCGACCGGTCAACACACCGTCTACTATCGGATCACCGACGCCGAAATCGTCGTCGTCCGGGTACTCCATCGCCACCAAGACGCAGGGGAACTTATCCGGCCGTGATCGTCCCACCCGAGGCGCCATGGTGCAACCTCCGCGCATCGCCGGCGATCGATCGCGGTGAACGACCGGTTACGAGGACGCCTCGTGGATCGTGGTGCCGGTACCCGCGTCCCCATCGGCGAGTGACTTCTTGACGGCGGCTGCCCGCGTTCGTCGCAATCTGGCAACCTCCCGTTCCTCCGTTCTGCCCCCGCCAGGAGTGCCGAACGAGAACGAGCCGTCCCGGCTTCCAGCATGCTCGCGCAGAGGGTACCGTCCGTGCCGGCATGGGACTTACCCATGGTCGCCAACAGGGGGGACCGCGGCGACGAAGGCGGTCACGCTCGCCGGGCGGGGACGGATCGCGGTGCCACCGAGTTGCGCGAACGGACCCGGCTCGAACCGGGGGACGCGCTGTTCGTCCGGGTCGAGGACACCGGCGCCGTGCTCCGGCTCTCCAGGGCAATGAACCCGCTGGCGTTCGGCGAGGAGGAACGCATGGTGCTCGATGACGGGTAGGCGTTTCGCCGTCGAGCAGCGGGTGAGGGACGCGAAACCCGGCGCCACCGGTTTACCTGCCGCGGTCGACATCGCGCCGGTTCACCACCGCGAGGATTGTCATCCGCTGCGGGGCGTCGTCGACCGCAGAGATGACCCGGTCATCGCCAACACGCAACCGGTGGTTTGGGCTGCGCCGCAACCGCATCGCCTGCGGCGGGCGTCGATCGGCCTCGCGCATCGCGGGGCGTGCGCCGATCCGCCGGGCAACCTCCGGTGGCAGCGCCTCCAAATCGCGCGCCGCGGACCGGCCGCCGTCGCGCCGATACGCCAACCCCGCTTCCGCTCGATCTCGGCGAGGACTTCCTCTACCGGGCGCGTTGTTTCGCCCGCGCTCCTACGCCGACGCCCGGTCGAGCGCGTCCTCCACCTCCTGGCGCGTCGCCGCGTCGGCGATCAACGTCGCCGTGACCCGTTGCCGAGGCTGCCGTGGCGACGCCCGGAACGCGCTCCACAACCTGTCGGCAACGCCCGTCGGCGCCGCCATGGCCATCCGCCGTTCTCCGATCCGATCCGAACCCGCGCAACGCCAACGCGGTCAATCCGACCGACCGCGCCGCGACCCCGCCTCACCGCTGCAGCACGCCGCCCTCCTTCGCCGTCAGCACCGCCTCGACCTCGGCCCGGGTGGCGCAGAGGAAGTCGCCCGGCATAGTGTGCTTGAGGGTCGCCGCCGCGGTGCCGAGGGCGGTCGCGCGAGCCAGATCGGCCGGATCGTCCAGGTAACCGGCCAGGAACCCGGCGGCGAAGGCGTCGCCGCCGCCGAGGCGGTCGACGATCTCGACTTCGCGCCACGGGCTTTGGGCGACCCCACCCGCCGGCCCCAGCGCCAGCGATGAGAGCTTGATCCCGCGGCTCGTTTCCGCCTTCTTGCGGGTGATCACCGCCACCGCGACGCCGAGTTTCTCCCGCGCCAGCTCCAGCACCGTCTCCGGGTCGCCCTCGATGCTAAAAAACGTCCGCAACCCGCCTTTGGAGGCGAACAGGATATCGACCAGCGGCGCCATCTCGACGAAGCAGGCCCGCGCCGCCGCCTCGCTCCAGAGCTTGGACCGGTAGTTGAGGTCGAACGCCACCGGCACCCCGGCCGCGCGCGCCGCCCGCACCGCGGCGAATGCCTCCGCCCGGCACCCTTCCGAGACCGCCGGGGTGATCCCCGAGAGGTGGAACGCCGCCGCCCCGGCCAGCAGGGTTGGCCAGTCGAAGCTGCCCGGGGCGATTCGCGCCATCGCCGAGTCGGCCCGATCGTAGACCACCGCCGACGGCCGCGGATCGGTCCCTTCCTCCAAGTAATAGACCCCGGTCCGCCCCTGGCCCTCCGGCACCCAGCGCACGCCGCCGGTGTCCACCCCCGCCGCCCGCGCGTGGCGGTCGATCAGCCGCCCCAGCGCCGTCTCCGGCAGGCACGAAACCCACGCCGCCGGCACCCCCAGGCACCGCAGCCCGACCGCCGTGTTCAGCTCCGCCCCGCCGGCCGTCACATTCAACGAGACGGCCCGCTCCAACCGCTCGTTCCCCGGCGGCGTCAGGCGCAGCATCGCCTCGCCGAAGGTGACCACCCGCCCCGCCGCCGCCTTGTCCACCCGCGCCCCCCGGTCTGCCACTTCGATCCGATGCCGGCCCTCATTATCGCCCCCCCGCACGGTGGCCGTGGACCGTTGCGGCGATCGGATCCGCTCGGCGGGTTGCCCCGCAACCTACCCCTGCGTAGTGCCCAGTCCCGAACCGCGACCGCCGAGCACGCACCCGTTCCGATGGCGTCGGCGTCGCCGGAGCGCACCACGGCGGCGTGCCCGGATCGTGGCCGGGAACTGGGCGCACGCCATGCGCCCTTCCTATTGCTCCCCGCTCCCCACAAAATGCCCTCTTGACAACATTCTGGAAACACGCGACAAACCCGGCAGCCGCGGGTAAGGCGCCGCCTCCGGCTCGCTCGGGTACGAGGCGCTTCCGGTTTGGGGGCATCGTCGCCCCGGACCCGTAGTCGCGGGAGGAGCATCGGGCATGGCACGCGTCATCTTCGACGGCGTCGGCAAGAAGTACGCCGGCGGCGGCGCCAACGCCGTCACCGACCTGAACATGGAGATCGCCGACCGCGAGTTCCTGGTCCTGGTCGGCCCGTCCGGTTGCGGCAAGTCGACCGCGATGCGGATGGTCGCCGGCCTGGAGGAGATCACCGAGGGCCGGATCATCATCGGCGACCGAGTCGTCAACGACCTGCCGCCGAAGGACCGCGACGTGGCGATGGTCTTCCAGTCCTACGCCCTCTACCCCCACATGAGCGTGCGCGACAACCTGGCCTACCCGCTCAAGCTGCGCAAGGTGCCCAAGGCCGAGCGCGAGCAGCGCGTCAACGAGGCCGCCCGGGTGCTCGACATCACCCAGTTCCTCGACCGCAAGCCGAAGGCCCTCTCCGGCGGCCAGCGCCAGCGCGTCGCCCTCGGCCGCGCCATCGTCCGCAACGCCGACGTCTTCCTGATGGACGAGCCGCTCTCCAACCTCGACGCCAAGCTGCGGGTCCAGACCCGCGCCGAGCTGATCAAGCTCCACGAGCGGGTCCAGACCACCATCATCTACGTCACCCACGACCAGGTCGAGGCGATGACGATGGGCGACCGGATCGCGGTGATGAGCCTCGGCGTGCTGCAGCAGCTCGCCACCCCGCAGGAGCTCTACGACAACCCGACCAACAAGTTCGTCGCCGGCTTCATCGGCTCCCCGTCGATGAACTTCCTGGATGTCCAGCTCCAAGGCTCCGAAGGCCGCCTCTACGCCGTCACCCCCGGCTTCAAGATGCGCGTCCCGGACACCAAGGGCCGCGCCCTGCAGCCGTACATCGGCCAGAGCGTGACCCTCGGCGTGCGCCCGGAGCACTTGGTCGAGCGCTCCCGCCTCGGCGGCGACGCGCCGCCGGACGCGACGATCCCGGTCACCGTCGACATCGTCGAGACCCTCGGCAACGAGATCTTCGTCTACCTGACCAGCCCCGGCACGGTCCTCACCTCCCGGATGGCCCCGGACATCCAACTGACCTCGGGCCAGCAGATCGAGGTCGCCGCCGAACCGGAGCGCCTCCACTTCTTCGACCCGAAGACCGAACTGAAGGTCGCGTAGTCGGAGAGACGGCGGACGGCGGACGGCAGCGCCGAACCAAAGGCGCGAAGACGGCCGAGGGGGCCGGGACGAGTGTCCCGGCCCCCTCGGCCGTTCTGCCGCCTACCACCGGCCGCCTACGCGGTCTCGCCGTTCGTGCCTCCCGACGCACCGGGCGTGATCGCCTCGGAGTGCCCGGTGCCGTTGGCGAGGGACCGGACCTTGATCTGGCGCGGTCGGGCCTGCTCCGCCTTCGGCAGGCGCAGGCGAAGGACGCCGTGCTCGAACGTGGCGTCCGCCGCCCCGCCGTCCACCTCGATCGGCAGGGAGACCGAGCGCTGGAACCGCCCGTGCGGCAGCTCGTGCAGGTACCAGGTCGCCCCCTTCGTCTCTTCGGCCTGGGCCACGTTCGGCATCTGCCCCCGCAGCGTCACCGTGCCCCGGTCGATCGTGATCTCGAGGTCTTCCGGGCGCAGCCCCGGCGCCGCCGCGATCAGCACCACCTCGTCCTGGGTCGCGTAGACGTCCAACGGCAGGGCCATCCGCGCCGCGCCGCTCTCCGCCGCCGGGCCGCCGCTCCACAGGGAGCGGAACGGGCCGGCCACCACGCTCTCCGCCATCAGCCGGTCCATCGCGTCGCGCAGGCTGACGAACTCTTCCGCCGCCGGGAACCGGTTGACCATCGTCGTCTCCTTTCGCCCCCCGCTTTCCCCGGGGGGATCGGACCCGTGCCGCGGGGGGACGCCCCCCGCGATCCTTATTGACGGCACCGATTATAGAACCATTTGGACGTGATGTCAATAGGTCTAACCGGTTCGTATCAAGAAGCCGCTCGCGGGACCGTGCCCAGCACCCCGCACCGGCCTGGCGTAGAATGGGCCGATGGACGCCGCCTCCGAACCCCGGACCCTTCCCCCGACCGGATCCGGTCCCCCCGCCGCGGTCCGCCTCGGCCGCCCCCGCGTCCTGCGCGGCCCCAACCC
>CADCWE010000047.1 GCA_902806325.1 uncultured Thermomicrobiales bacterium | reverse complement strand
GGCGCCTTTGGAAGTCCGCGCTGGCAAGGGAGCGCATATGCGTGAACGACGGGTCGCCGTCAATGGCGCCAACCTCTGGGTCGCCAAGCAGGGCGATGGCCCGCCCCTGGTCCTGCTCAACGGCGGGCCTGGCTGCGTCGACTATTTGGGGCCGGTGGCGGTGATGGTCGACGACCTGGCGACGGTCTACCGGTTCGAGCCGCGGGGGTGCGGGCCGTCGTCGCCGGACGGGCCGCACGACCCGGAAATGAGCCTGGCCGACCTGGATGCGCCGCGACAATCCCTCGGCACGAGCGGTGGATCGTCGGCGGCCACTCGACCGGGGCGGACTACGCGCTGGGCTACGCGCTGACCTACGCGGAGCGGGTCCGGGTGATCCTTCACCTGGCCAGGACCTGGGTCCAGAACGACCGCGATTGGAGCAAGGCCTACCACGCAAGCAACGACGCCGGTCGGGAGCGGGTGCCGGCGGACCTGTTTCCGGCGAACGTGGAGGTCAACCGGGTCGGGGTCGCGTCGTGGCGCGCCGTCATCAAGGAGCCGACGCTGTTGCGCCGGATCGCGGATTTGGCTGTCCCGGCGTTGATCGTCACCGGCAGCGAGGAGATCCGGCCGGACTGGCCGCTGCGACAACTGGCGCACCTGTTGCCGAACGCCCGGTTCGAATCGATCGAAGGTGCGGAGCATCACCTGGAACTGACGCGGCCGGACGAGTTGCGGCGGTTGTTGCGGGGGTTTCTCGACGCTCTGCCGGTCGACGGCAGACATCAGGCGAAGATCTCGGTCACGGTCAGGGCGAAGCCCGGCAGCACGTCGCCGCCGTCGAGCACGCCGCCGTCGCCGAGTTCCGCCACCAACTCGCCGCGGACATAAACCAACACCAGACGACGGTCCGGTTCGACCGCCCAGACGAGGGGAACCCCGGCGCGGCGGTAGCGGATGAGTTTCGCGTTGATGCGCCCCGGACGGTCGGTCGGCGAGCGGACCTCGACCGCCAAGTCCGGCGGGACCGGGATCGGCCCTTTCGGTCGGATGCCGCCCGGGAGGCGATCCCACCGCACGAAGCCGACATCGGGGACCACCACCGTATCGGGGTCTCGCGCCAGGATGTAGGCGCCATCGGCTCCGGTAAGGAGACCCAGCGTTCCCCTCCGCACAAACGGGTGCAGGGCCACGAAGATCTCCCCCGCAATGCCGCTCGCTTCTCCGCCCGCCCCCCCCACCTGTTGCAGCTCTCCTTCCCAAAGTTCCCACGGCTCGTCGCCGGGCATCTCCATCAGTGCTTCGACGGTGTAAAGCCTGGTCGTGACCGACATGGACTGCGCTCCCACGATGCGATCGGTTCCGGCCGCGATTGTACGGCGCTAGAAGAACCGGGGCAGGTACTGGCGCTGCGCCGCTAGCAGCTCCTCGCCCATGGTCGTCGCCACCGCGCGGTCGGTCACGGCGCCGTCGGCGAGGAGGGCTTCGACGAAGAGCCGGCGGTCCCCTGTCAGGGCGGCTTCGACGGTCAGGCGGACGGCGGCGAGCTTGCGGACGACGACGGCGGCCAGGGTGTCGGGGAAGTCCGGGATCTGCAAGGGGCGGAGGCCGGTCGCGGTGGCGGCGGCGGGCAGCTCCAGCACGGCGTCGGAGGGCAGGTTCGGCACGGCGCCCCGATTGGGGACGTTGACCGAGAAGACGCCGCGCTCGTCGCGCTTGATCGAGCGCAGGATGTGCAGCAGTTGCTCGTGCTCACCGGCGGTGCGGTCGAAGATCGACTCGTCGAGCGGGTCTTCGCCGAGGGCCTGGTGGCGCATCGCGGCGTAGCGGTCGTCGCCCCAGGCCACGATCTCGGCGTGGGAGAAGGCGTCGACGCCAAGGGTCAGCCCGTGGTAGGCGCCGCCCGGGAAGCGCTCCGGGAAAAACTCGACGACGTGGCGGTCGTTGACCGCCGGGTAGGCGCCGTAAGCGTCGAACAGGCTCCAGGCGAACGGGTTGTCGGCGGCGGCAAACCCTTCGGCGAACGTTTGGCCGAGGAACCGGCTGCGCTCCTCCGGGTTGGCGCGGCGCTCGGCGGCGAGCTTCTCGCGGACCAGCGGCCACGCGTCTTCGCCGTTCCACCGCAAGTCGAAGACGAAGGTCAGGTGGTTCAGCCCGGCGTAGAGCGAGGTCATCTCCTCCGGCGGGGCGCCGAGGAACTCGGCCAACTGGCGCTCGACGTGGAACAGCCCGTGGCAGAGACCGACCACCGGCACGCCGGTCGCTTCCCGGATCGCCCAGCAGTTGGCGGTCATCGGGTTGGCGTAGTTGAAGAACCAGGCGTCGGGGCAGAGGGTCCGGACGTCGTTGGCGACGTCGACCAGCACCGGGATCACGCGCATGGCGCGCGAGATGCCGCCGGGCAGCACCGAATCGCCGACCGGCTGGAACACGCCGTATTTGCGCGGGATCGCGACGTCCGTCTCCCACGCCCGCCTTCCGCCGACGCCGACGGTGCTGACGACCACCGTTGCGCCGGGCAACAGCTCCCGCCGGTCCGCGGACGCGCGAATGGCGATCCGGTCCCCGGCGCCGCGCGCCTCGACCATCTTCCGGCTCAGGCCCTCGGCCGTCTCCAGCGCGACCGGGTCGGGATCGACCAGCCCCAGTTCCCATGGCCCGAGGTCGTCGAATAGGATCAGGTCGGCAACCAGGCCGCGGGTGAAGACGGCGCTGCCGGCGCCGATGAGGACGATTTTGTTCATGGGTGCCTTACCTCGTTGTTGATCGTGGTTACGTCGGTGCCAGGGCGGGCGTTAATGCGGGAGTTAACGAGCGAAGAACGTGTCCAACCCACGCCGGGTCATTCCGAGCGAAGCGAAGAATCCCGTTCGTCGTCGGTTGAACACCAGAGCGCTGCTGCGGCAGCAGATTCTTCTCTTCGCTCAGAATGACGGGTTGGGGACCACCCGGGGGCACCACCGCCGTCAGTACCCCCGCTCCCGTGCCACCCGGTTCAGCAGCGGTTCCCCTGCCAGGTGGCGGCGCAGGTTCTCGGCGAAGATGCCCATCACCCGCTCGTGGTAGTGGGGGGTGAAGCCGGCGACGTGGGGCGAGATGATGACGTTCGGCATCGCCCAGAACGGGCTGTCTAGCGGCAACGGTTCGTTCTCGAAGACGTCGAGGGCGGCGCCGGCGATGCGGCCTTCGTTCAGGGCGCGGATCAGGGCCGCCTCGTCGACCACGCCGCCGCGGGCGATGTTGACCAGCACGGCGGAGGGTTTCATCGCCCGGAAGGCGGCCTCGTTCATCAGATGGCGGGTCTCTGGGGTGGACGGGACGATCAGGACCACGAAGTCGCAGGCGGGCAGCATCTCGGTAATTTGGTCAGGCAGGTAGACGCGGTCGGGCTTGGCGTCGTCCGTCGCCAAACCGGGGACGCGGTAGGTTTCGCCGCGCCCTGCGCCGGAGCGGCGCAGGGCGAGGACGCGCATCCCGAGGGCGTGGGCGACGCGGCCGATCTCTTGGCCGATGCTGCCGTAGCCGACCAGGCCGACGGTGGCGCCGCGCAGTTCGAACGGCATGAAGCGGTCCCAGCGGTCGGCGGGCGACGGCCAGTCGCGCCGCCGCTGGTGGTCGACCATCAACGGCAGGCGGTGGCCGAAGGCAAGCATCATCATCAGGGCGAACTCGGCCATGTTGACCGGGGCGACGCCGTTGAGGGTGGTGATTTCGACGTCGGACCGCCAGAGCGGGGTGTGGGTGACGTGGTCGACGCCAGACGTGTCCAACTGGACCCAGCGCAGGCGCGGCGCGCGATCGACGTCCGGAAACGTGGAACCGGTGTAGAGCACGTCGGTCTCGGCCCAGACCGCGTCCGGGATCTCCGCGACCGCTGCCGCCGTCTGCTGGGTGACGACCAGGCGCGGCGAGACCGCGCCCAGCTTGGCCAGCCACTCCTCCGGGAACGCCATGGTGCTCAGCACGCGGAGAGCTTGCGCTTCCGCCGCGCCTTCCGGATGTGATACGGGGCCGGCCCGCCGGGTCGCCGCGCCCATCCTGCCACCACCCTGATCCATCACCTTAGGACTCCATCGAGTTGCGCAGGAACCGCGACTGCGCCAGCGTCACCACCAGCACAATCCCGAACAACACGATCCCCATCGCCATCCCGTAGCCCAGGTTGAGCTGACCGAAGGCGACGGTCCACTGGTAGACGGCGACGACCATCGTCGAGTTGGACGGCCCGCCGGGCGGCGAGTTGGCGCCGACCGAACTCATGATGAAGACCGGGCCGAAGACCTGGAGCGTCTCGATGATTCCGGTCACGACGACGAAGACCATCGTCGGCCGCAACAGCGGCAAGGTGATCCCCCAAAAGACGCGCCAGCTGTTGGCGCCGTCGACCGTTGCCGCCTCGTACATCGTGCGGTCGATGCCGTTCAACCCGGCGATGAACAGCACCATCGTGAAGCCGAGGTTTTTCCACAGCGAGTAGAGCACGATCGAGGGCAGGGCCTGCCCCGGATCCTGGAGGAACCCTTGCGACGGCAGGCCGACGATGTTCAGCAGTTGGTTGAACAGGCCGAGCGTGGGCTGGTAGAGCCACTTCCAGACCAGGGCGGTGGCGATCACGGAGGTGACCACCGGCGCGAAGTAGATGGTCCGGAAGACGCTCCGCAGCCTGCCGCTGGCCTCGATCGCCAACGCCAGGCCAAGCGAGACGACGATGCTCAACGGCAGGTACATCAGCGCGTATTGGAACGTGTTGGCAACCGATTCCAGGAACACGTCGTCCCGGAACAGGTTCCGGTAGTGGCGCAGACCGACGAACTCCTGCTCGGTCTGGAACGCCTGCCAGTCGGTGAAGCTGCCCCACAACCCGCTGGCGAGGGGGTAGATCCAGAACACCACAAAGACGACCGCCATTGGCAGCAGCGTCGCCCAGAGGAACAACCGCTGGCTGGCGTCGCGCCCGCCGCGCTTGCCCGGTTTGCCGATCGGGAGTTGTCCGGCGTGTGCTGGGGTCACGGCGCTGCTCCCTTCGGTCGGCGAGGAATGAGGACGACGAGAGAGGACGACGGGAGAGGACGAGGGGAGGGGACTGAGGACTGATACGAGCGGAGCGTCCTGGGTTGTGGGGCGTGCAGGGAGCAAGGTACGAGCGGTTACGACAACTCCGTCTCAGTCCTCAGTCCTCAGTCCTCAGTCCTCCCCATCCCCCGTCAACCCTTGAGTCCCGTCATCGCGATCCCCTCAATGAACTTGCGCTGGGCGAAAGCGTAGATGACGAGGACGGGGATGACCGAGATCATGGCTCCGGCGGCGGTCGGCCCGACGTCGGTGCCGAGGCGGCCCCGGAACTGGGCGAGGCCGAGGGGCAGGGTGTACTTTTCCGGGTCGTTGAGGATGATCAGGGGCCAGAGGAAATTGTCCCACTGGTACATGAAGGTCAGGATCGCCAGCGCCCCCAGCGCCGCCTGGGACAAGGGCAGCACGATTTTGAAGAAGATGTGGAACTCGCTCGCGCCGTCGACCCGCGAGGCGTCGATCAGGTCGTTGGGGATCGAGAACATGAACTGGCGCATCAAGAAGATGCCGAACGGGTTGACCGCGATCGGGACAATCAAGGCCCAGTAGGAGTTGATCCAGCCCAGGTCCGCCATCAGGGCGTACGACGGGATCAGGGTGACGGTGAACGGGATCATCATCATCGCCAAAACCACCCAGAACAGGCGATCGCGGCCACGGAACTCGATCTTGGCGAAGACGTAACCGGCCATCGAACTGGTCAGCAGCGTGATCGCGGTGATGGTGAAGGTGAGGAACAAGGAGTTGCGGAAGAAGAGCGGAAAGCTACCAACGGTGAGGTCGTTCAGCGCCCGCCAGTGAACCCCGGTGAAGACCTCCGGCCACCACGTCGGCGGGTAGGCCAGCAACTCTCGCCGCTCCTTGAAGGACGTGACCAGGGTCCAGTAGAAGGGCCCGACCATGATGACCGAGCCCAGACCGAGGAACAACCAGAGCAGGTAGCGCTCCCCCGTCCGTCGCCAGCGACCGGCACGGGATGCCCCGGCGAACGGTCGGGCGTCCAGGTCGGCGCCCGTGGCGGCGGCCGCGGCGGCCGGGCCGATGGTAGGGGTCGTGCTGGCGCTCATGGTTGGGTCTCCTGGAACGATCCCCAGACTCCTGGTCGCCGGATGGCCCCCGTCCCGAACCCTCCTCCCTGGGCAGGGGGAGGAACGATTCGGCACCCCCCGTTCCCCCCAAGTGGGGGGGGGAACGGGGGGTGGGGGTTAGGGAGGCAACCGACTACGCCGTCGGTGGCTTGTACGATCGCTCGGTGAAGAGGCGCTGCTTGCCGGAGGAGGCGAGGGCGGCGTTCATCGCCTCGGTGGCGGCGTCGGCGACGGCCTTCACGTCGCCCTTGGTCAGTACCACGTCGTCGAACATGGTCCGCCAGACCTGCTCGGCCTCCAGGGGGCGCTCGCCGTAGGCGATCCGGTAGGGCAGGGTATCGGCCTGGGTGGTGATCGAGTTGCCCTGTTCTGCTTCCTTGATCTTGGGATCCGCGGCGAGGGATACCTTGTCCGGCGGGCCGTTGGCGATGATCGCCCAGTTGATCCGGGCCTCGTCGGTGCCGACCAGGTCCTTGATAAAGGCGAAGGCCACCTCTTGGACTTCCGGCTCGGCGGTGGTGAAGACGCAGAACCCTTCCTCTGGCACCATCAGGCCCCAGGAGGGGTCGGGGTTGCCGCTGAAGGTGGGGGTGGTGGCGGTGCCCCACTGACCGGCGATCTCAGGGTACTCGGTGTCCCAACCGGAGGCGGTGTAGCCGTGGCTGATGTAAGTGGCGGCGGCGCGGTTGCCGAAGGCGTCGAACATCGTCAGCGATTCGGGATCGTCCACCTTGTGGACGTAGTAGACGTCTTGGATGAATTGGAGGGCGCGGACGGCTTCTTCCGAGTTCCAGAGCGCTTGCGTGCCGTCCTCGGAATAGAGGAACCCGCCCTGCTGGTAGATCAACGTCGCCCACAGCCACTCGCGGGAGTAGTAGTGGTTGAACGTCCACCCGGCCTGCTCCAAGCGGTCGCCGTTGCGCTTGGTCAGTTGGACGCAGAACTTCATGTACTCGTCCCAGGTCTTGGGGATCTGCTCGACCGGGATGCCCTGCTCTTCGAGCAGGGGGAGGTGGAAGTAGACCTGGTCGGTGTAGAAGGAGAAGGTCGAGGTGTAGAGCTTGCCGGTGTTGGGGTCGCGGTTGAACGGGGTGCTGATCAACTCGTCGTAGTTGAGCAGATCGTCGGGGTAGGGGACCAGGACGCCGGCGCGCTGGAGGTCGACCCGCCAGTTGAAGTGGACGTTGGCGAAGGGCGGGCCTTCGCCGGCCGTGGCGGCGGTCAGGAGCTTGGTTTGGGCGTCCTCGTACGGCTGAACCTGGTACTCGATCGTGATGTCGGGGTACTTGGTCTTCCACTCCGCGATCAGGGCGTCGGCGGCTTCCTGCCGCGCCAAGAATTCCCAGTCCCAGAACTCGACCGTGCCCTTGTAGGCCAGCGGCGCGGTCTCCTGGGCGGAGGCACGGGGGGCAAAGCCGCCTCGCGGTACGGTCAGATAGGCGGCGGTGATGCCACCGATCGAGACCTTCATCAGTTGGCGGCGGTCCAGGCGTCGGCTGCTCACCACGGGGCTCCTTTGCGCTACTCCTGCTCCTGCGTCGGCTTCACGCCTCACCGCCCTCCGGCGGTCCTCTCGGGCGAACGCGCTTGCGCGTTCGCGGCCGGGCGATGGTATCGCGCCCGAGACCGTCGTAGGGGAGGGACCGATGCCCGCCCACGAGTCGGCCGCCGGTCGGTTCCGTCGGCCATGGAACGGGCCGCCGGCGGAAGGGCACGGGTTGCTCCCCGACACCAACGGGAGGGGAATTGATGCGGGTCATGCTTGCCCCACCCCGCCGAGCAGCCGAAGTCGGTCCCGCACCGCCTCGGTCACGGCGTCCCGCGCTTCCGTGAGGTACGTTCGGGGGTCGACGACCTCCGGATTGGCGGCGAGGAAGGTTCGCACCGCGCGGGTGAAGGCCTTGTTCAGATGCGTCGCCAGGTTGACCTTGACGATGCCGTGGCGGACCGCCTCCGCCAGGTCGGCGTCGGGGACGCCGGAGGAGCCGTGGAGAACCAGTGGCACGGAGACGGCGGCGCGCAGGCGGGCGACCAGGTCGAGGTCGATCCGCGCGGTCTGCTCCGTCATGTAGTGGGACGTGCCGACGGCGACGGCGAGGAGATCGGCGCCGGTGCCGGCGACGAAGGCGCGGGCGGCCTCCGGGTCGGTCTTGCCGTCGTCGGTCGTTTGGAGGGCGTCCTTGCCGCCAACGACGCCGAGCGCCGCTTCGACGCCGGTCTCCTTCGTGTGCGCCCAGGCGACCAAGGCGGCGGTTCGGCGGGTGTTCTCATCGCGGGGGAGATCCGCGGTGTCCAGCATGACCGAGGAAAACCCGGCGGCGACCGCCCGCTCGCAGAGACCGGTGGCGGTGGCGTGGTCGAGATGGAGCGCGGTCGGGACCTTCGCCGCCCGCGCCAGTTCGGCGCAGGCGCGGCCGATCGGTTCGATGGCGCCGAGGTGGAACCGCACGGCGTTCTCGCTTAGTTGGAGGATGACCGGCGCCCGCTCCAGTTCGGCCCCGCGCACGATCGCCTCGGCGTGCTCGATCCCGATCACGTTGAAGGCGGGGACGCCGTAGCCGCCCGCCCGCGCCCGGTGGAGGAGATCAACCGTCGCCGCGATCGCCACCGGTGACCTCCAGTTCCAGGGACCGGGCGACGAAGCGTTCGACGGTCGCGGCGTTGGGGTAGACCCGGTGCCCGGTCTGGGAGACGACGATCGCGGCGAGGGCGCCAGCGAACCGCAGCCGCCGTTCGGGCGCCCAGCCCAGTCGACGGGCGTAAAGGTAGCCGACGTCGAAGACGTCGCCGGCGCCGATCGTGTTGGCTGCTACGACTGGGAAGGCGGGAACGGGCAGGCGCGCCCCGCCCCTAGCGTAGATCGCGCCGCCGGCTCCCCGCGTGACCACCGTTTCGCCCGCCAGCCCGGCGACGGCGTCCAGCGCGGCGTCGAGATCGGTGGTCCCGGTCAAGGCCATCAGTTCGACATCGTTGGGGAGATAGACGTCGACCTCCGGCAGCAGGGCCATGGTGCCGGCGCGGGTGTGTTCCGTCCAACCGGCGGGATCCCAGCTCGGGTCGAATACGACGGTTTGGCCGCGCTCCCGCAGGGCGCGGGCGTAGGGCAGCAGCGCCGCCGGGCCGAACCGCGGCAGAAGGTAGCCGCCACAGAGAAAGACCTCCGGGCAGGCGGCGATCCGGCCGTCGTGGCGCATCGCGACCTCACGGTCCATCGCGGCGTGGGCGCCGAGGGTGGAGAGGATGCCGCGCTGCCCATCCGGTCCGACGAAGATCATCCCGAGCGGCGTTTCTGCCCCGGCCAGCGTCTCGACTCCGGTTGGGTCGAACCCGAGGTCCCGCAGGCGGCCCTGGACGAAACGCCCAAACACGTCGTCGCCGGCGGTCGAGACGACGACGGCGTCCCAGCCCAAACCGCGGCAGGCTTGGAGCACGTAGCCGGCGGTCCCGGCCAGCTCCAGCCGCGCCGAATCAACCAGGATCTCCTCGTCCCAGGCCGGGAACCGCGTCAACGGACCGACCCACTGGTCCACGTTCAGGTTGCCGACCACCGCCAGCGGCGGCCAGTCGCCGGTTCCGCTACCGGGCATCGAGGGTCACCACCGGGTTCAGCAAGCGCGGCGCGTCGGGGTCGAGGCCCAGCAGTTCGGCCCGGGCGTGGGCCAGCAGTTGGGCGGGCGGCAGGTAGAGGACGGCGCGGGCGAGGTCGGAAAGGTCACCGGGCAGCGCCAGGGACACCCCGGCGTGGTCGAGCGGGTACGGGCCGATCGTGGCAACCTTGGCGCCGTGGCCGTGGACATCGGTCGCGACGTCGCCCAGATACGCCCGCTCCCGCTCACCGGCGAGCAGGATCACCGCCGTATCCCCGGTCACGGTCGAGACCGGACCGTGGCGGAACTCCAGCGGGTTGTAGGCGGAGCAGGGGACCTGGGTCATCTCCTTGAGCTTTAAGGTCGCTTCTTCGGCCAGCCCGTAGTTGGGACCGAGACCGAGGTAGACGAACCGCCGGAGCGCCGCGTTGCCGCCCCACTCCCGGGCGAACGCCTCGAAGTCGGCGAAGCGGCGCCGGAGTAGGTTTGGCAGGCGAACGAGGTCCGCCCGCAGCGCGCCGTCGCCGGCGACCGTCGCGGCGACCATCTGCGCCGCCAGCAGCATGGTGGTGAAGGAGCGGGTCATCACCATCGAGCGCTCGGCGGCGTGGGGCAGCTCGATCGCGTGGTCGGTGGCGGCGGCGAGGGGCGTGCCGGCGTTGCAACTGATCGCGATGGTGCGTGCGCCGGGGCGGGTCCGGGTCAGGTGCCGGGCCGCCAGCACCGCTTCCGAGGTGGTGCCGGAGCGAGAGAACAGGAACGCGACCACAGGCCCGTGCTTCGGCACCGTCGAGGCAGGGGACAAGAAGATCTCCGAGGCCGGGACGGCGCGGGCGGCGCAGCCCGTCACCTCCTGGAAGGCGTGGGCGGCGCTGAGGGCGAGGTAGAACGAGGTTCCCGAGCCGGTGAACAGGACCTGGGTGCCGGGTTCGAACGACAGGTGAGGCGCGATCCGCCGCCACTGGTCGGGGACCGACGCCAGCGTCGCCTCCCAGATCTCGGGCTGGCTGCGAATCTCGTCCGCCGCGAAACTCATCCGCCAGTGCTCCTTCTTCGTGGTCGCCGCCGCTCGTCGCTACCGTGCCACCGGTTCCCGAACCCGCACGCCCGGCCGCAACCGCGCGACATCGGCCAACGAAACCGCCCCGATCTCCGCTCGGAGCGCGGCGGCGGTGCCGACCGCCACGGCGTCGGCGAGCGCCCCGGTGTCGACCGCGCCGCGAGCGCGGGCGTCGAGGAACCCCGCCAGCAACGCGTCGCCGCAGCCGACGGTGTTGACGACATCGACCGCGGGCGCCTCCGCCCGGAATGCGCCGCGGTGCCCAATCAGGACCGCGCCTGCGGGGCCGAGCGAGAGCAGGACCAGGGCATCCTCGGCCAGCACCGGGCCGATCAGATCGGCGCTGGCGGCGGTGATCAGGTCGTCGACGCCGGTGTCGACGGCCCGGTCGAGCAACCCCGCCAGTTCGTTCCGGTTCGGCGCGATCAGATCCGGTCGCCCGGAAATCCCCCGCCGCAACGCCTGCCCGCTCGTGTCCAGCGCCACGAACGCACCCGCCGCCCGCGCCGCCGTCAGAAGCCGGGCGTAGAAGTCGTCCGGAAGGCCGGGTGCCAGGCTTCCCGAAACCACCACCGCGCCGGCGTTACGGGCCAGCGCGGCGACCCGATCCAGGAGGCGGTCCGCGTCCGCCGCCGCGACGCGGACGCCCGGTTCGCGGATCTCCGAGACCACGCCGGTCGCGGTCTCGACCAGCGTCAGGCAGACCCGGGATTCCCCCTCGACCGCGACGAAGTCCGGCTCGACGCCCGCCCTCGCCAGCCCCTCTGCGATGAACCGACCGGCATGACCGCCGGCGAACCCGGTCGCGGTGACCGTGTGACCGAGCGTCGCCAATACCCGGGCGACGTTGTTGCCTTTGCCGCCGGGGGAGGACGCGACCCGGGCGACGCGGTGGATCTCCCCCGGCGCGAACCGGTCAAGGACGTAGGTGGTGTCGATCGCCGCGTTGCACGTCACCGCGAGGCAGCGCATCGGTCACATCCCCGGTCGGATCGGATCGGGTCCCGACCCGGATACGCTCCGCAATGCTGCCTCAATCGGTTCACCCATCATAGCGGGCGGTCCGCCCCTGTCAAGCGACGTGGCGATCGAATCTGCAAAATGGTGCGCGAATCTGCCCGAACGTGGCGGATGCGACCAGCGATCGTCGTTGACGGTGCCCGCGCGACTGGCTAGACTGGCGCCTTCGCAGCCACCGGGCATCGGAAAGCACGAACGGAATGCGCTACGGGCTGGAACTAGCGCCCTGGGGGCCGTACGCCGACCCCCTCGCCCTGGCGCGCCTCGCCCGAACCGCCGAAGCGGCGGGTTGGGACGGATTCTTCCTCTGGGATTCGATGCTGCACGACCCCGACGACCTGCCGAAAGCGGACCCGTGGGTTTCGCTGGCGGCGGTGGCCCTGGCGACCGAGCGCCTGCGCCTCGGTCCGATGGTGACGCCGCTGCCACGGCGGCGGCCGTGGAAGTTGGCCCGGGAAGCGGTCACGCTGGACCACCTTTCGGCCGGTCGGCTAATCCTCGGCGTCGGGCTTGGTGACCCCTCGAAAGAAGAGTTCGCCTGGTTCGGCGAGCAGGGCGCGGACCACCGGACGCGCGCGCGGATGCTCGACGAAGGGCTGGCGATCCTGGACGGCCTGTGGCGGGGACAGCCCTTTTCCTTCCAAGGCGAGTTTTATCGCCTCCGCGAGATGACCTTCCTGCCGCGACCGGTGCAGACGCCGCGGATCCCGATCTGGGTCGGAGGCTGGTGGCCGAATCCGGCACCGATGCGCCGCGCCGCGCGGTGGGACGGCGTCCACCCGGGCCGGTTGGGCGGTCCACTTACACCGGACGATGTTCGGGCGCTGGTCGCCTATGTCGCGGAACATCGGACCACCCAGGAACCATTCGATGTCGCGGTCGGCGGAACCACGCTGAGCGACGACTGGAACGCCGCGCGCGATCACGTCGCGGCGTGCGCGACGGCCGGGGCGACCTGGTGGATAGAACCCTGCGGCGTCGGAGGGCGCTTGGACCCGATGGATCGGATCGAGGCCCGGGTGCGGCGGGGGCCCCCTCGGCCATAGGCGCCGATCGGGACCACGCGCGGCGTCGCACCGCTCCTGGTCTTTGCGACTATAGCGAAGCACCTCTTGCCTGCGGCGACGTTCGAGAACGAGGACGCTGCTCCGGCAGGAGATTCTTCGCGTCGCACAGCATGACCGTCCAAACGGTCGGGGGTTTCGCCACCGAGAGGGCCGGCCAGATGTTGGACGTCGAGCGTCGCCAGCAGATCGTCGCCTACATCGAGGAGCGCAACGGGGCGACCGTCGCCCAACTCAGCGCGCGCTTCGGCGTCAGCGAGGCGACGGCGCGGCGGGATCTGGGAACCCTGAGCCGCCGCGGCCTAATCGAGCGCGCCCACGGCGGCGCGGTGCCGCGCCGCCAGCGCCACGATCAGGGGTTTCCCGAGCCGCCGATCGTGGAGCGGGCACGGGTGATGGTCGAGGAGAAGCGGCGGATCGGCGAAGCGGCGGCGCGGCAGGTTCGGGACGGCGAGACGATCTTGATCGCCGGCGGCACCACCACCGCCCACCTGATCCCGTTCCTGGCCGAACGGGTGGACCTGACGGTGATCACCAACAGTCTCAGCATCGCCGGTCTGCTGGCGCCCCACCAGGGGATCGGCGTGATCATGCTCGGCGGGGTCCTGCGTCACTCGGAACTCTCGCTGCTCGGGGCGTTGGCCGAGGACGCGCTGGAGAACCTGCGGGCGGACACGCTGTTCATGGGCAGCCCGGCGGTCCACGTCGACTACGGCCTCTCCGCCGACGACATGGCCGAAGCCCAAACCGACCGCGCCTTGATCGCCGCCGCGCGCGAGAACGTGGTCCTGGCGGACCGGACCAAGTTCGGTCGCGTGGCGACGGTGCGCGTCGCCACCATAGCCCAGGTGCGCCGGATCGTGACCGACGCGGGAATCGCGGCGGACCACCTGGCGGCGTTGCGGGAGCAGGGAATTGTGGTCGACGTGGCGTAACCGGAGACGCTGGATACCGGTGCGGACCCCGTTCCTGGGCGGTCCGGACCGCGGCGCGACGGATTGCCCTCGCCGCGGACCGATACGATCGCCCCACCCCAAACGTTGGTAAGCACGTGCCGCGGCGCTAGCACCGCGGCTCGCCCCCCCAAACGCCAAGGACGGAGCCCATGACCACCGAAACCGATCTGCTCATCGTCGGCGCCGGGCCGGTCGGCCTCGCCGTCGCCGCCGAGGCGGCGGCGCGGGGGATTGCGCACCTGGTCGTCGGCAAGCCGATGGGGTTTTGGACCGACCACATGCCGGGCGGGATGCTGCTCCGGTCGGGGACCGATTGGCACCTCGACCCGGGCGGCGAGGCGACGATCGAGCGGTACCGGGACGAGCGCGGTCTGACCGAGGACCAGATCAACCCCTTGAGCCTGCCGTTCTACCTCGGCTACGCGGAGTGGTTTCGGGCGCGAAAAGGGATCGCGCCGGTGGACGCCTGGGTCGAGCGGTTGGACGCCGCGGCGTGGTCGGGGGGCGGGTTTGTTGCCACGCTCGTGGACGGGGACACCATCGCCGCGCGGCGGGTCGTGCTCGCGCTCGGAATGGGACCGTTCGCGCATGTGCCGCCCGAGTTGGCGGCGCTGGTGCCGCCGGGGCGCGGGGCGCACACCCACGATCGCGTGGACTTCGCGCCGCTGCGGGGCGAGCGGGTCCTGATCCTGGGCGGGCGGCAGAGCGCCTTCGAGTGGGCGGCGTTGATCCGGGAGGCGGGGGCGGATCACGTCCATCTCAGCCATCGCCACGCCTCGCCCGCCTTCGCCGAGGCCGACTGGTCGTGGGTCACGCCGATCGTCGACCGGATGGTCGACGACCCCGGGTGGTACCGGCGGTTGCCGCCGGTCGAGCGGCAGGCGGTCGGGCGCCGGTTGTGGGCCGAGGGGCGTTTGAAGGTGGAACCGTGGCTGGAGGATCGGATCCGGCGCGACGGGATCACCGTCTGGCCCGATACCCGCCTCGTCGCCTGCGACACGCTGCCGGACGGGGCGCTGGCGGCGACCATCGGCACCGGCACGACGCTGACCGTGGACCGGGTGATCTTTGCCACCGGGTACGCCGTCGACCTGGGACGAATCGGGCTGCTGGCCAAGGGCAATCTGACCGCGGGCGTTGCAACCCAGGACGGCTACCCGGTCTTGGATGTGCGTTTCCGAACGACCGTGCCGGGGCTTTTTCTGACCAGCATGGCCGCCGGCGGCAGTTTCGGACCCTTCTTCGGGTTCACCGTCTCGGCGCGGGCGTCGGCTCGGGTGATCGGCCGGGCGCTGGCGGCGCCTTCCGAAGCCGTCGGAGGACGAGACCGCCTGTGGTCCGGGTGATGTGGACCGGCGCGGCCACCGACGCGGCGCCGGCCGTCACCGTGAGCGTTGCCGGGCCCCTGGTTCGATCGTAATCCCCTGAACAGACGTTTGGGGGTTAGGTCCGACGGGCCCGCTGACCTGGCCTGGTGGCCGGGATCGGGGCGACTAGATGCCCGATCCGTGGCGGCGCGAGGTGGCGCCGATCGGCGCGCGATGACCGGCGCGAGTGCGACGGGTAGGGGGAGGATTGTGGCGATGGACGGCAGCGGTTCGACGATCTGACGCGCACGATGGCGCGTCCGGGAAGCCGGCGCGGCTTCTTGGACGGGCTGGCGGGGGCAGCGGCGATGCCGACCGGTGCCCGTGGCACGGCGGCGGCGCCACGTCCGGTGGGGGCCACCCGCATCAGCAACGGGCACTGCGCCAGCGAGGTCTGCGACCCTCAGCCTCGTCGCTGCGTCGAGTGTCTCGCCGACGCCGACTGCACGCTGCCAGAAACGTGCACCGGCGGCGGCGAAGCCAATGTCTGCGGCTGCACCCTGCTCACCTTCGAACAGATCTGCGGCGGCGAGCCGTTCGGCGCCGGCTCGGGCGACGACACCTGCGGCGGCACCGACACCTGCGCCTGCCCCTTCACCACGCCGACGGTGATCTTCGTCGCCAACACGACCGACGGGTCGACCAACGGCGCCGGGTTCACGATCCCGACCGACGAAAGCGGTTCCCGCTGCGGCAGATCTGCTTCGATGGACCGGCCAGCTTCAATAACAGCGCGACCTGCCCCGTGGTGAGTTACGGCGGGTACACCATCTGGGCGTACAGCTTTGGCGACAACCGGCGCTCCTTCGCTCTCGTGACCTACGATCGCAACGGCACAATCGTCGAGCAACGGGGTGCGGTGGGCGCCCGCTACCTGTACCAGATCACGGTCGACGAGCCGAACCAACTGGTCCGGTTCTCCGGAAAAGGTGGACAGCAGGCGACCTCGACCTTCGCCGAGTTGCGGGTTCCCTAACCCGCATCGTGCCCTCGAACGCGGGAAGCCCCGGCGGCGTGGACCGCATCCACGCCGCCGGGGCTTCCCGTTTTTCCGGGCGCGCAACGACCCTCCCCGGCAACGGCGCGCGGTCACCAGCGAGACCCGGTTCGTAGACCGGTCTCCGGTTAGTTGTCCCGAGCGGCGAAGGAACCGACCCGGCGTCGGAAGTAGAGCAGCGGCGAGGCTTCCGCGGCGTCGCCGAGCCCGGCCTCGACCAACTCGCCGACGAAGATGGTGTAGTTGGCGCCCGGGTGTTGGGCGACCAGGCGGCACTCTGCCCAGGCCAGGGCGCCGGGAAAGACTGGCAGACCGGACGGCGTCTCGATGGTCGTCAGTCCGGTGAAGCGGTCGGCGTCGAAGCGGCGGTCCAGACCGGCGAACCGCTCCAGGAGGGTTCGCTGCTCGGCGCCGAGGATGCTGACGGCGAAGCGGTCGGCGGCGGCGAGGAGGTCGTGCATGCGGGTCACCCGACCCAGGCTGACCATCGCCAGCGGCGGATCGGCGGACAGGGAGCAGAAGGACCCGACGACCATGCCGTGGGCTTGGCCGTCGACGCGGGCGGTCAGCACGCCGGCGCCGGTCGGCCAGCGGGAGAAGACGTCGCGAAACAGATCGGCGGGGATGGTCATCGGGGCTCTGCCTGGTTCACGATGCGGGCGGGGCGAACTCGCGAAGGTCGCTGTCGGACGGTTCGAGGATCCGAAAAATGGGGTAGTTGGTGCCGACGGGCGTCATCGGACCAACCGCGTCATAGCCCCAGCGCCGCTTTTCCGATCACGGTCAGCGCCACGTCATCGAGCGGCGGGTTGCCGGTGCCGGCGCGGACATCGCGCACGTAGCGCTCCAGCGGGTGGGCGCGGGACAGCCCGGTCGAGCCGACGACGCGCAGTGCCTGGTCGGTGACCTGGATCGCGTGGTTGGTGGCGGTGTACTTGGCGGCGGCGGCGCGCCAGGCGATGGCGTCGCGCTCGTCGCCCGCCTCCTCGAACGCTTCCGCCGTGCCGTACAGCACGGAGCGGGCCTGCAGCAGCAAGATCTCGATCTGGGCGATCCGGTGCTGGACCGGTTGCAGTTCGGCGATCGGGGCGCCGACGCCGCTCGGGACCCGCTCCTGGGCGTATTGGACCGCAAAATCGCGCGCCGCGACGGCGATTCCGAGGTAGACGGCGGAGGTGATCAAGGACCAGCCGCGCGGGTCACGCCCCGGTGGGCCGGACGGCGAAGGCAGGCGGTTCTCCGCGGGCACGAGCACGTCCTCGAAGACCAGGTCGTGGCTGCCGGAGGCGCGCATGGAGAGGCTGTCCCAGGTTTCCTCGATCCGCAGGCCCGGCGTGGGGATCGGCACCAGGACGCTGCCGCGCCCGAGCGAGCCGTCCGATTCTTCGATCGAGAGCAGGACGATGGCGTAGCGGAGGGCGGGAGAAAGGGTGGTCCAGGTCTTCCGGCCATTGATCCTCCACCCGTCGGGGGTCGGAACGGCGACGGTGGCGTAGGGGCCACCGCGGCTCGGGCTGCCGAGTTCGGGCTCGCTGGCGGCGGAGTTGATCAGGGCGCCGTCCTCGACGATCTCCCGGCAGAGGCGCCCGAAGAGCGGTTCCGGCCAGGCACCCGATTCCGCCAGCCCGCCGACGATCTGGAGGTGCATCGCCGCCGCGAGGGCTACCGCGCCGTCGCCCCGCGCCAGGCGCTCCTGGGCCAACATCAGCTCCAACGGCGTGGCGCCACGCCCGCCATACCGCTCCGGCACGGTCAGCGCCAGGTACCCGGCGTCCCGGAGCAGACGGAAGGTGTCGTGGGGAAAGGTGCCGTTCCGGTCGTGGACCATCGCCCGGGCCGCCGCTTCCTCGGCGAGCCGGTCGGCGAGCGCCATCACCTCGGCCTGGCGCGCGGTTCTGGGAAACGGCGGGAACGGCGACGAGGGGGCAAGCGAGCGCGGGCGATCGGCGGTGGTGGTCGGGCTGGAGCTGCTCATGGTTCCTCGATGCGGGAGACTCGGACGACGCGCGGGGCGGCGGTGCGACGATACCGACCATTGTAGAGCGCGAACTGCCGTTTACCGAAGGTCCGCGCTCCCGCCCTGACGACGGCGGAACCGTCGCATGCAAGGACGCGGCCAACGGCGACACCGGCCGATGGTGGCTCGTGGCGCGTCTTGCGCCACCGCCCGCCCGGTGCTACTCTGTGGATAACGTGTCCGTACATATCACCGGCGCGGCGGAAGGGAACGTCCGATGGAGGGGACCGAACAGGTTGCGACCGTGGCGGCGCCCCGCATGCACGCCCGCCAACTGTGGCAGGCGGTGCTGGGCGATCTCCAGGTGCGCCTGTCGCGCAACGCCTTCGACAACTGGTTGCGACCGACCACCATCGTCGAGGTGTCCGACGACGTGGCGACGGTGGCGGCGCCGAACACGTTCAGCGCCGCCACCTTGCAGTCCCGCTTCGCGCCCCAGATCGAGCGGGCCCTGGCTGGGATTGTCGGGCGACCGATCCAGGTCCAGTTTACGGTCCTGGGCGCGGTCGGGAATGCCGTCCCGGTTGCGGCCGGGGAGCCGGAAGACGAGGCAGATTTCCCGCCGGGTGAACCGCCCCCGATGTTCGGGGATGTCCCGGCGCCGCGCGCGCCGGGTCGCGCCGCGCCTGTTTCGCCCCCGCCGACATCGCGGGCGCCGAATGCTCCATCGGCCCGCACCGCAGCCGGGGCATCCGGTCGAGCGAGCGCGGGAGCCCCCGCGGTACCGAGACCCTCGACCCAGTTGGCGCTGGCCGCCGCGCCGGCCCACGGGCTCAACCCGCGCTACGTCTACGAGAGCTACGTCGTCGGCTCCTCCAACCGGTTCGCCCACGCCGCGTCGCTGTCGGTGGCCGAGCAGCCCGGCGGCAAGTTCAACCCGTTTTTCGTCCACGGCGGGGTGGGGTTGGGCAAGACCCACCTCTTGCACGCGATCGGGCACCGGGCGCTGGGGCTGCGGCCGGACTTGACCATCGCCTACGTTTCCTCCGAGAAGTTCACCAACGATCTGATCAACGCCATCCGCGCCCAGCGGATGGACGAGTTTCGCGCCCGCTACCGCACGATCGACATCTTGATGATCGACGACATCCAGTTTATCGCCGGCAAGGAGAGCACCCAGGAGGAGTTCTTCCACACCTTCAACGCCCTCTACCAGAGCGGCAAGCAGGTCATCATCACCAGCGACAAGCCGCCGAAGTCCATCTCTGCGCTGGAGGACCGGCTCCGCTCCCGGTTCGAGGGCGGCCTGATCGCCGACGTCCAATTCCCCGACTACGAGACGCGGACCGCCATCTTGCGCACCAAAGGCGAAGAGCTGGGGGTCGCGGTTCCGGCCGACGTGGTCGAGTACGTGGCCCAAAAAGACCAAAGCAACATCCGGGAACTGGAAGGGGCGCTGAACAAGATCCTGGCCCTGGCCCAGATCACCGACCGACCGTTGAGCCTGCCGCTGGCGATGGAGGCCCTGACCGACGCCGCGATCGGCACGCGGCGGGTCAAAACCTCGCCGGCTGCGGTGGTCGAGGCGGTGGCCGTTTACTACAAGATCGGGGTCGCCGCCCTCCGGGGGCGCGCCCGTTCCCAGGAGATCGTGCTGCCGCGCCAGGTGGCGATGTTTTTGGCCCGGCAGGAGACCGACGCATCCCTGGTCGACATCGGCCGCGAACTCGGTGGCCGGGACCACACCACCGTGATGCACGGGATCGCCAAGATCGAGCGCGACTTGTCCACCAACGCCGCCCTCCGCGGCCAGGTGATGGCGGTCCGGGAGGCGTTGTTCGGCGGCGGGTGAGGCGGGAAACGAGGTCCGGGCCGGGATCGCGGTGGCCGCGATCGGGGTGTTCCGGGGCGATCGGCGGACCCGGCCGGAACCGGGCGCCGTCGCGAGACGACAGGGTACGGCCGTGCCCTGGTCCGCCGAGTCCGTTCGCGGGCGAATCGGCGGCGGATCCCCGCGCCGGGGCGTAGGACACGATTGGGAGATTAACGTTCTCTCAACCGAATTGGTCCATCTGAGTGATGACGCGGTTCCACCGGCGGGGCAATACTGCTGCGAGGGCGAACGATCGCCTGGTCGAAGAACCGGGGGCGAGCGCGCGATGGACGGGTTGCGGATCTTACTCGGGAACGAACCGCTCGCCTACCGCGAGGTGCTGCAGGCGGCGGTCTCGTTGCTGCGCCCGACGGTTCAGGTTTCCGTCGTCGAGCCGTCGGAGCTGGACGGCGCGGTGCGGCGGTGGCGCCCCCATCTGGTCATTTGCAGCCGCTGCGAGGGAGCACCGGGCGGACCGTTGGGGTGGGTGGCGCTGTACCCGGAAGGGCGAACCGCGGCCACGGTTCGCGTGGACGACGAGGAAGTGACGCTGCCGGACATGGAGTTGGACGGGTTGGTGTCCTTGATCGATCGGATCGCGCTGCTCGTTCGTTTCGCCTGCGGGGCGCGGCCGGGGCCGGCGAGTTCGTCGGCGGGTGATTGACTCTAGACGCGGAACCCGGTATTGTGCGGGGAGTCCATTCTTGTTCGGTCGTTCGCTTGACCGAACGCCGGGCGCGAACCGAAGATCCGTGGATGCGACGAACTGCCGCCCGTAATGTGGTCACCTGGGCGGCCGGGAGCGAGTGGTGAAACCGGCCTTGGGGCCGGTGTGTTCGTTTAATGGGGTGTTCGGGAAGCGCGGCGCGATTCCGCCCCAAAAATACCCAATCCGAGGGATGACCGGAATCCGCCTGGGGCGGATGCTACGGCGAAGCGCCCCCGACCGGGCGATACGGAACGGGAGCGGTCGGGGACAAGCGGGCCGGGAGGAGCGTGGTGGCGGCGAACGGGATCGGCGCGCAACGTCGTGTGCTGCGAGATCGGAACGAGGCGCGCCAGGCCGTGCCAAGCCGATCCCGGAGCGCCGGCATCGGACCGCTGCGCACCATCGAGGGAGCGCCACGCCGCTTGGCCCGCGCCGGATTGGCGCCGATCGGCGGGGTGCGCGGTCGCGCCGTGGTCGCCGGCGCGCTGGCGGCGGTCGTGATCTGGACGGGGATCGTCGCGGTCGGCGGGGCGCGGGACCTTGACTTGCGCAACGCCCGGTGGCAGGGCGGCGGCGCGGCGGCGACGGCGCTGGCGCTTGGGTTTGGGGCGCTGATCCTGGCGCTGTTCCCGGAGGACGGGGCAAAGGACCGGCGGCGCTGGGCCGGGTGCGGGTGCGCAACCTTGGCCCTGGGTTCGATGCTGACCGGGTTCGGCGTGGGGTCGTTGGACCGCGCCGGCACCGCCAACGGGACCGCGGCGGTCTACGCGGCGGCGCTGATCGCGCTGGTAGCCGGGATCTGCTTCGCGTTCGGCACGGTCCCGGCGCGGCCGATTCGCTGCTCCGCGGTGCCGGTCGGATTCGTCCTGGTGGCGACCGCCGCGGCCGGGTCCTTGATCGTGGCAACCGCCCCATTCCTGCCGGCGTTGGTTCGGTCCGACGACGTGGTCTCCCCGGGCGAGACGGGCCCGTTGGCCTGGAGCGCGCTGTCCGGGTGGCATTGGGCGCTCTGGGCGGCGCCGATCGCCGTGGCGATGGCGGCGGCGATCGGCGCCGACCGGACGGCGCGACCCGTCCTCGACGGCTGGCTGCCGGCGGCACTTGTGCTGCACGCCGGCTCGCAGTGGCACCACGCGGTGGCCCCGGCGGCGACGGTCTCCGACCTAACCGGGGCGGACCTGCTCGCGTTCGGGCTGGCGGCGACCGTCGGGGCCGGCGGGATGGTCGAGCTGCGGCGGTTCGCCGCCGAGCGGGACGCGCTGTTGGCGCGGGAGCGGGCGACCCTCGCCCGCCAAGCGGACCGCACCGCGCTGGTGGCGCATGAGCTGGGCTCGCCGATCGCGGCGATCCGGACCGTGGCCGAGATGCTCGACCTGGGGCCGCTCGATCCGGCGGAGCGCCGGGCTGCCCTGGCCACCATCCGCGGCGAGGCGACGCTGCTCGACGCCCTGGCGGCCGACGTGCGGACCATCGGCCAAGCCACGGCCGACGACGCCGATTTCGCGATCTACCCCTTCCCGGTCCGGGCGGATCTGGTCCTCGCCGACGCCGCCGCGTTCGCCCGCACCTTGCCCGGTGAGCACCCGTTCTCGGTCTCGCTGGTCGTTCGGGATCGGGTCCGGGCCTACCCCGAGCGGATCGCCCAGGTGCTGCGGAATCTGCTCGGCAACGCCGCCAAATACGCGCCACCGGGGACCCCGATTGCCCTTTCGGCGACGCGGCAGGGGGACGTCGTCCGGGTCACGGTCACCAACCACGGACCCGGAATCCCCGGGGCGGAACAAACGCGGATCTTCGAGCGGTGCGGCCGGGGACGGGCGGCGGTGGCGAACGGAATCGCCGGGCGCGGGCTGGGCTTGTACCTGTCGCGCCAGATCGTGCTCGCGCACGGCAGTGACCTGACCGTGACCTCGGAGCCGGGCGGCGAGACCTGCTTCGCATTCGATCTGGCCGTCGTCCGGTGATCCGGCTCTTGTTGGTCGACGACCATGTCTCGTTCCGCCAGCCGCTGGCGTTCGTGATCGGTCGCCAGGACGGCATCAGCGTGGTCGCCCAGGCGGGCAGCCTGGCCGAAGCACGGCGGGCGATCGCGGAACGCCCGGTCGACGTGGCGGTGGTGGACCTGGGGCTGCCGGACGGCGACGGCGTCGAGCTGGTGCGCGACGTGCGGGGCAGCAACCCCGAGGGCGCGGTGCTGGTCTTGACCTCGGTCACCGACCGCGGGCACCTGGCCCGCGCCGTCGAGGCGGGCGCCTCCGGCGTGCTGCACAAGTCCTGCGCGATCCAGGCGATCGTCGACGCGGTGCGCCGCCTCTCGGCCGGCGAAAGCCTGCTTAGCCCCACGGAGGCGGTCGAGCTCCTCGGCCTGGCCGGTCGCCAACGGGAGGAGGACGAGCGGGCGCGGGTAACCATCGGGCGGCTGACGCGGCGCGAGCGGGACATGCTCCAAGGCCTGGCCGATGGGATGGACAACGAGGCGATCGCGGCCCGGCTTAGCATCAGCGTCGAGACCGTGCGCACCCACATGGTCAATCTGCTCCACAAGCTTGGCGTCGAAACCCGGCTCCAGGCCCTCATTTTTGCCGTCCGGCACCGCTTGGTCGACGTCGAGTGATTCCGGGCGCCGCCGCCCAGCGTGCGTTACCCTAGCCGGACAAGCGCCCGGTCGACGGCGTCCGGGCGACGGTCGACGGCACAAGGGAGGCGCGCGTGGTCGCGGAAGCGAGTCGTCGGGCGGCGGGCGATGCCGACCCCGAACCGGAAGCGGTGGTGGCATTCATCGAGATCCCGCGCGGGAGCCGGAACAAGTACGAGGTGGACCACGCCACCGGGCGCCTGAAGCTGGACCGCGTGCTCTACAGTTCGGTCCATTACCCGGCGGACTACGGCTTCATCGTCGACACGCTGGGCGAGGACGGCGACCCCCTGGACGTACTGGTGCTGGTCCAGGAGCCGACCTTTCCCGGCTGCCTGGTCCCGGCCCGCCCGGTTGGTGGCCTGGACATGCGCGACGAGAAGGGGTCGGACTTTAAGGTGCTGGCGGTGCCGGTCGGCGACCCCCGCTACGCGCACGTGCGGACGATGGTCGAGCTTGGCGACCATTGGCTGCGCGAGATCGAAACCTTCTTTGCCACCTACAAGCTGCTGGAGCACAAGACGACCGAAGTGTTGGGCTGGCACTCGGCCGAGCAGGCCTGCGCCGTGATCGAGCAGAGCCGGGAGCGCTACCGGGCGGCGCACGCCGGATAGGCGACCCGTCGGGCGTTCGCCGTCGATTCCTGGTTGTGACCGATTGACACGCCGCGGCTCGTCGCTACACTAGCCGCCCTTGACCGGATCATTCCGGGCGGACCAACGCCGGTCGCCCCAGGGGCGCGCAATCCGCCGCGCGGCTGGAGGGGACGATGCCGACCCAACCGCCGGTCCGAGAACGCGGGAACGCGGCGCTCAGTGGCGGTGGGCGGTGGCTCTCGATCAACGAAGCCTGCCGCTTGCTCGGGGTCGACCAGTCCACGTTGCGGCGGTGGAGCGACGCCGGCAAGGTGCCGGTCTTCCGCACTCCCGGCGGCCACCGCCGCTACGCCGAGACCGACCTGCGCGCCCTGGTCGGCGACGGCCCGACCCGCCAGGAACGCCCCCGCGTCGGCCGTCAGGAGCTGACCGACCGCTCCCTGTCCGCGTACGAAGACCAATACCTGCGCGGCGCCCGCGAGCGACGCTGGTTCCGCGCCTACAGCGCGGCGACCCTTGAAGAACACCGACGTCTCGGTCGCCGCCTGGTGGACCTCGCGGTGCGCTACGCCGCCGCCGCGCCGGGCGCCGCCGACCGCGCGTCCCTGCTGGCCGAGGCGGAGCAGATCGGCGGCCACTACGGCCGGGCGGGGGCCGGAGCCGGGTTGGGCGCGGCGGAGACGGTCGACGCGTTCCTCTATTTTCGCTTCCCGGTGGTTCAATCGGTGATGGGGATGATCGACGACGAAGGGCTGGCCGCGAAGCGGGCCGCCCGACTCTTCGTCGAGATCGGCCAATTCATGGACCAGGTGCTGGTTGCTACCGTGCGCGCCCACGAGGTCGCCGCCGGGTCGCCGACGGCGGACGCCATGGTCGAGCGGGCCTTGAACGAACGGATCGCGGAGCGGGGGGGGCGCACGACCAACGCCGGTGGGTGATCCGGAACGTGCCCCCGGCCGGTCGCCCGGCGTCATCCGTGGCTGGCACGCGCGACGTACCATGAGTGAGCGCGGCGCGCACGATGCGGTCGCGGTCGCGGCGTCGTGCCGGCGGACGGCGCTCTTCTACCCGGATAGGCCCTCCCGCGAGGAGCAAGGACCGACGATGACGGAGAATCAGACACCGCCCCGCGTCGTGGTGGCGCGGGCGGGGCAGGCCGGCGCGCTGGCGGCGGTGGCGATGCTGGCGGTGCAGCTGCTGTGGCGCTTGACCTGGTCGCCGACGGGGGTGCAGGCGTTCCCGGAGTCGGTGCTGGCCGCGGTGGCGCGGCTGACGCCGCTGTCGGTCTTTGGCAGCACGACCGAGAACTACGGCAGCCTGGCGAAAAAGACGCTGTTCGTCGCGGTCCTGTTCGGGATCGTCGCGGTCGGCTCGTACGCCGGCGGGTGGGCCGGGCGGCTGGCGGTGCGACGACGGAACGATCTCGCCGCCCGCCTGCTCGCCGGGGGGGCGGTCGCGGCCGGGTTGATGCTGTTCACGGGGTTGGCGGTCCATCCGATCGCCCACCTCGGGCCGTTCGGCGCCGACACCCGCAACCCGGGCGCGCTGCAGGCGCCGCTGATCGCGGGGTTCGTCGTCTTCGCGGTTGTCTGGGCGATTCTGGCGGAGCCGATGGCGGTCGCCGCCCGGGCGACGGAACACGGCGCCGTCAGCCGCCGCCGCCTGATCGAGCGCGGCGGGTCCCTGGCGATGCTGGCGGCGGTCGTTGGGGCAACGTGGCGGTTGCTCAATCCGCGGGTCTCCCGGGTCGCGGTCGAGTCCAGTCGACAATCCGCGCAATCCATCGCCGCCACCGCGGCGGCCGGGGGCGGGGCGGCACCGACGCCGACGACCGCACCCGGCGCCGGTGGCCCGCCGACGACGGCGCCGCTTGGCGACCCGCCGGCGCAACCCGGTACGGTCCTCGAACCGGGGGACCCGGGCGAGGCGGGCGCGATCGATCCGGAGGCCCCGGCCACCCGGTTCGCGCAGTTGGAAGCCGACGCCAAGCTGCCGCCGGTGCTGACCTCGGTGGCCGACTTCTACCACGTCTCGAAGAACATTTCCGACCCGGAGGTGGACGGCGAAGGGTGGAGCCTAAAGATCGGCGGCCTGGTCGAGCGGGAGCTTGAACTGCCCTACGAGGAACTGGTGGCACGGGCGTCCACCCAAAACATCACCACCCTCTGCTGCATTTCCAACACCCTCAACGGCGATCTGATCGGGACCGCGCTCTGGACCGGAATCCCGCTCGCCGCGTTGCTGACCGAGGCCGGGGTGAAGCCGGGGGCGGTCGATCTCAAGTTTCGCTGCTCCGACGATTACGAGGACTCGATCCCGATCGCGCAGGGCATGGATCCGGACACGCTGGTGGTGGTCGGCATGAACGGCGAGCCACTGCGCCCGGACCACGGCTACCCGGCGCGGATGATCGTGCCCGCGATCTACGGCATGAAGAACGTGAAATGGCTGGAGACCATCGAGGTGGTGGACCACGACTTCAAGGGCTACTGGCAGACCCGCGGCTGGAGCGACCCGGCGCCTTACCAGATCTGGGGGCGGGTCGAGTCGCCGCGTCACGGCGCCAAGCTGGCTCCCGGCCCGAACGTCGCCGCCGGCGTCGCCTCGGCCGGCGACCGTGGAATCAGCCGGGTCGAAATCAGCCTCGACGATGGCGAGACTTGGGCCGACGCGATGCTGGAACCGGCCCTGAACGCGCCATTCACGTGGGTCCGCTGGGTCTTCCCGTTCGATGGCGTCCCTGACACCGAGATCGAACTCCGCCTCCGCGCCACCGACGGCGCCGGTACCGTCGCCCCCCAGGACGAGCAAGACCCGCTGCCGGAAGGGGCGACGGGGTGGCCGAAGAGGAATTTTCGCATCGAGGAGGCGTAGTCCGTCGCCGTCGCAACGCCGTTGCGCCGATCGACCGCGACGCGACGAAGTCCTCGGAGGGTGGTGGGGCGCCGGCCCGAGATCGCGATCGGTCACGGCCGAGCGCGGCGCAAGCGCCAAGCGCCCGGCGCCAAGCGCGGCGTCGGGGCCGGGTTGGTCAGCGCGCCGGTCGCGACGACGGCGACGAAGCCGACCAGGACGGCAACCAGGAACAGGTTGCGAAACCCGGCGTCCCGGTCTAGCGCAAGCCCGACCGCGAGCGGCGTCGCGGCAACCACGGCGATGACCGCGTTGGCGACGCCGACGTAGGCGGGGCGGCGGTCGGCCGGGGCGATCGCGACCAGGTAGGCGTGGTTGGCCAGGATTTGGGCGCCGAGGGCGACGCCGACGCCGACAAACACGACGCCGAAGAGCGCGTGGATCGTCGCCGGGTCCGTGACCCGCTGGCGGTAGAGCGGGGTTTCCGCGAGGTAGGGCAGCAGCAGCGCGACCAACGGGATGAGGATCCGGACCAGCGCCGCGCCCTGGAGGACCGCCTTCGGCCCATGACGGGCGGCGATCGGGCGCCAGAGCACGGTCGAGACGAGCCGGGCCAGGACCAGCGCGACCAGGTAGGCGCCCGCGATCCGGAGCGGGATGCCAAACTCCCGCTGCGCGTAGAGCAGGTAGAACGGGTCGAGCGCGGCGGCCAGCGCCAGCGGAATCCGCATCAGCAGGTAGCGGCGGAGGCTTGGGTCGCCCAGCGCGGCCGCGCTCTGGCGGAGCCTGCGTCCAAACGGGGCGGCTGGGGTGGGCCCCAGCCGGCCGGGTTCTTTGGTCAGCGCGACCAAACAGGCGGCGGCGACCAAGGCGACGGCGGCGCCGGTGGTGAGCAGTTCGGCGTTGCGAGGAAAGGGGGAGCCGGGGTCGTCGAAGACCCGGTAGACGATCATGCCAGCGGCGGCGGCGGCGGCGGTGCCGAGCAGCGACCGGATGGCGAGCAGGGCGGGGCGACCGCCGTGGGGGACGGCCCGGTCCACCACGCCGGCGAATGCGACGTGGGCGAACCCCCCGGCGAGGACGTAGGCGGCGTAGCAGATCAGGAGCGAGCGGAGCAGATTGGGGTCGCCGGCGCCCGCGGCCTGGGCCAGCACGTAGGCGAGCAGGGCGATCGCGGCCGCCCGCACGAGCGCCGCGCCGGCGGCCCAGGCGAGCTTGCGCCGGCCGCCGACCACCCACGCGGCCAACGGCTGGGGCACGAACCACATTCCACCAGCGATGGCCGCAACCGCACCGACGGCGAGCCACGAATCCGTCAGTTGGGCGACGATCAGGGGCAGCACCAGCAGCGGGTGGAGCAGCGCATCGGCGAGGGCGAGCAGCATGCCGGAAGCGGCGAACAGGACGCCGTTGGTGGCGCCCCCTCGCCGGTCACCGGCATAGCGTCGAAACTCGGTACTCATACTGTTGGCCGGCCCCCGCGACCATCCGGAGCGTCGTGCCCGGTGGTACTCGCGCCTCGAACAAGCAGCGCGGAGTATAGCCCCGGGAGGTGGGGCCGGGTCGAACGTCGGCGGCAGGGCAGCGTGGCGCGGGGCATTCGGTTCCGCGCCACGCCGCCGCCCCCAAACGCTTCGCCGGCACCGGTTGCGGCACCGGGGCGTTGGCGACGCCCCCCGGCGCGATCCAGTCGCTGGTGCCGCCGTTCGGGCGCTTGCGCTCGATTTCGATGGGCTCGCACATCCGCATCATGCTCTGGATATCCGGGTCGGAGTTGAGGTAGAGGCCTTCCATCAACCCCTGGGAGACGCTGGGTTCGTAGCTCTTGGAAAACGTGTTGTTCTGAATCCCGACGAAGAGCGTGGAGAGGGCGACCAGTTCGGTCGGGCCGATCGGGGCATCGAGATCGCTGCGCAAGATCTTGCCGGCGGCCATCCGAACGCGGAGCTTGTTCTTGACCGCGAAGCGGTTGAGTTGGTTCTCGAAGATCAGCGCATCGCGGCCGTAGTCGAACAGGTCCAGTCTAGGTAGATGGACTCAACGGCCAGGGTGAACAACGCGATGACCTTGCGCTTGTTTGGCGGGATGGCTTCAACCTGGCGCGCTTTGACCAGGCCGTCTAAGGCACGGGCGGCGTCGAGTTAGGTGACGCCGGTGATGCGGGAGATGCCCGAGAAGTCGCGACGACCGTCGACAAGTTCGAAGGTTCCGCGAAGATGCGGGGGAACCTGGCGCTCGACCAGGGTGGCGCGGTGGCGGAAGATCATGAACACAGACGGGAGACGACCGGGCTGATCTCGATCCGCTCGTCGACCCACCGGGTGCCTTCGATGATCAGGTGGTTGCCGTCGACGGTGACGGCGACGCCTCCCTCCTTGACGATCTCCCCGGCCCTAAAGGTGAAGACGCCGTTGCGCCAGAGGAACAAGGTGTAGACGGCGGTCTAGCATGCGCTCGTTGCACCGATCCAGGTCCTGGCGGCCAGGCAGGTTGCGATGGACGAGTTCCGCCAGCATCTTTTGGTCGGTCTTGCCGGGGCGGTGGGCGCGGAAGCCATCCACTTGGTGGCGCTGGAGGCGACCGGTGCGGATCAGGAGGTCGAACATCCCCGGCAGGCGGGCACCGGCGGCGACGTAGCAGATGCGGCCCTGCTCGAAGGAGATGGTCGGGGTGTTCCAACCTTGGATCGAGGTCGGGGTGCCCGTTTTGCCGGAGAACCCGACCATCTGCAGAGTATCGGAGATCCCGAAGCTGCCGAGCCTGCCTTGCAGGTCGAAGCCGCGGTCATCGAGGTCTTGTCCAATATCCACCGGCTCACCGCGGTACGGGGTCGTGTTCTGTGAGGGTAAGGCGGAAGCGACTCACAGGCGATGATCCGGCGGTCCCAGATTCTCGAAGCCGAGACGGCCTGCACGGGCCGGACCGGATGGGCTAGTTAGATGGCAAGGGGGTGGCCGGTCCCAGGACCTCGACCATCAGGCTGGCGGTGGCGACGTTGCCGCCGATGTCGGTCGCGCGCACCTCCAGGAGGTGGCGGCCGGGCGCCAGCGGCCGGGTATCCCAAACGGTCGCGTGGGCACCGAGGGCGGGGACGAAGGGGAGCGGTCCTTGGAGCGCGCCGTCCACCGACCATGTCACCTCGGCGATCCCGGCGGGGTCGCCAACGAGCGCGGCGACGGTCGGGGTGCGGCGCGTCAGGGTGCCCGGCGCGGGGCGGTCGAAGCGGACCGACGGCGGGTTGCGGTCGAACCGGGACGCCGCCCAGACCGCGGCGGCGATGGCGGCGTGACCGGCGTTGGTCGGGTGGATGTCGGTCGGGCGGTGGGTCAGTTCGGCTTCCCGACCGCGCACGACCGGATCGAGCGGGACCAGCGTCCCGCCCGCGCCGGCGGTTTCGGCGGCGATGGCGTCGTTGAGTCGCGCGATCCACCAGGCGTCGGTGTTGGGCAGCGAGGGATCGGTGGCGGTCGGGTCGTAGGGAGTGAGGACGAGGAGCCGGGGCGCCCGGTCCCCGGGTCCCGCGGCGGACACGAGGGCGGCGAGGATGCGGCGGAGGTTTGCGGCGACGCCGGCGAGGGCGCGTTCGCGATCGTTGGCGGTGGCGGGAGCGGCGATGAGGTCGTTGGCGCCGAGCGAGAGGGTGATCGGGTCGAGTCGGCGACCCGCGGCACGGGCGTCGGCAATGGCCGCCTCGGCGCGGGCGAGTTGGCCGCCGGAAAGAAAGGACGCGGTCGTCTCGCCGGGGACGGCGAGGTTGACCAGCGCGGTCGGTCGACCGGTCTGGGCCGAAAGGTAGCCGGTGACAAGAGCCGCGAAGCCGCGCGCGCCCGGATCCGAGGCGCCGACCCCGGCGGTGAGGGAATCGCCAAGAGCGAGGTGGACGTTACCCGGCGGCGTCGGGGTCGCCGGCGGCGCCCCGATCGGCGGGAAGGCGATCAGCAGCCCGACCAGGAGGGACCGCACCACGGCGGCGCGCAACCCGGTCATGGGGCGGCGACCGAGGGCGCGAGGTTGGCGACCGCGCTGACGACGGCGGCGCGGTCGGTATCGGACACGAGTAGCTCGGTTGCCTCCTCAATACGAACATAACCGCCAGCACCGGTTGCACCGGCGCGGAACGCGAGGGCGGCGACCCCGCCAGGCGTTGCGCGGGTTGGTCCGGCCCATCCAACCAACTCCGCGCTGGGGGCGTCATCCCCAAGCGCGCGAACCGCCGCCCGCCACAATGGCTCGCCATGACCGGCGGGGGCGGACGGGAGACGGTCGCCAGGGGATGGCAGGAATACGCCGCCGTGGTCGGCCGAGAGCAGCACGGCGACCACGGCCGGTTGGGTGCCAGGTGGGGCGAGTTCGCGGCCGAGTTCGGCCCGGATCTTGGCGAAGGTGACCGGGATCAGCTCCGGCAGGACCATCGTGGCGGCGAGGATCGGCATGAAGTTGGCGTCGCCGGTCCAGCGGGGGACGACGTGCTGGTGGAGGTGGTCGGCGACCCCGGCCCCGGCGACGTTGCCGACGTTGAGTCCGACGTTGAAGCCGTCGCAGCCGAAAACCCGGCGCAGGGCGCGCAGCACCGGCGGCAGCAGCGCCGCGATCTCGGTCATGGCCGCGGGGTCGGCGCCTTCCGGACTGGCGACGTGGTCGTTGGGCACCAGCATCAGGTGGCCGGTGTTGTAGGGGAACAGGTTGAGGATGGCGAAGGCGCGCTCGCCGCGGTGGACGATCAGGGAGCGGACGTCGTCGTCGGCCGCAAGGCGGGTGCAAAAGAGGCAGCCCGTTTCGGCGCCGCCGCCGCCGACGTACCGCATCCGCCAGGGGGTCCATAGCCGTTCGGTTGGATCGTGGGGAGCCGGTTTCATGAGGGGATGATAGCGGGTTGGCGAACGCGCCGGGACCACGGCGCGTGGCGGACAAGTGACGCGGAAAGCGGCGTGGCGATTTCGTCAGGGTCACCCGGGCGGTGCGGGATTCCCTACCGCAGGCGATCCGGCGGCCGATCGTCCAGGGTTGGGTCGCCGTCGGCGCGCAGGTCGAAGGTGGGGAAGTGGAGGAGATCGGTGCCGGGGTTCAGGGTGCTGGTTCCGACGACGAGCAAACCACGCTCGCGCATCGAGATCACGGTTCGCCAGAGGGTGATCTCGTCCATCCCGAGCTGGTCCACCAGTTCGGCCAGCGATCCGGCGCCGGATTGGAGGGTGGCGGCGACCAGGACTTCGAGGTTCGTCAGCGAGTCGACTTCGGCGTTGATGGCGGCGCCGACGACGAGGGGGCGGTCGGCGGCGGGAGGAGACCGCGGAGGGTGCTCAGTTCGTCGGTGCGCCGGGTGGCTTCGAGCAGAATACGATCGGTGTTGAGCGGCACGATCTCGGTCCGCCGGGAGGCGGTGGTGCCGCGGGCGTAGACGAAGACGCCTCGGTCGGCGGTGATCACGCGGGCCAGGGCCTCGATGCACTGCTCCTCGACGCAGCGGCCGAGGTCGGCGTCGGAGATCCAGCCGCGGGCAATCAGGATACTTCCCAGGGGGCGGTCGCGACCGGCGATCTCTTGCTCCTAGTGGTCCGTCAAGCCTCAAACGCCGGTGGACTGGGCCGTGCGGGGGATGGGCGTCGATCGGCCCGCCCGCCAAGGAGTGCCCGCCGTGGCCTGCCCGCACCGCGTCTTCCTGGCCGAGGACCAGCGCGCCGAACTCCGGGGCCTGGTCGGCTCCGGTTCCGCCCCGGCGCGGACGCTGACCCGCGCCCGGATCCTGCTCAAGGCCGACCACGGCGAGGGCGGCCCCGGCTGGTCCGACGCCGCCGTGGCCGGGGCGCTCGACGTCAACCCGAGCACGGTGCTGCGCGTGCGCCGGCAGTTCGTGGCCGAAGGGCTGGCCGCGACCCTGGCGCGCAAGCGCCCGGACCGGCCCTACCCGCGCGCCCTCGACGGGGAGCAGGAAGCCAAGCTGGTCGCCCTCGCCTGCTCCGAGACGCCGGCGGGCGTCGATCGGTGGAGCCTGCGCCTGCTCGCCGGGGAGCTGGTGCGGCTGGAGGTGGTGGCGGCGGTGTCCCACGAGACGGTGCGCCAGACGCTCAAAAAAACGCGGTGAAGCCCTGGCTGGTGGAGCAGTGGTGCTTCGCCCCCACCGCCGACCCCGAGTTCGTGTGGCGGATGGAGGACGTGCTGGAGGTCTACCGGCGCCCCTACGACCCGGCCCAGCCGGTGGTGTGCCTGGACGAGACCAGCCGGCAGATGCTCGGCGAGGTCCGCCCGCCGACGGCGTCCGCGCCGGGGCGACCCGCCCGGCGCGACCCGGAGTACGCCCGCGGCGGGGTCGCCAACCTCTTCCTGGCCACCGAACCGCTGCGGGGCTGGCGGGCGGTGCTGGTGAGCGATCAGCGGACCCGCCTCGACTTCGCCGCGTGCGTCAAGGAGCTGGTCGACACCCACTACCCGGCGGCGGAGCGGATCGTGCTGGTGATGGACCAACTCAACACCCACTCCCCGGCCTCCCTCTACGCCGCCTTCCCGGCGGCGGAGGCGAAGCGCCTGGTCGATCGGCTAGAGGTCCACCACACGCCCAAGCACGGGAGCTGGCTCAACATCGCCGAGATCGAGCTGAGCGCGCTGGAGCGGCAATGCCTCCGGCAGCGGCTGCCCGACCGGGACGCGATGGAGCGGGAGGCGACCGCCTGGGCCGACCGCCGCAACGCCGCCGCGACGGCGGTCGACTGGCAGTTCACGACCGCCGACGCCCGGATCAAGCTCAAGCGCCTCTACCCGGCATTTGAGGCTTGACGGACCACTAGGGGGATACCACCGCGCGGACCGCCGCCACACCGTCGGGGTCGACCGCGGGGTGGCGGATGAAGCGGCGGTAGAGGACGACCCCGATCACCAGGTAGAGCGCGGCGGCGATCAGCAGGGTGCGGGGCAGGCCGATCAGTTCGGCGGTGCCGGAGACGAGCAGGATCGCGAAGGGCATCACGCCGGTGAAGGCGAGGCCGTGGATGCTCATCACCCGGCCGCGTAGCGCGTCCGGCGCCAATTCCTGGACCCGGGTCTGGACCTGGGCCATCGTCCGCGAGAGCGAGAACGACAGCACCAGCGTGGCCGGAATGGCGACCGCGAACGAGGGCGCCAGAGCCAACCCGAGCAGCCCGGCCGCCACCCCGACGACGCCGAGCCGGATCCGGGTGTTGGCCGCCGCCTCGGTCTTCTCGCCCCGCAAGAGGGCCAGGGACCCGGTCAGCGACCCGGCGCCGGAGCAGGCCAGCATCACCCCGACCCAGGCGTCGCCGCCGCCCAGTACCTCGGTCACGTAGAGCGGCATCAAAACCGCCAGGTTCGGGAACACCAGCAGCGAGGTCAAGCCAGTGATCCCGACCAGGCCGAGCAGGGCCGGGCGCCCCCGGACGTAGACCAGCCCTTCGCGCAGGGCGCCGCCGCGGGGGACGGCGGGCTTCTCCACCGCCCGCCCGCGCAGGCTAACCAGCACGCCGATCACGGCCAGGAACGAGAGCGCGTTCAACAGAAAGGCGCTGGCGAGGCCGAAGGCGCCGATCGCCACGGCGGCCAGGGCGGGGCCGAGTAGGCGGGTGCCGTTGAAGGCGACGGCGTTGAGGGCGATCGCCTCCGGTAGATCCTCGCGGTCGATCAGCTCCGGCACGAAGGCCTGGCTGGCCGGCAGCTCGAAGGCGGCGGCGACGCCGAAGACGACCGCCAGCGCGAGCAGTTGCCAGTAGGCGACGACGTCGGCCAGGACCAGCCCGGCGTAGACCAGGGCGAAGAACCCGAGCAGGCTCTGGGTGACGATCAGGATCGCCCGCTTGTCGTGGCGGTCGGCGACGACGCCGCCCTGCAAGGTCAGCAGCAGCATCGGCAACGACCCGACCACGCTGACCAGGCCGAGGGCAAACGCCGAGGTGGTCAGCGTCAGCACGACCAGCGACGAGGCGACCTGCTGCATCCAGGTGCCGGTCAAGGACACGAGTTGACTCAGCCAGTAGCGGCGATAGGCACGGTTGTGCAGCACCCGCGGCAGTTCGGGCAGGCGGTCGGTCCAGCGCGGCGGTGTCGCGGGGTCCATGGTCGAGCGATCCCTTCGGGGTGCGGACGATGACCGGGGACGCCGGCCACCGTTCCCCCTGGCACGTCCCCTGCAACAAAGGAACCATCCGCAAGACCCCCGCCTCCGGATCTGGATCGGGGACGCGACGAGGAGGACCCGATGGCCGACCCACGCGACGCCGCGACCGCCCCGACCGGCGACGACCTCGGGGCGATCTTCGACGAGCCGATCCCCGGCGACGAGCGGTCGGACCTCGCACCAAAAGTCGCCGACGCCGGCGACCCGCTGGAGAACCCCGAAGACGAGGCCGCCGGCGAGGTCCCTCCCGCCCCGACCCTGGTCGAGAACCAGCACTCCTTCGCCGGCGAGGAGCACCGCACCGACGCCGGGGAGACGTACCACGGGCTGGACGAGGGGTAGGGCGGCAGCGTTTCTGGGTGCGGTGAGGCCCCCTCCCCAATCGCTCCCCATCTGCGGGGGGAACGGGGGAAGCCGCAGGGTCTCCGCGGCGGAACGAGGCCTAAGGCGAGAGCCCCTCCCCCGCGGAGGGGAGCGATTGGGGAGGGGGCCGTTGGACGACACGCCTCGAATCCCAACCACCGTCCGCCCCGCCCAAGACGCGGACATCCCCGCGATCACCCGCGTCTACAACCAGGGGATCGCAGACCGGCTGGCGACCCTGGAGACCGAGCCGCGCGACGAAGACGAGCGCCGCGCCTGGCTCCTCGGACGCGGGGAGCGGCACCCGGTGCTGGTGGCGGAGCGGGGCGGCGAGGTCGTCGGCTGGGGGTGCTTAAACCCGTTTAGCCCGCGCCCGGCCTACCGCTTCGTCGCCGATTTTTCGGTCTACGTCGGGCGGGAGGCGCGCGGCGGCGGGGTCGGCGGCGCGCTGCTCGCCGCCCTGATCGCCGCAGCCGGCCGCCTCGGCTACCACAAACTGGTCCTGGCCGCGTTCCCCTTCAACGAAGCCGGGATGCGCCTCTACGCCCGCTTCGGCTTCCGTGAAGTCGGCGTCTACCGGGAGCAGGGGATGCTGGACGGGCGATGGGTGGACACGGTGGTGATGGAGTTGTTGCTGGACGGAGACGGGGAGACGGGGGGACGGGGGGACGGAAAGTAGAGACAAACGCCGCCAGAACCTCCGTCGTGCTTCCCGTCTCCCCGTCTCCGTCCTACTCCGCCGTCGCGTCGAACTTCTGCTCCCGGTACTCCTCGATGTCTTCGAGGACGGCCTCGGGGATGGTCAACTCGCGGTAGGGGTTGCAGGCGTCGGGGTCGTCGGGGTTGGGGCAGATCGGGAAGTCCTGCTGGGCCTGCCACTCCATGATCCTGGCCCGGCCGGGCGGGTTGTAATTGCGCTCCTCGACCTGCATCACCAGGGACTTGGCCTTCCCCTCGTCGGTGTCCTTGTCCTTGGCCGGCAGCGCCACCAACTCGTCGCGGTCGACGAAGTGGCGGCCGATCATGGCGAAGGTGAGGCGGCCGTAGTGGCCGATGTCCTCGCCGCGGTCGAGCGCGTCGAGCAGGTGGGCCATCATCGGGCTTTGGCGAAGGTCGTCGACGGGCATCGGGTGGCTCCTTTCGATAGGGTCCGGGGTCTGGGGACGTGTTCCCATTGCTCCGACGTTCATCAGAACGCACGTTCTATGCCAACCATCCCCAGACCCTAGCCCCCACCCCCTCACAGCCCTTCCGGCCACAACTCGCCGGTCGCCACCACCCGGGCCTCGCCGCCCAGGGTGACGGCGGTGGCGCGGGCGGTGGCCGGGTGCCACGCAAAATCCACCGCCAGGGGGAGGCCGGAGCGGGTAACCACGGTCACCGGCGGGGCGACGCGGCCGAGTGCGGTGGCGACGATCGCGCTGGCGACGGCGCCGCTGCCGCAGGCCAGGGTTTCGGCCTCGACGCCGCGCTCGTAGGTCCGCATCCGCAGCGTGGAACGGTCGAGGACGGCGATCGCGTCGAGGTTGGTGCCGTCCGGGAACGCGGGGTGGCGGCGGACGGCGCGGCCAAGTTCGGCGAAGGCGGGGTCGGGGCCGAACCCGTCCAGGTCCTCGACCGGGAGCACCGCGTGGGGGACGCCGACCGCGATCGCGTGCACGGTTCGCGGCCCTCCGGCGAGATCCACGGGCAGGTCCAACCGCAACGGGCCGGGGTCGGCGATGGCGAGCCGGACGCGGGGGTCGGCGGGGTCCGGGACGTCGGCCCGGACGGGGCCGGCGGCGGTGGCGAGGACGCAGCGGGCGGGGGCGATCCGGTTCAGGACGGCGAAGCGGGCGCCGCAGATCGCGCCGTTGCCGCAGAAGTCGCCGTCGGAGCCGTCGGCGTTGACGTAGCGCCAGGCGAAGTCGGCGCCGTCGCCCGGGCCGGCGTTGCCGATCAGGACCACGCCGTCGGCGCCGAGGGCGAGGCCGCGGCGGCAGACCCGGCGGGCGAACCCGGCGACGGCGGCGGGCGGGATCAGACCGGACCGGTTGTCGACCACCACGAAGTCGTTGCCGCTGCCGGTCATCTTCCAGAACGGGATCGGCGTCGCGGGCAGCCAGGCGTCGTCCATCGGCGGTGGCCCTCCGGGGCGGATGCTACACCGCGGCGGCGATCGGCGCGCAAGCGCGTCACCGTTCGCCGGAACCGGCGACTACGACGGTGCGGGCGGCGCGAGACGGGAGCCGCAGGGGCGGGATGGCGGCGGCGGGCACGGCCGGGGTGGCGGTCGGTCGCCCGCGGGTTGGGACGGTGCAGAGCGTGACGGAGCCGGCCCGGGACTGCGACGGAGCGGTCTGGTGGACGGATCGGCACGAGGAGACCGGCTTCGCAGGGTTCGTGGAAGATCGCTTCCTGGGACCGGGGGCGGGGTAGCGGGACGACAGGTGCCGGAGTGAGGGATCATCCGGGCCAAGCCTCTTCCCGAGTGGCAACAAAAAGCCCCTCCCCCAATCGCCCAGAGGGCACCCGGGGGAGGGGGTGGGGAAGGGGCCAAACGCCCCCTAATCCAGCGCCAGTGCCCCCGGCCCCGCCAGCGCCAGCCCGGCCGCGGCGGCGGTCAGCGCGGCGTTGAGCTCGTAGCCGCCGTCGGCGATCAGGCCGTTGGGGAGGTGGACCTTCTGGATCGTGACGCCCTGGCTGAAGGCGAGGGCGGCGGCGGCGGGGCGGGTCTTCCAGCCGAGGATCAGGGCCAGGCCGCCGCCGAGTTCGGTCACGGTCAGGGCCCAGGCCGCCGCCTTCGGGTTCGGCACCTGGAGGTGGCCCATGAACCCGGCGACGTTGGCGATGCCGCCCTGCTCCATCGCCTCGGTGAACCCTTTGCCGAGCACCTTCTCGGTCTCCGGCGTCACCTGGGCGCCTTTGCCGGCGCCGCCAAAGGCCTTGGCGTAGCCGTGGACGACGAAGATGCTCCCGACGACGACCCGGATCACCAACAAGCCCAAGCTGACCATCGTTTGTTCTCCCACTCCCGGTCTCGCGGTCGCGCCGGTGCGCGACCACCCCAAAGCGACCCCGCGCGGCGATGCCGCCGGGTCCCCAGGCAGACCCGCGTTGCACGGCACGTGCCGTTGATCGAGCAGGGGCGGGAGGGAGCGGGTCAGACCTCGTCGGTGGCGCTCAGGTAGGCGACGAGGTCGCCTTCGAGGGCGTCAACGTCGATCACGTCGCGCAGCGCGTCGCCGAGGTTCTCGCGCAGGTAGGTCCCGGCCTCGGCGTCGGCGATGGCGCGCACCCGAGCGGCGACGGCGACCGGGTCGAGCACCGTGCGGTCGGCCAGCTCCGTGGCCAGGGCGCGGAGGCGGATCTGGTTGACGGTCAGTTGGGCGGCGAGGTGGGCGACGGTGCGAGCAAGGGTTTCGACCACCTCGTCGCGGTGGTCGGCGTGGGTATCGTCCGGGGCGCCGCCCGCGTCGCCAAGATCCCACCGCGCCTCGTCCATCGTCGGGTCTCCTCGGTGAACCGCTCCGCCGCGCCGCGACACGAGGATAGCACCCCGCGCGTTCGAGACGGAGACGGGGCCGGTACAATGGCGCCCATGGAGTTTGGCGAACGGACGGGGCCGGGGGGCAGGACGGTGGGACGGGCAGACGCGACGGCGGGAGACCGAGCAATGACGACGGCGAACGGCGGGCGGCGGGCGACGCACCACGCGGCGCGCGTCGTCGCCCTGCTGCTGGTCGTCCTGGTCGGCGGCGCGGCGATCGCGGCGGCGGGCGGCGCGGTCGCGGCGCGGGGCCAGGACGCGGCCGAGGCGACCCCGATCGGCACCGAGCCGGCGCGGTGCGCTCCGGTGGAACCGAGCGCGGCCGAGACCCCGCCGCCGGGTCCGACCATCGCCCCCGCGGCCCGCCCGGCGACGCCTCCGGGCGC
>CADCWE010000046.1:20785-39409 GCA_902806325.1 uncultured Thermomicrobiales bacterium | reverse complement strand
TGCCGATCGGTCATGACTTAACTCCACGTGGTGAGGTATCGGACAGATCGACGGTTGCACCCCATGAATAACTACCCTGTTCTTGCATGGGTTTGCGGTCACTGAATTAGGTTTTAGAGCCTGCGCCAATAGGCGAGCATGGTTGACGGCAGCTTCCGCAACACTGCCGTCAACGGCGACTCCTGCCGGTCGCTTATTGACGCCACCTGTGCCTATTGGCGCAAGCTCTAACTCCCGGCCGTTCCCGGCGTTGGGATCGCCCCGAGCTGCCGCAGCAGGCCCAGCAGGTCGAGTTCGACCCAGTGTTCCGCCACCTTGCCGTCTACCATGCGGTTGAGTTCGATAGATGAAAACGTCACCTGCCGGTCGGTCGGAGGGATGCCCTGGAACTCGCTGCGGTGCGTACCGCGGAACGTCACGCGGGCCGCGACCTTATCTCCGGCGGCGAAGCTTTCCTCTACCGTCAGCCGCAGGTCGGGAAACGCCGCCGCGAAGGAGGCGGTGAACCCTACCCAGGCGTCTGCGTCCAGGGGAACGGGAACACCTGGAACGTGGGCCACGAAGCCGGGCGCGCGGGCGGCTGCTTCCGCCCGTGTGTCGCGGGCGTTGTACGCCTCGATCCATCGTTCGACGACGGCCGCGTTCTCTTCGCCTGACATTGCCTCGCTCCTTTCTGAGTCCTCACTGCTGCCCCTCATTGCCTGTCCCATCGGGACCGCCTCGTCAGGCAATGGCCCGAGGATATCGACGCGGTATTTGGCAGCCACGGCCATCAGCGTCGCCATGTCGGGCGGTGCGGACGGTGGCGAGGACCAGTCAGCCACTGGCTCGCCCAGCTCGACGACGAACTGCTCGAAGCCGGCCGGCGTGGCGAAGAGGAGCAAGCGGCCGGCCCCGCCGAACCGGGCGGCGGGCGGCGGAGCGCGCGCCGGATCCACCCGTCGCGCGGGCCAGAAAGGCGCCGCGGGGGCCGTCGGGCACCCCGCGGCGCGGTCGAGGAGCGCCGGTCCCGGCTACTTCTCCTTGTCGCGCGCCATCAGGAGGGCCTCGGCGTCGGCGGCCTCGCCCCCGGCGCGGAACAGGCGGCCCTCGACCTCCGGCGTTTCGGCGTCGGCGTCGCGAGCCGGTCCGTACCTCCCTTCGATCACCGGCGTTTCCCCGTCGCCGTCGCCGGCCGGGGCATCTTGAAGGGGGCGCGTGTACCCGTGCCCCTCGACCTCGGCCAGCGCGTGCCCGTAGACGCGGAGGTCCTGCTCGTTGTCGCCCATGGCGGTGGGTCCTCCCGCTGCGGCGTCGCGCCGCGTCGTCTCCGGCGGCGGCCGGTGCCGCCGACCTCCCCGATCGCCCGTCGAGCGGGGAGGCGCCCATCGTAGCGGCTCCCGCGCGGAAGTCCAGCCGTCCGCCCGTCCGCCCGGCGGTCAAAGCCGGTGCGTCCCCCCAGGGCGCCGGGCCCCGCGCCGCAACCCGCTCCCTGCGGGACGGGCAACGCGCCCCAGGGTTGACGGGACCGGCCGAACGGCGTAGCGTGGCGGCGAAACCGGCACGGCACGGGGGCCTGCGCGGCCGGCCCCGCCGCGCCGACGGGAGCGGGAAGGCCGGGGAGATGGACGGGAACCGGTTCGACGACCTCACGCGGGCGGTGGCGAGCGGGTCGTCGCGGCGCTCCGTGCTGCGGGGGCTGGTTGGCGGGGCGGCCGGCGCCCTGGCGGCCGCGCGCGGCGGGGGACCGGCCCGCGCGGCGGGCGCCAAGACGGTGGTCTGCCACCGCACGGCTTCGACGACCAACCCGTGGGAGACGCTCCGGGTCGGCGCCGACGAGCTCGCGCTCCACCGGGCCCACCCCGGCGACGCGATCGCGCCCGACTTCGCGACCGACCCCAACCACTGCGGCGGCTGCGGCCGGGTCTGCCCGGCGGGGCAGGTCTGCGAAGGCTCGCGCTGCCGGGCCGGCTGCCGGATCGGCGGGGCGTTCGTCGCGCCGGGCGCCGACCGGCCTGGAAACTTCTGCCAGTCCTGCCAACCCGCGGTCAGCACCGCCGATTGGTCGTTCAAGCCGAACAACACCGGCTGCAACGACGGCGACGCCTGTACCCAAACCGACACCTGTCAGGCCGGGTTCTGCGTCGGGTCGAACCCCGTCGATTGCACCGCCTCGGACCAGTGCCACGACATTGGGACCTGTAATCCTGCGACCGGTCTCTGCTCCGACCCGATCAAACCAAATGGCACCGGCTGCAACGACGGCAACGCCTGCACCCAGACCGACACCTGCCAGAATGGCTCCTGTATCGGCGCCAACCCGGTCGTCTGCACCGCGTCGGACCAGTGCCACGACGCCGGGGTGTGCGACCCCCGGACCGGCGTCTGCTCCAACCCCGCGAAGGCGGACGGCGCGGCCTGCGACGACGGCGACGCGTGCACCACGACATCGTGCCAGGCGGGGTTTTGCACGGTCACGGCCCGCGTCGCATGCACGCCGATCGACCAGTGCCACGACGCGGGCGTTTGCAACCCAGCCAACGGGACCTGCTCCAACCCGACGAAGGCGGACACCACGCCGTGTACCGACGGCAACGCCTGCACCACCGGTGACCAGTGCGTCGGCGGCATCTGCCGGCCCGGGACGCCGGTCGATTGCTCCAGCCTGAACACGGCCTGCCTGGAAGGCTATTGCGCCAACGGTGCCTGCGCCACCCGGCCCCGGAACGAGGGCGGGGCGTGCGGCGACCCCAGCGGGGACCCCTGCAACCCGTCGTTCTGCCGGAGCGGCGTTTGCACGGAGGAACCGGTCGTCTGCGCGGATCTCGGCGCCTGCCAGTATTCGTTCTGCATGGGCGGAAGCTGCCAAACCGTCGACATCGACGGCGGCAGTTGCGGCCCGTCCACCGAGTGTTCGGACCAGGTGTGTTCCTTCGGCAGCTGCCAGACGGTGCGTGCCAACGACGGCCAGACCTGCGGCATCCCCACCGGCAATGCCTGCACGCAGCGCGTCTGCCGCGACACCTCCTGCGTCGTCGAGGACATCCGGGGCGGTTGTCCGGGCGGGGTGTGCTTCGAGGGTGGCTGTTGCCTGGGCGGGGTGGAGGGGTTCGACCCCTGCAACCCGCACGAGAGCGGGATCTGCTGCGCGACGGAACCCTGCTGCGGCGGCGGGTGCTGTCCCGACCGCCAGTGCATGATCGACGAGGACGACGGCCAGATCTTCTGCTGCGGCGGCAACGGGACCACGATCTGCGGCGACACCTGCTGCGCCTCCGGCAGCGCCAACCCCGAGTGCGTCGACTTCAACGGCGGCAAGATCTGCAGCCGCCGCGCGACGGTCTGCAAGGCCGACGACGGGGTCACCGACGTCGTCTGCAACGACGCCTGCTGCAACGGCCGGTGCTGCCCGTCGGGAACGTTCTGCACCAACAACGGGTGCCAGGCGACCGGCGTGGCCTGCACCACGAACGCCGAGTGCCAGGCAAAGGGCTACGACAACTGCGCCGGGGTCGAGTCCGAGTTCGTCTTCCCCGAGGGCGGGGGGGAGCCGTCGCTGGTCCCGGTCGCGAACTCGGGGACGTGTTGCGTATCCGGGCGCACCGCGAGCACCGGCAATCCCAACCCGCCCACCGGCGCGGTCGACTACTGCTGCAGCGCCGGCGAGTACGCATGCGGGAAGTCGTGCGCCAGCTACCGGGACAAGAGCTGCATGGTGGGCGACAGTCTGTGTCAGTGCAGCTACCGGATCACCCGGCCGCGGTAGGCGGGTGCCAGCGCCGACCGGCCGACGGCCGGTCGGCGCGTCGCAGAAACGGGCGTTTCGGAGACGGCCGAAACCGTTCCAAAACCCGTCTCATCCGAGAGGGTATGGTGTGGCGCCGGCGGGCCTCCGACGACCGTACGGACTCTTGACGGCGGGTGTAGTCTAAGAAGACCTTGGACACGTCGATGCCCGGCGCGGCCTTCCCCCATTGGTCGCCGATGCGCCGGGCGGAGTGAGTGGCGAACCCGGCCGGGGCCGTTTCGGCCTGGCCGGGTTCGGCGCGTTCGCCGCCGCCTCGGCTTGGCGCTTCGCGCCCGGAGGTGCGCCTGTGTCACTCCCCGGCTCCCGAACCTGCCGCGCCGCGCTACCTCGACAGTCGATCGCCTCCGCCCCACCACCAATCCGCGCGATCGCGAAGGGAATCCCCGCCATGATCCGCACCGTTGAGCCCCGCGCTTGGTCGAGCGACCGATCCGACGCCGCGACGGCGTACGCCCTCGATCGCCGCCGCCTGCTCGGCTTGGCGGCCGGCGGCGGGGCCGCCCTGGCCGCCGCCCGCCTTCACCTCGGGGCGCCGTTGGCGTCGGCGTCGGCGCCGGCGTCCGCTCCCGCGTTCGCGTCCGCCCGGCAGGCGACGACCGGCGACCCGAGCACCTGGCGGACCTGGCACCTGGCGTCGGCCGACGAGCTGCGCCCCGCCGCCCCCGAGGCCCCGACGGCGGCCGAGGCCGACGAGCTGCTCGACCTCCAAGCCAAGCGGATGGACAAGCCCGAGACCGCCGCCCTGGTCCGGCGCTGGGGCAGCGGCCCGGCCGTGCTCGCCTGGGCCGAGGAGGGGTTGGCGCTGACCGACGAGTTCGGGTTCCCCGGCCCCCGCGACGCCCGCGCCCAGGCGCTCCTGCGGACGGCGATGTACGACGCCGTCCTCGCCGCGCTCGACGCCCAAGACGCCCACGGGCGCCCGGCGCCGGCGGCGGCCGAATCCACCCTGGAACCGATGGCGGGCGTCGTCACCGACCGCCCGTCCTTCCCGTCCGAGCACGCGGCGGTGGCCGGGGCGGCGGCGGCCGTGTTCGCCGAGCTGTTCCCCGAGGCCGAGGCGGGCCGGTTCGCGGCGATGGCCGAGGAAGCGGCGGAGTCGCGCCTTTGGGCCGGGGCCAACTACCGGAGCGACGTCGAGGCCGGGCTGGCCCTCGGGCGGGCGGTCGGCGAGCGCGCCGTTGCCCACGGCAAGGACGACGCCAGCGTCGAGGAGTGGGACGACAGCGACCGGCCGACCGGCCCCGGGTATTGGGTGCCGACCCCGCCCGCGCTGATCGATCCCCCGGTCGAGCCGCTGGCGGGAACCTGGCAAGCGTGGGTCCTGCCCAGCAACGACGCGGTCCGCCCTGCGCCGCCGCCCGCCTACGGCACCCCGCTCTGGCGGGCGGAGCTGGAGGCGGTCCAGGAGGCGACCCGCAACCGCACGTTGGAGCAGGAGCGGATCGTCGACTACTGGGCGAACAAGGGGCCGCAAGGCGCGTACACCGACTTTGCCCTCGACCTGATCGAGCGCGACGGCCTCGACACGGCCCACGCCGCCCGCGTCCTGGCGCTGATGAGCGTGGCCCAGGCCGACGCCTTGATCGCCGTCTGGGACGCCAAGTTCACGTTCTGGACCTCGCGCCCGATCACCGAGGACCCGGACCTCGACATGCTGCTGCCGTCGCCGCCGTACCCGGCCTACCCGTCGGGCTTCTCGGCGTCCGCCGGCGCCGCGGCGGCGGTGCTGGCCCACCTGTTCCCGCGCGCCGAGGTCGATCTCTTGTCCAGCGCCGCCGAGGCCGCGATCCAGCGCTGCTGGTCGGGCATCCACTACCCGATCGACGACGACGCCGGGTTGCAGATGGGCTACCAGACCGGGCGCCTCGTCAGCGCCGTCGCCCGCCAGGACGGCGCGGCGTAGCGGGGCAGGGCGTCGCCCCCTGGTGGGGCTCGGGCGGCTCCCCCCATCGGTTGGCGCGACGCGGACCCATGAGGCAGCGTCGGGTCCCGCCGGCGTCGGGCCGGGGCGATCCGGGGGCTCGAGCGCTCTCCGACCGGTCGCCCTCCCCGACGCCCCGGGGCGGACAAGGGCCGGCGGTGGGTGTTGGCGCGCCCGTCGCCCGGGGCAAACCGCGAGACCGGTGCGGGAACGGGTTGGGCGATGGAGGGTGGCGACGGCTCAACCTCGCGGACGAGGCAGAACTCGTTGCCGAACGGGTCGGCCACCGCGCGGAGAATCACCGCCCACCCGTCTCGGAAACGGGCGTTTGTGAGACGCCCGCCGGGGACCCGACCGCGGGCCGGGGCCAGGCATGGGGCGACGTCTCAAAAGGCGTCTCGCGATCTCCGTCCCGCTCCCGGACGGTCCTCGCGAGTTTTGCGACGACCCGGGAGTCGGCCTTGGCCGCAAGCCGGGCTGGGGCCGAGGCACTCCACCGGTCCTCTCCGCGGGTCGCCGATCCGGCGCGTCCGCTCCACGATCTCGCCTCGGTCGCGCGCTCTTCTCGAGCGCCTCGACGCCGGGGACGGTCCGCGCCGTCCGCCCCACCCGGCGCCGTGGCCCGCGACGACTCCGGCCGGAGCGGGCGTCCGCGGGCCGCCCCCCTCACCGGGACGGCCGACGACCGGAGATCCCCTCGGGAGGCAGCCGCGGGTTGGGCCCGACCACCCTCCCGTCGCGCCACCTGGCGCCGGGGTCGCGGCGGCCCCCGGGCGGGCCGGTCCGAGCCGCGGACGGCGGCTGGGGCTACCCCGCGACGTTGACTTGCCGGGCGCCGACGTTGACCTGGATCGCCGGCACCAGCAGCCGGCGGACCTGGGCCAGGCTCCTGGCGGCCGCCAGGAACAACCGCTGGGCGCGGTCGAGTTGGGTTTGATAGTACGCGGCCCGCGCCCCCGCGCCGCCCCCGGCGAAGGAGCGGGCGGCCTCCTCGTCGGCGACCTGCAGCGCGAGCCAGCTCAGCGCGACCCGCTCGGCGAGCAGCCGCTCCAGGGGCGAGGCCGCCGGCCCGGCCAGCTCCCGCCGCATCGCGGCCAGCTCGTGCGCCAGCGCCTCCCGGAGCAAGGCGTCGCCGCCGCTGGCGATCTCGACCCACGGGCGCTGGGCCTGCAGCCCCAGGTCGGCGATGGTCTTCCATCCGTCCGGGACCGCGTCCAGGACCCCGCGGGCCGCCGCCAGCGCGTCCTCGTCCCCGCCGGCGGCGCGCTGCAGCAAGGCCGTCAGCTCGGCCGGCGTGGTAGCCGGTGGCGCGGTCGGCGGCGTGTCGCGCAAGAGTGCGGTCGTGGCCATCCTCGCTCTCCTCCATTCGCCGCGGTTGTGCTGGCGGAACCCGGCCGCCGCCAGCGCGGCCCGCGCCAGCCCGTCGACCGACCGGCCGAACGCGTCCAGCACCCGATCCGTCTCTTCTCGGGCGGCGCAGCTGGCCGCCCACGCCGCGGCGGTGGCCGCCCGTTCGGCGCGCTCGGCGGCGTCCGTCGCGGCGGCGAGTTCGGCGGCCGGGCCGGCGCCGACGTACTCGCGGACGACCCGCCCCCGCACCTTGCGCGAGCGCGTGTAGTAGGTCCCACCGCGGCTGCGTCGTTCCCACGCCATGCGTTGTGTTACCCCCTCGGCGTTGCCCCGCTTCCCCAGCGGCAAGACAGCCGCGGCGGCGATCAGGGAGCGGATCGCCAGAACATGACCCCGAGGCGGACGCAAAAAAACCCACGCAAGCGGAAGGAGGTCAACCCTTCGCTCGCGCGCGTTCGGCGCTCCGTCTTGGCCGCCGGCCTCCACCGGCGTTGGCGGGATTGTACTAGGAGCTAGATGGCGCCGACTAGCGGCCTTGAACCCAAAACGTTTTAGGTCGGGGTGGCAAAACGCCTACTGTCTGGTCGCGTCCAGGGCAGTCTGCCCCGGCTCTCCCTCGTACCAGGCTTCCACCACGCCAGCGGCGTCCGGGCACAAGACTTCTAGGACGCCGGGCGGGTGCAGCCAGTCGCTGTCCGGCCCGTCGTCAAGGTCCTCGGCGGGTTCTTCCCAGGGCATCTGTTCCGGGTCCATGATCGCCTCCTAGCCCCACGTCCTCGGGTCGTTCGGGTCGAACGCCATCACCCACGCCGGTTTCGTCTCCGCCACGGTCCCGACGACCTCGATCGCGGCGCCGCCGGGGTCGTCGGCGGGCGGCTCCTCCTCGTGCGCCCACTCCGGGAATAAGTTACGCAACCACGACCCGAACTGCGCCAACTCACCCTCGTCGCAACAGCCTGCCTGGATCGTCTCGTCGTCGTAGTGCGCTCGATGCCAAGCCCGGTGTTCCCGGCTGCCCGCGTCGGGGTGGAACTCCGGACGGCCCTCGGAGACCCACAGCGGCAGCTCGTTCAGTACCCCACTGGAAGTAATCATGTTCGGCCGGTCCGCGAACCAGGGGTTGGTCAGCTTCCAAACCACGAACGCCTCCACGGCCTCGGCGTCGAAGTCTGGGCGCAGCCGGGCCAGCTCCCGGCCCCGCTTCGTCATCGTCCCCGCGTCGAGGAGGTTCGGGTCCAGTCCCAGACCGGCGTAGAAGGCCCGCGCCAGGTCATCGGCACGCCCGTCCTCCTGCCCAAACTCTCTCTCCGCCGCGTCAGCGGGCGGAAAGAGAGTTCCCTTCGTCTGGTTCCCATTCGTCTGGTTCTGGTTTGTGTAGTTAGGGTCCGATTTTCGGCCTACCCCCCGTCCGTTTTTCGAACCACCCCCTCGTCCGTTTTTTGTACTACTCCCTGTCCGATTTTCGGCACCCCCCTCCCCGGTCCGGGAAGGGTTGTCAAGGATGGTGATGGTGTCGGAGGTCCGGCTCAAGCGCTTCGAGGGCAACCCGTCCGGCTGCGGTTCCCACTCGTTGGTCACCCGCTCCGCCTTCCTGTCCGGTCCGTACCGGAGGTACATCGGTTGGCGCCGGATCAGCCCCGCCGCTTCGAGCTTGTCTAGGGCGACGGCGACCGTCTGCCGCTTGATCCCCAGCAGGCGGGCGATGGTCTCGTTAGAGGGCCAGCATTTCCGGCTCGTGTTGTTCCGGAACTTGCAGAGGGCCGAGTAGACCGAATACGCGGTGGTCCCGATCTGGGCGCCGTACTCCTCCAGCACCCAGTTGTCGATGATCGTGAACGGCGGGCGCCCCTCCCCGGCGTCGGCCGGCGCCTCCTCCCGGATCGGGACCGGCCGCAGGGGCACCGGCTCCCTTGTTGACAGCGACTCAACTTTCGTGCTACGATCCGCAGTACGCGGAGTCATCGCGTTCCCTCCTTTGGGGACGGTGCGAGACCCGGCGGGAGTCGGTCCCCGCCGGGTCTCGTCGCGTTAGTCGGCAGCCACCCCGGACGAGTCCTCGCTTGTCCATGTCAACACAAGCTTTGGTCGGGTAGTCGTTTCCTCCCCGGTGGTTGAAGAGTGGACGGCGGGGCGGTGGCGCGTTGCGGCGGCCGGGCAGCCGGTGCGCGACGAGGCGAACCCGTACGGCTGGATCCCCTACTTGGTGCTGCCGAACAACCCGCGCCCGCACGGGTTTTGGGGCGAATCCGATCTGGTGGATCTGTTCGACGTTTGCCGGGAACTGAACCGCCGCCTGAGCGTCCTCAGCGCGGTGCTGGAACTCTCCGGCGCCCCGATCGCCGTCCTCGAAAACGTGGACGGCAGCGAGGGGATCACGGTCGGTCCCGGCGCGAAGTGGGAGCTGCCGGAGGGGGCGAAGGCGTACTTGTTGGATCTGCTCGGCGGCGGCGGGGTCGGCTTGCACATCCAGTTCCTGGACCAGCTCTACCGGGCGTTGCACGACCTGAGCGAGACGCCGCGGACGGCGTTCGGCGACGCCGGGCGAGATCTCTCCGGGGCGGCGCTGGAAGTGGAGATCCAGCCCCTCGTCCAAAAAGTCGGGCGCAAACGCCGGGAATGGGACGCCTTCCTCCGCGGCCGCAACGCGCTGCTGCTGGACCTGCTGGAGCGTTTCGGCGGCCAGGACCTGGGCGGGTTGCGCCGGACGAGCGCGATCTGGCCGGGGGTGCTGCCGAGCGACGCCGCCGGGCTGGTCCGGACCCAGGCCCAACTCGTCGCCAGCGGCATCCATTCCCGCCGCACCGCCGTCGCCGCCCTCGGCGGCACCGACCCGGAGGGTGAGCTGGCGCGGGTGCTGGAGGAGCGTTCGGCCTTCAGCTATCAGCCGTCAGCCTTCGGTTGGGACTCCATTTAGGGGGCATTCCGGGTGAAACGCGGAATCTCGGTCACCACGACGACGAGATTCCTCGTTTCACCCGGAATGACAAACGTGCCGAACGCTGTTAGCTGACGGCTGACCGCTGATCGCTGACGGCTGACCGATCGGAGGAGATCCGATGGCGACCAGGCTCGACCTGCGGACGGCGCTCCGGCGCCGGCTGGAAGACTCCGGGGCGACCCCGCTCTGGGACGACGCGGCGGCGAACGAGGCCCTGGCCGGTGCCGTCCGCCGCTACGGCCATCGGCTGCCGCGGGAGGCGACGGCGACGGTGGCGGTGGCCGCCGGGACGAACGCGGCACCGGTGGCGAACCTGGCCATCGAGCCGGAGCGGATCGTCCGCGTGCGCGACGGCACCGGCACCGACGTGCCCCGGCGGCGCGATCTCGCGGACGACCCGCCCGCCGCGGGATTGGCGCAGGCGTGGCGGTGGTGGGCGGGCACGCTGCTGCTGGAGCGGCCGGCGACCGCCGGCACCTGGACGATCGAGTTCCTAGCGCCGCCGGTCCTGCCCGGCGACGACGCGACCGCGCTCGATCTGCCGGACGGCGACGAGGAGATCGTGCTCGGCTTGGCCGTCGCGATCCTGCTCGACCGGCGGGCGGTCGAGGACGGGAAGCGCGGCGGTCGGACGCCGACCGCGATGCTGGCCGCCGCCGCCGAACGCCTGCTCGCCCGCCGGGCGCGGCGCGCCCGCGGCGGCTGGCTCGGCTGACACGGAGGCCGCGATGCCGATCGGTTGGGACTTCTCCGAGCTCGACGGCGGCGCCACCGATTGGGCGCCGCCGCCGGCGGCGGACCCGTGGCAAGCCCTCGACCCGTGGCACGACGACCCCGCCCCGATCCCCGAGACCGGGTTCTGGACCTGGGTCGAGGTCGACGCCAGCACCGTCTACCCCGTGCTCTGGACCCGCTGGCTGACCGAGGAGGACGAGCGGGTCTGTCCGGAGTGCGGCCCCCTCGACGGCGCCGTCTGGGAGGACGGCGGCGGCCCTTCGCCGCCGCTGCACGTCGGTTGCCGCTGCCGCCGCGCGCCCGCCTTCACCGAGTGGCGGACCCGCTCCGCGACGGCGTGGGAGCTGCGCTGGGTGGACGGGTAAGGGCGCATGGCGCGCGTCTTGTCCGGGGGGGACGGCGTGACGATGCCCCGCACGGCCGTTCGAGACATCGGACCAGGGTGGTGGCGGCGCGGGCGCATGCCATGCGCCCCTACAATACCGTTGACGACCCAAGACCCACTCCCGGAGGTTGCCGATGTCGGTCCTGACCCGCCCCGTCACCGTCGCCGATCTGGAGCAGTTCCCGGACGATGGGACCCGGAACGAGATCATCGAGGGGGAGCTGGTTGTGTCCGTCGCGCCTGCGCGCACGCACCAGTTCTTGGGTGCCGACCTGTTCTGCGACTTCTACCAGGCGGTGCGGAAGACGGGCTGGGGGCAGGCGCTTACCTCCCCGGTGGAGGTGCGGTTCACCGAGTTCTCGCAAGTCCAGCCGGACATCGTCTGCATCCGCCGCGACCGGCTCGACATCTACCGGGGCGGCACCGTGTTCGGCCCGCCGGACGTGGTGGTCGAAATCCTGTCGCCCTCCAACCGTTCCTACGATCTGGTCAAGAAGGCCAACCTGTACGCCAGGGTCTTTTCATTCTGCCGGGAGGCCGAGGAGCGGGAGGGTTTCGTGGGCGGCGCGGGCGAGGTGGCGGCGGGCGCGGGCGAGGGCGGGGCGGCCGTGGGCGCGCAGGACGCCGATCGTGGTGTTGTGCAGCGCCGCCAGCAGCTGCGGCACGTTGCCGACGGTGGCCCCGGAGCGGTCCTCGTCGAAGAGGACGTCCCGGACCCGGTGGAGCCGGTTCTCGATGCCCCAGTGGCCGCGCCACAGCCGCAGCAGGACGCGGGCGTCGGCCAGCTCGGGGGGCAGGCTGGTGACGGCGTAGGCGCGGTGGCTCCGGATCTCGCCGGTGGCCAGGACCGTCGTTTCGCGCGCGACGCACAGCGCCTGGGCCAGCCCCGGCCAGTCGGCGTAGCCGGTCAGCGCGTCGCTCGCCCACAACCGCCGCTTCTCCAACCGCCCGTGCGCCTTGTCGAGCGTCAGGTGCGTGGTCCCGGTCGCGGCCACCAGGCCGGGGTCCGCGAACAGCCGCTCCAGGTCCCACAGCAGGGCCGGCTGGTTGGCCTTGACCGCCATCAGGTAGTGCCCCCTTTTTCGGCGATCGCCGCGGCGACCGCCCGCTCGGCGAAGGCGGCGTCCAGGGTGAGGACCGCGCCCTCGACGACCAGGGCGGCCAGCAGGTCGGGCAGCGCGGTCGCCTCCTCGCGCCCGTCGGGCACCCGCGCCTCGGCCAGGGTCAGCCCGAGGTCGTGGCGCAACGCGGCCAGCAGCCGCACCGCCGGGACGCCGACGGCGGCGCTGCCGCGCAGGACCTTGCCGTCCACCGCCACGCCAACCGGGCCGGGATCGCGGCCCACCGCCCCCGCCGCGTCGGCGGCCCAAGCGCCGACCGCCGCCTCGAACGCCGCCGCGTCGAGGCGGCGGAAGACGCGGTGGAGGGTGGCCACGCAGGGCGTCTTGGCGCGGGTGAAGCCCAGGCGGGTCGCCAGCGGGGCGCCGCCGGCCGGGTCGCGCCCCCACTCGGCGATCGCCAGCAGGCTGTCGGCCCCGGCCAGCATCGCCGCGCACGACAGCGCCAGGATCGCCCCCAGCGGGTGGCGGCGGCCCTGCCCGCGGCGGGGGTCCGGCAGCGCGGCCAGGTACGGCACCAACGCGGGCACGGCGGCCGGTGGGGGCACGGGGCACCTCCGGGTTGCGACCAATCCGCCCCCACCCTACCCCCTCACGGCTAGAATGAAAAGGCCCTGCCCATGACCGAGCGCAACTGGCCGGCATCGTCGCCCTGGCGGACGACAATTCCTTAGCGCGAAACTGACCCACTACCCAACCGTCCGTGATCCGACCCATCTTCAAATCGGTCGCTGGTCAAGGGTTCTGCGATCATCTATGATGATGTTCGTACACCCTCAGCCTTCGACGTGGCGGTTCATCTCATGGCATTTCCGTTGGCTTCCACGGTGCCTGTCTCCCTGGCCCTCACCCTGCCCCTGCCGCCGGGGGTCAACAACCAGTACGTCACCGTCGGCAAGCGGCGGGTGCTGAGCAAGGCGGCCGGCGCGTTCGTCCGCGACGTGGCGAAGTTGGTCGAGGCGGCGCGGCGGGACGGGCGGGTGACGCCGGCGCTGGAAGCGGCGCTGGGTGATGCGCTGCTCGGGGTGTATTTGACCTTCTACTTCGCGACGCCGATGCGGCGGGATCTCGACGGCGGGCTGAAGATCGCGCTCGACGCGCTCGGCCGGGCGCTGGGGTTAGACGACCGGGCGGTGGTCGATCTGCACCTGACGAAGAAGATCGACCCGCTGCGGCCCCGGTTGGAGCTGGAACTGGAGACGATCCGCGATTGGCAGTTCGACCGGTCCTACGTCTACCTCGGGTCGCCGTCGGAGACCGGCGACCCCGAGACCGACGATTACAATAGGGACCAACCCGTGCCGTCGCCGTGATCCGCCGGAACCCGAAAGGCGCCGCCCTTGACCGCCCCGTCCGCCGCCCCGACAGCCACCGACCCGACCGAGGGCGAGGTCCGCACCACCGAACCGCCGATCGCCGAGAGCGCCCACCTGCTGGGGCAAGACGCGGCCGACGCCGGAGCGACCCCGGTCGACGCCGTGGTGGTGCTCGATTTCGGGTCGCAGTACTCCCAATTGATCACGCGGCGGGTGCGCGAGTGCGGGGTCTACTGCGAGCTGGTGCCGCACGACGCGCCGTGGGAAGACCTGGCGCCGCTCCACCCGAAGGGGGTGATCCTCTCCGGCGGCCCGGCCAGCGCCTACGAACCGGGCGCGCCGCAGTTGCCCGGTTGGGTGCTGGAGCGGGACCTGCCCGTGCTCGGCATCTGCTACGGGATGCAGCTGCTGGCGCTGGCGTTCGGCGGCAAGGTCTCCCCGGCCGAGCGGCGGGAGTACGGCCCGGCGACGATTGAGGCGGTCCACGACGGCGCGGCGTCGGCCCTGTTCGCCGGTCTGCCGCTCTCCCTGGACGTTTGGATGAGTCACGGCGACCACATCGCCGAACCGCCGCCGGGCTTTGCCGTGCTGGCCCGATCCGCCAACTCCCCGGTCGCGGCGATGGGGCGGGACCGGCTGGTCGGCTTGCAGTTCCACCCGGAGGTCGCCCACACCCCGCGCGGCAAGGACCTCCTGCAAAACTTCCTGGTCGAGATCTGCGGCTGCGCCCGAGATTGGACCCCCGAGAACTTCGTCGAGGCGGCGATCCGCGACGTCCGGGCGCGGGTCGGCGACGCCCGCGTCCTGCTCGGCCTCAGCGGCGGGGTGGATTCTTCGGTCGCGGCGGCCCTGCTCCACCGGGCGATCGGCGACCGCCTGACCCCGGTCTTCGTCAACAACGGCCTGCTCCGCCAGGGCGAGGCCGAGTTGGTTCAGGAGGTGTTTGCCAGGCACTTCGGGATGAACCTGGTCTACGTCGATGCCACGCAGCGGTTCCTGACCCGGTTGGCCGGGGTGACCGACCCGGAGGAGAAGCGGAAGACGATCGGCGACGAGTTCGTCCGCGTCTTCGAGACCGAGGCCGAGCGCGCCGGGCCGTTCGACTTCTTGGCCCAGGGCACCCTCTACCCCGACGTGATCGAGAGCACCACCGCCGACACCAAATCCGCCGCCAAGATCAAGACCCACCACAACGTCGGCGGCCTCCCCGCCGACCTCCGGTTCAGGCTGGTCGAACCCTTGAAATTCCTGTTCAAGGACGAGGTGCGGGCGGTCGGGCGCGCGCTCGGTCTGCCGGACGAGATCGTCGAGCGGCAGCCCTTTCCGGGGCCGGGGTTGGCGGTGCGACTGCTGGGCGAGGTCACCGCGCCGGATCTTGACCTCCTGCGCCGGGCGGACGCGGTGGTGCGGGAGGAGATCGAGGCGGCGGGGCTGGCCAAGGACGTCTGGCAGTACTTCGCCGTCCTGCTGCCGGTCAACTCGACCGGGGTGATGGGGGATTACCGGACCTACGCCAAGGTCTGCGCCGTCCGCGCCATCGCGTCCCAGGACGCGATGACCGCCGACTGGGTGCGCCTGCCGCACGAGGTCCTGGCCCGGATCGGCAACCGGATCGTCAACGAGGTCCGCGGTATCAACCGCGTCGTCTACGACATCACGTCCAAGCCCCCGGCCACCATCGAGTGGGAGTGACCAACGCGGCGATCACGAGCCAAGAAGTCCCTCCGGGAGGAGCCGGAACGCCGCAAGGCACCTCGGCCGGATCGCGGGGAAGGGCCGACGGTCGATCGTGACGATCAGATTCGTACGATCATGGCGTTCCTCCCGGCCCCGGCTTGTCTTCGGGTTTTTGTTACGCCGGCTCCTGGTTCTCCCGCACCGGTCCTGATCGACCGGGTGCGATGGCCCGTCGCCGCCCTGACTGCGTCATCACCGCGGCCCCGTTCCGCCGCCTTCGGTCGCCGCCGCGCTTGTCGCCAACGGGTGGGGTTGGTACAGTCCGGGAACGCCCCCGGGGCGGCGGCGGTCCACCGCGTCGCCGGTTCGTCCCGCCCGCGCCGGGCGATGGCCCGTCTCCGAAGGATCGGCGCCCGTGTCCACACGCCAACTCCCCGCCCCCCGCGGCCGGGGCGGCGCCCGCGCCGCCGTCGAGGTCCGGTATGCCTACCCGGTCGGCGACGCCATCGACCCGTTCGCGGTCAACCCGGTGCGGCGCTCGTTCGGCCTGAGCGCGATCAGCGCGCTGGTCGTGTTCCTGCCGCTCTGGTTGGGCGGCGCGGTGGCGACCACCGTGATGCTCTCCGTCGGCTGGCTGGCCGTGACCGGGTTGGTGATCGGGTTGCCGATCCTGCTCTGGAGCCTGGCCGAGGAAGGCTGGCGGTTGGTCGGCGCCCGCCTCCACCCGACGGTGGACCGGCTCGACCTCTCGCCGCGCGTCGTCCACGTCCTCCGCCGTCACGGCTACGCGACGATCGCGGCGGTGGACGAGGCGGACGACGCGGCGTTGCTGTTGCTGTCCAACATGGACCCGCGCGGCCTGCGCGAGGCGCGCCGCGCGATCAGCCTCTGGAAATACCGCCGCTGGCAGGAGCGGGGGTTCCCGGCGACGGGGTACGAGTGAGGCGGTCGGCGGCGGGGACGGAGCCGTCTCCCGTCAGCCGCCGGCCCGGCTGACGCCTGCCGCCTGCCGCCTGCCGACCCGTGAACGGAGGAGTACCCATGGACGCGAACGAAAGCCCGATCGGGGCGATGGTGGTGGCGCTGAACGGGGAAGCGTTGGGTCGGGTCGAGGAGGTCCACCCGCACTTCCTGCTGGTCGCGGCGGAGGGGGAGCACGGCGGTTTGTCGGTGCCGGTCCACGCGGTGGCGCGGCGGGAGGACGGGCGACTACACCTCTCCGTCAACCGCGAGGCGTTGACCCCGGTCGACGACGAGGAAGCCGCGGGTCGCCGCTTGGACGGCGTCTAACGGACGCCTGGCCCGCGATTCGACCCAAGCCGAATCGCGGGACCTTCGGCGACCGGGAGGACAGGGCAACGCCCCGCCCCGTGGGAAGCACGTTCCCGCCGCGAGGGGGATCGTCGCTCCGAGGTCGGTGCGTGGGGCGTTCGACCCGCCGCCATCTCGCGTTGGGCCGACACCGCCGGAGCATCGCCGCCTCAGCGCGGATTCTTGCCCCGCAGGCGGCCCACGATCCTCGGCAGATCGCGCAGCAGGCCGGTGACCAGCGTTTTGGCGGTCTTGACCGGGGTCGCCTTGGTGTGCGTGCCTTCCTTGAGCAGGTCCTTGTCCGTCGGATGCTCTTTCATCTCGCGCTCCCCGCGTGCGGCGACTCCGTGGCGATCAACGCCGGCGGTCGCGTGGCCACCTTGGTCGACGTTCCCGGTAGCCGACGCGCGCGCCGTGCCACGGTCCCAATGACCGGCGACACCGACGCCCGCGTCATCCCGGCGCCAGCGCGTGGTCAAGGTCCTCCCGGAACGCCTCGATCGCGTTCTGGGCCCGCCGCTGGCGCTCGTCGGTGTACGGCGCCAACCGAGGGAGCATCGCGCCGACGTTGGCCGTCGTGGACGGATCGGTGCCGACCAAACCGTCCAGCCCGTACGCCGTTCCGATGCCTTCGTAGCCACGGCGGAGGAGGTTGACGATGTCCGGATCCGCTCCGCGCGCCGATTTTGATGCCGACGAAGCGCATGCGGGGCAGTCAGTTGATTCGCTCGTGGTGGGTGACCATCCGTGTCACTGAGCGCGTCCGCGTCCCCGCAACCCAGCGAACCGACGAGGGGAGTACCGTCGCGCCGTGATCCACCGCCGCCGCCGCGATGGCGCCCACCGGGCGGGTCCGAGCGGCAATGCGGCGCGCGACGAAGGACGGTTCGCGGTTCATCGCCGCACCGTAGCCGGTCGCGGGGAGGATGGACCGCGCGTCGCCCGTCGGGACACGGGCGATGCGGGGCGACGGCATCGTCACGTTCTGCCGGTCGTCAGGCGGAGGCGGTTGCCGGACTGCACCACGAGCCAGGCGAAGAGGAGCGCCCCGGCGGTGATGGCGGCGGCGTAGGCCGCGACCGCCGCCCAGCCGCCCGCGTTGCGCGGGTCGAGGAACGGGTAGGGGTACCAGTCCACGACCCCCCCGCGGACCCAGGAGTAGACGGCGTAGAGGGCCGGGTAGGCCAGCCAGATCAACGCCCGCCGCAGCGTCAAGCGGGTGCGCGGCGGCACCAGCAGCCAGTCGATGACCATCACGATCGGGATCACCCGATGGAGCGCGGTGTCGACCCATGGGATGGTGGTCTGGAGCGCCTCCTGGTAGCCGGAGAGCAGCAGGCCGTAGACCACCCCGGTGATGCTCAGGTACAACGCGGCGGCGCCGCGCAGCAGATCCACCGTGGCCGGGTCGCGCCGCTCCTGGTCGCGCGTGGCGCCCCAGAGCAGGACGGCGGCGGCCAGGATGTTGCTCTGGATGGTGAAGAAGCTGAAGAAGTTCGCGATTGACGCATCGCGGTCGATCTGGCGGACGAGTTGGGTTACGACCGCGGCGATCCCGAGCAGCGCGAACGCGACGCGGTAGGCGCGCACCCACTCCGGAACCACCCCGCTGGCCACGGCCCACCCTCCCCCGGAACCCGAGCACCCGGCGCGGCGGGCCCGCTCGTCCGCACCAGAGTATACGGACGGATGACACGGGGCGCGACGGGAGAGCCGCGGTGGTCGAGTAGCGGTGCCTACCCGTTCCCAACGCGGTCGTTGGTGCGTCCACAGGCAGGCGGTCGAGGGCGGGCGCTCCCGGATCGCCTCCCAGGTACGCTAAGCGAGTTGCGTCCGGATGTCAGGAAGGGGCCGCGAAGACAGCGCTTGCTTCCGGCATGGACGATCTCATTCCCTGGCTCACACGTTTGTTGGCGTTCCTTGGCGCGGCCATCGGCGGCGGCGGAACCGAATGGGACGCACAGCAAGGGGTAGAGCGTTGGGCGCAACAGGACCGGGCCAGGCAGGTGCTAATCGTCCTCCAAGGGGCGCTCCAGGGTCATTCTTTCGACGCAGTACGAGAATACGCCCAGCGAGCCGTCGCTCA
>CADCWE010000046.1:11060-20747 GCA_902806325.1 uncultured Thermomicrobiales bacterium | reverse complement strand
GGATCTATGCTGACCACCTGATCACACAGGTGCGGGATGAACGGCTACGGCAATTGGTGACCGCATTCCTTGCCGCCATTGCCGACGCTACGATCCTTCCCACGGCGGCGGATCAAGCGGATGAGGCGTTCGCCCGGATGAGCCAAATCCACGCGCAAGCCCGCAACAGGATCGCCGAACTGCTTGCCCTGCTTCCCTGAGTGGGGCATCCACCAAGTCCTGCTACTGCTCAGCGCCCCGTGCTCCAGCCGGTCTTTAGCCGGCGTTCTGGGTTCAGCGCGAGGCCTTACATTGCCCCAACACGCACAACGGCCCCGAGCCGAAGCCCGGACCACGCTCAAGCGCCTCTACCCGGCATTTGAGGCTTGACGGACCACTAGAGGGTGTCATGAACGTTGCGGCGACGGTCGCGGCGTCTTGGGAAGTGTAGGGAGCGCGAAGGCGTCGAAACCCTCGCCGGTGGTGGCCGAGGGCGTCCGCTCCCGATCGCACGCGGGCGGGTTGCGGAGACCCGCCCCCGGTGCAGCCGCTGTTCCGTGGCCCGTGCCGTCTTCCGGCGAGGGCTTGCGGGAACTCGGCCTTATCTCGCGAGGCAACGCCATCGTCCAGGTTCATGATACGCTCTAGGGATCCAGCCCCGCAGAAGGTCACCGGCCGGATCGGTTCGGCCACGGGGTCGTTGGACTCGTCGACCGCGCCGCTCCATGACCCCCACCGACCGATGTCAGCAATCGCAGGAGGACGGCAGTGAGTGGGACCGATACGTTGGGATCGATGTCCGATGCGGAAATCGACGCGATCGCGCGTCGTAAGGCGTACCTGAGGGTCTACGCGCTCCTCATCCGGGCAGCGGAGGGCCGTGCCACCGTCACCTACCCTGTCATGGCGGCGCCGATGGGGTTGCCGCCGAGCGGGCAGCACATGGCGCGGGAAACGGGCCGGATGCTGGAGGCGATCGAATTCAAGGAGCGGGCCTGCGGGCGGCCGATGCTCTCGGCGGTGGTCGTCAAGACGGGCGAAAACCGCCCGGGCCCGGGGTTCTACGCCCTGGCGCGGCGCACCGGACGCCTCGCCGAGGGGGCGACGCACGAGGAAGAGCGGGCATTCTGGGCGGCGGAGCTGGAGCGTGTGTACGCGGAGTGGGGCGCCTGAGGTGGCTCTCCGCTACCCCCTTGGTGGGATGAGACGATGAGAACGATCACGGCCACCGCGATCGCGATCCCGTAGAGCGGGCGCCGATCCATAGCCCGTCCCCCGTTCCGTACCCGCGCCGCGCGGTCGCGGTCTCCATCCGACACCGGCGACCCCGCCGGCGGAACCCCGCGGGGCGGGCGACGGGTGCCGAACCCGGCGCCTGGCGGTCCGATTTGGGACGTCGATTTCGACCGCCGGCACCCCCCGCCGGTCTGGAGGCTCGGCATGCCGCTTGCGGAATCCGCGCCCCCGGCGGGCGCCGGGCCGGGTGGCGGCACGACGGGACGGGCGGGCGGGATGCGGGAGGAGCGCGACGGGACGGGGTCGGCGCCGGTGCGGCTGGCGACGGGCGTGCCGGGTCTGGACGCGGTCCTCGGCGGGGGGCTGACCACGGGCAGTACCGTCCTCGTCGCCGGCCAGCCCGGCACCGGCAAGACCACCCTCGGCAACCAACTCGCCTTCGCCCACGCCGCCGCCGGCGGCCGCACCATCGTCGCGACCCTCCTGACCGAGGCGCACGACCTGATGCTGGCGAACCTGCGCGGCTTCCGCTTCTTCGCCCCCTCCCTCGTCGGCGACCGCCTCCGCTACCTGAGCCTGCTCCGCGCCCTCGAGGAGGGTCCCGACGGCGTCGTCGCCGCGCTCCGCCGGGAGGTGCGGGAGGCGAGCGCCACCCTGCTCGTCGTCGACGGCACGGCGGTCGTGGCGGACGCGGCCGCCTCCGGGCTGGACCTTCGCCGCTTCGCCCAGGCGCTTCAGGCCCAGGGCGCGCTCCTCGGCTGCACGACCGTGCTGCTGACGAGCCACGGCCGCAAAACCGGGCGCCGGCTCGGCGCCCACGTCGACGGGGTCGTGGTCCTGGCCGCCGAGCGGACGGACTCGCGCCGCGTCCGGACCCTGGAGGTCGCCAAGCTGCGCGGCGCCCGGCACCTGGAGGGCGCCCACGACTTCGCCATCACCGAGGCGGGCGTGACCGTCTCCCCCCGCCTGGAGGCCCTCGGCGGGCGAGGGCGGCCGGCGCAGGACCCCGGGGAGGGGCTGGGGACCGGCGTCGCCGGCTTGGACGCGATGCTCGGCGGCGGCCTGATGCCCTTCTCCAGCACGCTGGTGATGGGGACGCCGGGGGCCGGCAAGACGCTGCTGGGGCTGAGTTTCCTGGCGGAGGGGGCGCGCCGGGGGGAGCGGGGCCTGATCGCCGGGTTCCACGAGACGACGGGCGACCTGGTGATGACGGCGGCGGGGATCGGGCTGGACCTGCGCCTCCCGATCGACGCCGGCCTGGTCCGTGTCCTCTGGGACGCGCCCCTGGAGGTGTCGGTCGACGCCTGGGCGTGGCGCCTGCTGGAGGCGGTCGCGGAGCACCGGCCCCGCCGGGTGTTCATCGACGCCATCACCGACGTGCAGCGGCTGTTGGCCGCGCCCCAGCGGATGCCGACCTACACGGCGGCGTTGGTCAACGAGCTGCGGGCGCGGGGGGCGACGGCGATGATCGCCGCCGAGATCGACGCCTACGCCGAGGAGCAGTTGTTGGCGCCGGTGCCGGCCGCCTCGGCGACGATGGACAACGGGATCCTGCTGCGGCAGGTCGAACTGCGCTCCGAGCTGCACCGCCTTGTCTCGGTCCTCAAGGCCCGCCGGGCCGCGACCGACCCCGCGATCCGCGCCTTCACCATCGGCGGACAGGGGATTTCCGTCGCCGGCCCGTTCGCCGCGACCTCCGGGCTCCTCACCGGGCGCGCCGCCGCGGCGGACCCGGACCCGTCGCGATGACGGCGGTGCTGGTGGTCGAGGACGAGCCGCTCCTGCGTGACCTGGTGGCCGAGGTGCTGCGCGACGAGGGCTACGCCGTCGTCACGGCCGGCGACGGCCGCGAGGCGATCGACGCGCTCGAGCGGGAGCGGCCGCAGCTGGTGCTGATGGACGTGATGATGCCGACGCTCGACGGCCGGGCGGCGTACCGCGCGATGCGCGCCCGCCCGGACCTGCCCGCGGTGCCGGTCGTCTTGATGAGCGCGGCGGTGGGGCCCGAGCGGCTCGACCCCACCATCTCGGCCTTCCTGCCGAAGCCCTTCGACCTCGACGACCTCCTTGCCCTCGTGGCGCGCCTGATCGGCGCCCCAAAACCGAGCACGCCCTGCGCCTGACGGACCCCGCCGTCGGCGCGCCCTTCCCCCGATGCGGGTCACCCTCGGGCCTGGAAGGAGCGACGGCTTCCGTGATCGCCCCCACCCAGCGCGGGATCGCCGAGGAGGCGACGGTGGCCGAGCGCCGCCGCTTCCCGCGGTCGCAGCCGCCGCTCGGCAACCCGCCGGACTAGAGCCTGTTGTGGACTTTGGGGTGGGGTAGGATGGGGGGATGGACACGCCCCCCGCGACCCGCCACCCCTACCCGACCGACGTGAGCGACGAGGAATGGGAATTCGTGGCGCCCTACCTGACGCTGATGACCGCGGCCGCGCCGCAGCGGCGCCACGACCTGCGCGAGGTCTTCAACGGCCTGCGCTACATCGTGCGCGGCGGCCTGCAGTGGCGGCTGATGCCCCACGACCTGCCGCCCTGGGAGGCGGTCTACCAGCAGACCCGCCGGTGGATGGCGGCCGGCAGCTTCGAGGCCATCGTCCACGACCTGCGGGCGCTGCTGCGCCTCGGCGCCGGGCGCGCGCCCGCGCCGACGGCGGCGATCCTCGACAGCCGGACGCTGCGCTCGACGCCGGAGAGCGGCGCCCGGGCCGGCTACGACGGGCACAAGCGCGCCAAGGGCAGCAAGGTCCACGCCGCGGTGGACACCCTCGGCCACCTGCTGGCGCTGCACGCCACTCCGGCCGACGCGCAGGACCGGGCCCAGGTGGCGGAGCTGGCCGCGGCGGTCCAGGTCGCCACCGGCGAGACGGTGGCGGTGGCCTTCGTGGACCAGGGCTACACCGGGGCGCAGGCGGGGGAGGACGCCGCGGCCCACGGCATCCGGTTGGAGGTGGTCAAGCACGCGGGGGCCCGGCGCGGCTTCGTGCTGCTGCCCCGCCGCTGGGTGGTCGAGCGCGGCTTCGCCTGGGCGGCGCGCTTCCGCCGGCTGGCCCGGGACTACGAGCGGCTGCGCACCACGCTGGAGGGCTTCCACTACGTGGCCTTCGCGCTGCTGGCGTTGCACAAGGTCCTCCCCGTCCTGTGGGTGCTGTGACCGCCGTGCCCCGGTTCAACGGCCCTACGACCGTCGGAACAAAGTCCACAACAGGCTCTAGGGGGCGAATCCCCCCAATCCCCCAACCTCCTTGCCCCCGTGATCGGGGGCAAGGGGGAGCACGATGGTGGACGGGGCGGCGCGTGTAGGGGCGCATGGCATGCGCCCTCGCCGCGGATCGTCCTCGTCGAGCTGGCCACGACCTTCCGGCAACCCGTGCCGCACGCGAGACGAGGACCACCCGATGGACCGCGCCGAACGCGACGCCCTGATCGCCCAATACGAGAACGGCCACCGGCTGATCGCCGACGCCCTGGCCGGGATTACCGCCGCCGAGCTCGACCACAAGCCCGGCCCCGCGGAGTGGTCGCCGCGCGACGTCGCCCACCACCTGGCCGACAGCGAGATGACCTCGGCGATCCGCCTCCGCCGCCTGCTGGCCGAGGACAACCCGGCGCTGCCCAACTACGACGAGGCCGAGTACGCCCGCCGCCTCCACTACGACCGCCCGATCGAACCGTCCCTGGACGCCTTCCGCGCCGCCCGCGCCTCCACCGCCCCCCTCCTCCGCGCCCTGACCGAAGCCGAATGGGCGCGCGAAGGCACCCACTCGTCCTCCGGCCGCTACACCGTCCTCGACTGGCTCCGAATCTACGCCGCCCACGCCCCCGACCACGCCGACCAGATCCGGCGGGCGCGGGCAGAGGCGGTCGCTCGTCGGTTGGTGGGGACGAACAACGACGCGTACAGCGGAGCGTGATTGCCGTGCCCAACATGGCGATCGTTTGGATCGAAGCGGGGCACTGCGGGATTGCGGTCCCCGGCTGCGTCGGTTTCTACCCGAGCGGCGATCACAACCGCGGGTCAACCGGCTAGCTTTCCAGCGCCAGCACCCCGAAGTCGCATTCGTGGACCCGGCGCAGCGGTTCGCCGCCAACGAAGCGCTCCAAGGCTTCCAAGCCGAGGGCGAACTCGCGGGCGGCGAGGACGCGTTTGGCAGCCAAACCGCGGGACCGGAGGCGGTCCAGGTTCTGGGGCAGGGTGTACTCCGGGCCGTCGACGATGCGCAGGTACTCCCGGCCGCGGACCTTGATCGCCGGTTGGGCCAGGCCGCGGGTGCCCTCGGCGATGAAGCCGAGCGGCTTGACGACCACCCCTTCGCCGCCGCGTCGTTCGGTCAAATCCATCCACCGAGACGGGGCGGCGGCGGCGCTTTTTGGGTTGCCGACGTCGCCGATCCGACGTGCCGTCGCTAGCGGCAGCGCGGGGGTGCGGCGCGGGCGGCGTCCCCGCCTTGGAGGCGATGAGGCGGGAGGAAGCCGAGGTCGGTTGGGGGCTGTCGGATGGAGGCGATGGCGGGTGGCGTTCGTGCCGGCTGCTGGGTGGTCGGGACGTGATAGGTCTTTGGTGATGGCGGCGCCAACGCGGTTAGCGGTCCGCGGTTGCGAACTCCCCGCGCAGGATGGCGTAGACCCGCAGATCGTGGTGCCGCTTCTTCGCCCACAGGTAGCGGCGGAGGGTGCCCTCGTAGACCATCCCGGCCTTCTCCATCACGCGGATGGACGCCAGGTTGTCGGGCAGGCAAAACCCCTCGATCCGGAACAGGCCGAGGTCGTCGAAGCCGTAGCGGAGGGTCTCGCGGACCGCCTCGGTCATGTAGCCCCGGTTCCAATCGCGGCGTCCGAGCCAGTAGCCGACCTCCGCCCGGTGGTGCTTCGGTTCCACGGCGACGATGCCACAGAGGCCGATAAATCGCCCCCCGTCCTTGGTCTCCATCGCCCATTGCGCCGGGCGACCGGCGGCGGACTCGTCCATCACCCAGCGCACGAACGACACCGATTCCGACACCCGGTAATGGGCGTCCCAGGCCAAGTGCTGGGTCACGTCGGGATCGGAGACGGCCGCGAACACCGCTTCGGCGTCGTCCTCGCGGACCGGGCGCAGCCGCAACCGCTCCGTCTCCAGCATCGGGGGGTGCTTAAAACGCGCCTCGAAGTCGTAGGAGTACCAGCGGCCCACTAGCGCACCCTGCCCCGCGCCGCGATCGCCCAGGTCTCCGCCACCCGGCCGCCGTCGACGATCAGCAGCTCGTCGGCCAGGTTGACCGCGACGCAGACGTGGTTGGGGACGATCTCGATCCGGTCGCCGACGCGGAAGGCGTCCCGCTCTTCCTCCGGCAGCACGACGACGCCGTGCTCCTCGCTCAGGCGGGCGATCTCGGCCCGCTCGTGGCCGACGATCCAGCCGTGGCCGGGGTGGGCCAGGCTCTTGTCCAGTGCCAGCGCCTTGGCCCCGGCGTCGAGTACCGCGCGGTCGGCGGCGGGGCGGCTGACGACGGTCGCGGCGACGCGTAGGGCGCACCGGTCCGGCCCCAACTTGCCGTAGCGGAACCCGGCGACGTCGTTGAAGACGTAGGTGCCGGGGCGCATCTCGGTGACGCCGGGCACGGTTGGGGTGTAGGCCGCCGCCGGGGTCGAGCCGACGCTGACGTGTGCGATGGCGAGCCCCTCGGCGCGGAGGCGGTGCGCCGTCTCGACCAGCGCCCGACCGGCGGCGAGGGCGATTCCTTCGATGTCGTCCGGCGCGGCCGCGTTGGCCTGACCCTCGTGGGTCATCAGGCCGGTGACGCGCAACCCCGGCAACCGCGCCAGGTCCCGCGCCAACGCCGCCGCCTCGTCGCCCACCCGCGCCCCGGCCCGGTCCTGACCCGTGTTGACTTCCACGTACACCTCGAGCGTCCGCCCTGCCGCCGCCATCGCCCGCGACAGCGCCCCGGCCGCCTCGCGCGAATCGAGCGCGACGGTGACGCGGGCGCGCTCCATCAGCGCCAGCAAGCGCCGGATCTTCGGTTCGCCGACGGTCGGGTAGGCCAGCAAGATGTCGGTCGCGCCCCCCGCCGCGACCATCACCTCCGCCTCGCCGATCTTGGCGCAGGTGGCGCCGACCGCCCCGGCCGCGAGCTGCAACCGCATGATCTCCGGCGTCTTGTGGGTCTTGATGTGCGGTCGCAGCGTCACCCCGGCCGAACGGGCAAACGCCGCCATCTCCGCGATGTTGCGCTCCAGAATCGCCCGGTCCACGACCAACGCCGGGGTGTCCAACACCTCATCCGCACCGACGATCTCGCCCAAGGCGACGGGGGCGGCGACGGTCATTGCGATCCTCCTTGCCGACCGAACGACCCAACCGCGTCCCCGGCACCCGACCGCCGGGCATCGAACGGGCGTCCGCGGGGGTGCCGCGTGCCCCGTCCGTGGCCCGCCGGCCACAACCGGGACGCCGACCACGACGACGGTCGCCGCGGCCTCCAGGGGCGCGGTGTGCCGCGCCCCGACCACGTTCGTGACCCGCGCCCCATCACAACCGGGTCGGCCCCGCCGCCGGGAACCGCCCCACCCCCAGTTCGATCCACCGCCCCTGCGTGCCGGAGCGCAGCACGCCGTCCAACACCTCCTGCACCTTCGCCCCGTCGGCGAACGACGGCGAGGCGGGCGCGCCGGTGCGGATCGCGCGGACCCACTCCCCCAGCAGCGCCGTCACCGGCTTGGCCAGGAAGTGGGTCGCCGCGGCCTCCGCGTCCGGCTCTTCCTCCGGCAGCGGCAACTCGGCGATCTCGCCTTCACCGCGACGGCAACCGACCAGGCGCTCGTCGCCGTGCAGCATCAGCATCCCCTCCGAGCCGGCAAGCATGATCTCCTCGCCGGAGTTGCCGGGCGCGGTGGCGCAGACGTGGATCGTGCCCAGGGCGCCATTGGCGAAGCGCAGGAGGAGGGCAAAGTTGTCGTCAGCGTCGACCGTCGCCATCCCGGCCGCGCCGGGCAGGCGGCGCTTCTTGACCATTGTCCCGACCGCGCCGGCGACGCTCTTGATCTCGCCGAACCACCAGCGCAGCGCGTCGACGTGGTGGGAGCCGGTCGCTCCGAGCATCCCGCCGGCCTTGTCCTGCTGCATCAGCCAGCCGAAGGGGCGACCGTGGGGATCGGCCAGGCTGGAGCGGAAGACGGTCAGGGTCGCGGCGTGGGGATCGCCCAGATAGCCTTCGTCGATCAGTTGCTTGGCGCGGGCACGCGCCGGGGTGAAGCGGTACTCGTGGTTGACCATCGCCACCACGCCCATCCGCTCGGCCATCTTGACCATGTCCCGCGCCTCGGCCAGGTTGCGGGCCATCGGCTTTTCGCAGAGGACGTGCTTGCCGGCTTCGAGGGCGGCCAGGCACATCGGGTGGTGGAGGTAGGGCGGCGTGGCGACGATCACGGCGTCCACCCCCGGGTCGCGCACCAGCGCCCGGTAGTCGGCGGTGGCGAGGGGGATGCCGTGGGCGGCGGCGACGGTTCGGGCCCGCTCCTCGCGCCGGGCACAGACCGCGACGACCTCGGTCTCGGCCATCTGGGCCAGCGCCGGCACATGGACCGCGCCGCCGAACCCGGTGCCGATCACGGCCACCCGCAGCCGCCCGGAATCGGCGCCGGGATCGACCGCTCGCCCGTCCGGGTTGCGCGCCGCACCGCCCGCTTGCCGCCCCCGCCGCGCCGCCACCAAATCCACGACCACCGTGCTCCGCCCCCCGCGTTCCGGTATCCCCTCAACGCCCATCGCCGGCAATGCTACCACCCGCCGCCTTCGGATCGGCGGTCGCGCGGGCCGCCGACAGGCCGCTCGCGATGTGCGACCATGCGCGTTCGGGCGAGCGATCCACGGCACGGGAGGTCCGCATGACGGTGACGCGCCTCTATACCGGCAAAGGCGACCGGGGCACGACCGACCTGCTCGGCGGCCGGGTCGACAAAGACGACCCCCGGATCGAAGCGATCGGCGCCCTCGACGAGACCGACGCCGCGCTCGGCTTGGCGCGGGCGACCGCGACCACCGACCGGGCGCGGGACTTGGTGCTGGCGACCCAACGCGACCTCTACACGATCATGGCCGAGTTGGCGTTCACCGCGGACCTGCGGCCGGCCGATTACGGGCTGACCGAGGAGCGGGTCGCGTTCCTCGACCGCGAAACGGACGCCCTGACCGCCGAGGTCGCGCTGCCCCCCCAGTTCGTGGTCCCCGGCGAGTCCGTTCCCGGCGCGACGTTGGACGTGGCGCGAACGGTCGCCCGCCGCGCCGAGCGCCGCGTGGTGACGCTGGCCCGAAGCGGCCACGTCGAGAACCCGGCGGTGACGCGGTACCTGAACCGGCTCTCGTCGTTGCTCTTCATTCTGGCCCGGTTCGAGGACCGGGCCGGAGGGGGAGCGGTGCGGCTGGCGAAGGAGCGGTAGTCGGAAAGGCGGGGAGTCTCCGGTTTAGCGGCATCCCCCGATTCTCGGATCGTTC
>CADCWE010000046.1:0-11050 GCA_902806325.1 uncultured Thermomicrobiales bacterium | reverse complement strand
GTTCCGAACGAAGTGAGGAATCTCGTCGTTTCCGAACGAGAACACGATCCCTCGCCATGACCTGGGCGTTGGGGGATGTCCCACGCGTGCTGGCGGCCGGGGATCGGCGGCGGACGGCTGACGGCTGACGCGACACGGGAGGGCCGATGGACAAAACATCGTGGGGCACGGCGACGATCGCGGCCCGTGGCGGGTACGAGCCGGCGCTGGGCGAAGGAGTGGTGCCCGGAATCCAGCCGTCGTCCACGTTCGTGGTGCCGGGGAACCCGGGGGAAGTGCCGCACGCGTACGCGCGGGGAGGCAGCCCGGCCTACGAGCCGTTGGAGCGGGCGATGGCGGCGCTGGAAGGCGGGGCCGACGCGGTCGTCTTCTCGGCCGGGATGGCGGCGGCGATCGCGCTGCTCGACGAGGCCGCGCCCGGTACCGCGGTGGTGATGCCGGGCGACGCCTACTACGGGATCCGGGTCTGGGCCGAGCAGGAACTGCCCAAGCGCGGGGTCGAGGTCCGGATCGTCGACCCACGCGACCGGACGGCGCTGGAGCGCGCCCTGCCCGGCGCGTCCTTGCTCTGGGCGGAAACGCCGACCAACCCCCACGTCGCGATCACGGACCTGGCGGAGATCGCCGCCCTGGCCGCCGCCCACGGCGTGCCCTGGATCTGCGACAACACCTTCGCCACGCCGATCCTCCAACGGCCGATTGCCGACGGCGCCCTGGCGACGATGCACAGCCTGACCAAGTACGTCGGCGGCCACGGCGACCTGGTCCTTGGTGCCGCCGCCTGCGCCGGCTCCGACCTGGCGGCGCGGCTGCGCGCCCGCCGGAACCGGGTCGGCACCCAGCCGGACGCCTTCAGTTGCTGGCTGGCCCGGCGCGGCGTCCAAACCCTGCCCCTGCGGATCCGCCGCCAGAGCGCGACCGCGCTGGTACTCGCCCGGTGCCTCGCCGCCCACCCCAAGATCGCCCGCGTCCACTATCCCGGCCTGCCGGACGATCCCGGGTATGTGGTCGCCTCGCGGCAGATGGACGGCGCCTACGGGGCGATCGTCTCGATCGTGGTCGACGGCGGCGCGGAGGCGGCCCAGGCGGTCGTCGACAACGTCCGCCTCTGGATCCCCGCGACCAGCCTCGGCGGCGTCGAATCCTTGATCGAGCGCCGCGCCCGCTGGGCCGGCGAGGTCGCGGACCCGGCCCTGCTCCGCCTCTCGGTTGGGGTCGAGGAACCCGAAGACCTGTGGCGGGATCTGGAACGGGCGTTGGCCTAACCGCTCAACGGTACGGTACGGGCGTTCGCCGGTCGGGGCGCATCGCCCGCGCCCTGTTCGGCCGGCGCCGTCACGGATCCCGGGATGGCCGGTGGTGGATTCGTTCGACGTCGGTGAAGACGAGGGCGCATGCCGTGCGCCCCGACACGACGACGGTGGTTGCGTTCGGTCACGACCACTAGACTAGGCGGGTCAACGTTATGGTCGGTCAACGGGCGTCGCGGGCCGGATGGGTCGCCGCCGGGACGGGGATAGGCGCGTGATGATGGGAACAAACGGCGGCACCGGCGGCGGCGACGGTGCGTTGACCAAGGAACGGGTGCTGGAGGCGCTGCGGCCGGTCCAGGAGCCGGAGATCGGGCGCGGGTTCGTCGAGTTGAACCTGATCCCGGCGATCGAGATCGCGGGCCGGGACATCCGCCTGACGGTCGAGCTGCCGACGCCGGTCTACCCGGCCAAGGCGCGGGTGGAGGGCGAGCTGCGGGCGGCGCTGACGACCCTGCCGGACCTGGGCGCGGTCTCGGTGGAGTGGAAGCCGAGGGTCCGGGCCAGCGGCGCCGGCAAGACCGACGCGACGCCGATCAAGGGCGTCAAGAACACGATCGCCGTCGCCTCCGGCAAGGGCGGCGTCGGGAAGTCCACCGTCGCGGTCAACCTGGCGGTGGCGCTGGCCGAGGCCGGGGCCGCGGTCGGCCTGCTCGACACCGACGTCTACGGCCCGAGCATCCCGCTGATGATGGGCCGCCACGACAAACCCCTGATGCGCAACGGCAAGATCGTGCCCCTGGAAGCGCACGGGGTCAAAATCATGAGCATCGGGTTCATTTTGGACCCCGAGAAGGCCCTGATCTGGCGCGGCCCGCTGGTCGCCCAATTGATCAACCAGTTCCTCAACGACGTCGATTGGGGCGACCTCGACTACCTGGTGATGGACCTGCCGCCGGGCACCGGCGACGTCCAACTGACCCTGGTCCAAAAAATCCCGATCGCCGGCGCCGTGATCGTGACCACCCCCCAGGAGGTCGCCCTGGCCGACGCGATCAAGGGTCTAAAGATGTTCCAGGAGGTGAAGACGCCGGTCCTCGGCATCGTCGAGAACATGAGCGGCTTCCTCTGCGGCACCTGCGATACCCTGCACCGGATCTTCGGCGAGGGCGGCGGCCGGCGCGTCGCCGCCGAGTACGGCGTCCCATTCCTCGGCGAGGTCCCGATCACCACCGCCGTCCGCGAGGGCGGCGACGAGGGCCGACCGGTCGTCGCCGCCGACCCCGATTCGGTCACCGCCGGCGCCTTCCGCCACGTCGCGGAGCGGGTCGCGGCGCAGTTGGCGGCCCAGGCGGCGGCCAAGCCGCGCAAGCCGACGATCATGCTGAAGACGGTCAACCGGTAGGATGTCGAACGCCTGGACGCCAACCAAGGGTGACGGCGACAGAGATGCTTCGGGCGCTCGGCCGGGACGGATGGATCGTGTTGAAGACCGCCGGCAGCCACATCGTCCTCACCCATCCCACCAAGCCGGGTCGGCCGGTGATTGCGGCCCACGCCGGGCGTACCGTGCCGCCGAAGACGTTCGGGAGCATCCTCACCGAAGCGGGGTTGACCGACGACGAGTTCCGCGATTTGCTGTCGGTGGTGTGCGATGAAGTTCACGGTGCTGTTGTTCCACGACCCCGGCACGGACGCCTACGAGGCGGTGGTCGCCGCGTTGCCGAATTGCGTGTCCTACGGCTCCACCATGGAAGAAGCGTTGGCGATGGCCAAGGAAGCGGCGGCCATCCGCCTCGCCCTGATGGCGGAAGCGGGAGACGAGATCGCGGGGGCAACCGAGGCGGCGGCGGTCGCCGCGATCGACATCGAAGCGCCCGTCGGAGTGCTGACCCTTGCCGGGTGACGCCCCAAAATGGCGATCGAGCCGCCGGTGAGGATTCTCCATGCGCTACACCGTGTTGCTCGTGCCGGAACCGGAAGCCGGAGGCTTTGTCGCCTACGTGCCCGCTCTTGGCGTGACAACGCAAGGGAATAGCGTCGAGCACGCGATGGCGAGGGCCAAATAAGCGTCAGAACTCGTCGTCAACGTGATGACGGAACGCGACGAGGTGGTGCCCGTGGAGGCGCCAGGCGCGTTTGTGTCGACCATCGAATTGGGCGCGGCGGCGGCGGCGGGGGCGGCGCTCGTCGCCGCTGATTAGGGGCTAATGCGTCCGCTCGTTGGCGGTCGGGATCTCGGTCGCCGCGCCCTCGCTCCCGGGCTGCGTGATCGGTAGCTCGACCCGGAAGACGGTCCGCCCGGGTTCGGAGGTGGCCGCGATGGTGCCCGCGTGCTCCTCGGTGACGATCCGCCAGGCGGTGTCGAGGCCCAGCCCGGTGCCCTGCCCCTGCGGCTTGGTGGTGAAGAACGGCTCGAAGATGCAGGGCAGGGCATCCGCCGGAATCCCCCGGCCGTTGTCCTCGATCTCGACGATCGCGCGGCCGTCCTCCGCCCAGGTCCTGATCGCGATTCGACCCGACCCGTCCATCGCGTCGCTCGCGTTGTCGATGATGTTGGTCCAGACCTGGTTGAGGGTGTTGCCGTACAACCGGATCGGCGGCAGGGTGCGATCGTATTGGCGCTGGACGTCGACGTTGCGCAGCCGGTGGGCGAGGATGATCAGCGTGTTCTCCAGCCCCTCGTGGATGTCCGCGTCGTGCTCGGTGGCGCGGTCCATGTGCGAATAGCCCTTGATCGCCTGCACCAAATCGGCGATCCGCCGGCTGCTCTGGGCGATGATCTCCGTCGACTCGCGGACGACCAGCGTCTCGCTGATCCAGCCGATGGCCCCGGGGAGCGTCGCCGCGGGGACGCTCGCGACGACGGCCGCGAGGTCGCCGGTGGTGATCCCGGCCTCGGCCATCGCCGGGGCGAGTTCCCACGCGCGCTCGATGCCCTGGTCCTCCAACACGCTTTCGATGCCGGCCTCGGTCTCGCCGAGGGCGATCGGATCCGTCTCGTGGACGTCCGATCGTGCCGGTTGGACCCGGCCCAGGATCGCCTCGATTGCCTGCCATCCCGTGAAACTGCAGCCGGCGTTGGCGAGCGACCGCATCGCGGCGTCTCGGCGCTGGAGCGATTCGCGCAAGCCGGCGTTCGCGCGCTGCACCGCCGCCGCGGGGTTGTTCAGCTCGTGGGCCAACCCGGCGGAGAGTTTGCCCAGGGCGGCCATCTTTTCCAGGTAGCGCGCTCGCTCCTCGCGCTCCAGTAGCGCGGCGCGCTCCTCGAGCTCGCGGGCGCGAAGCCGCTCCGTGATGTCGCGGAAAAAGCCGTGGGTGGCAACCACCTTATCGCCGAGGAATCGGGAGGTGACGCTGCCCTCGATCGGCACCGTGCGCCCATCCTTGGCGACGAACTTTGTCGTGAAGGAATCGATTGGCTCACCACGCATCACGCGCATGAATTCGATCTGACAATGTCCCATGGAGTCGGCGTGGATGATGTCCCAGACGGTCATCCGAGCGAGGTCCTGATCGGTGTAGCCCAAGGTGGTCCGCCAGGCCCTGTTCACGAACTCGAACGTGCCATCGGCGCGCACGCTCTGGATCATGTCCGACGCGTTCTCGATCACCGCCTGGTAGCGCTGTTCGCTCTCGACGAGCCGGAGATCGACGGTCGGTGGGTTTGCCTCGATCATGGTGGCCTCCAGCATCGAGCCGGCGGCCCTCAATCGGCCGCGAGGCGGAACGCATCGTCGAACCCCGGGAACGCGCTTGGGGGTATTATGTGGTCGGGGACCCCGCCCGTCGAGAGCGATCGCGGTGGCGGATCGTCCCGCCGGATCCGGGCATCGCCATGGAACGCGGCGGCGGCGCGGCCGCGCCGCCTGGAGCAGACAAATGGCCGACAAACCGATCATCCTCACCGTCGACGACGACCGGGAGGTCCTCCAGGCGATCACCCGCGACGTGCGCCACGGGTTCGGGGAGCGTTTCCGGGTGATCCGGGCGGAGTCCGGCGACCGGGCGCTCGACGTGCTGCGGCAACTCAAACTCGCGAACGAATCCGTGGCGCTGCTGCTGGTCGACCAACGGATGCCCGGAATCACCGGCACCGAACTGCTCGCCGAGGCCATGGCGCTGTTTCCCGACGCCAAGAAGGCCCTGCTGACCGCCTACGCCGACACCGATGCCGCCATCACGGCGATCAACAAGATCCACCTCGACCACTACCTGGTCAAGCCCTGGGACCCCCCGGAGCAGCGCCTGTTCCCCGTGCTCGACGACCTGCTGGGCGACTGGTCGGCCGATCACCCGCCGGAATTCAAGGGCATCCGCGTCATCGGCCACCGCTGGTCGCAGGAATCCCACGCCGCGCGGGATTTTTTGGCCCGGAACCAGGTCCCCTACCGGTGGATGGATCTCGCCTCGGACCCCGAGGCAACCGCCTTGCTCGCCTTGGCCGGGACGGCGGCCGAGCGCCTCCCGGTCCTGATCTTCCCCGATGGCCGGACGCTGGAACAGCCGACCACCCAGCAGATCGCGGAGATGGCCGGCATCCGCGGCCACGCGGAGGTGCCCCTCTACGATCTGATCGTCATCGGCGCCGGACCGGCGGGGCTGGCCGCCGCGGTCTACGGCGCCTCGGAGGGCCTGAGTACGCTGATCGTCGAGCGCGAGGCGACCGGCGGGCAGGCGGGGCAAAGCACGCGGATCGAGAATTATCTGGGCTTCCCGAGCGGGCTGTCCGGGGCCGATCTGTCGCGGCGCGCGATGACCCAGGCCCGGCGCTTCGGGGCGGAATTCCTGCTGACCCAGGAGGTGGTCTCGATCGAGAACCACGCCGGGGTGATCGGCGTTTCCCTGGCCGACGGCACCGAGCTGCGCGCCCACGCGGTCATCATCGCGACCGGGGTCTCCTACCGGCGGTTGGAGGTGCCCGGCGCCGATCGGCTCACGGGACGCGGCATCTACTACGGCGCGTCGATCTCCGAAACGTCGTCGGTCCGCGGCGAGCGGATCCACATCATCGGCGCGGCGAACTCCGCCGGCCAGGCGGCGATCCACTTCGCCACCGTCGCCGAACAGGTGACGATGCTCGTCCGGGGAGACACCCTCTCGGCGGGCATGTCCCACTATCTCGCCGAGCGCATCTTGGCCACGCCAAACATCGAGATCCGGTTCCGCGCCACCATCGACGAGGTCTGCGGCGGCGAGCATCTGGAGCAGGTCGTGCTCCGCGACACCGGCAGCGGGGAGCGGCAGACCGAGGCGGCGAACGCGCTGTTCGTCTTCATCGGGGCGGCGCCGCGAACCGACTGGCTGGACGGCAAGATCGCGCGCGACGAGAAGGGGTTCATCCTCGCCGGACCCGACGTGGTGGCCAAGGGCAAGGTCAAGGACTGGCGACCCGACCGCGACCCGTACCTGATGGAGACGAGCATCCCCGGCGTCTTCGCCGCCGGCGACGTGCGGTCGGGCTCGGGCAAACGGGTGGCGACCGCGGTCGGCGAGGGGGCGGCGGCGGTGATGTCGATCTGGCAGCTCCGGTCCACCATGGGGCTGTGACCGCGCGTCGGTCGGGCCGCGGACGCGGCGGGAGCAACCACGCCACATCCGCCCGGGAGAACCGCGACGCGATCGGCGCTCGGTGGCGGGCGACGGTTGGCCTTTGTCCCGGATGCGGGAGCGAACCAACTCGACCACCTCTGGGGTGACCTCCATCTGGTGGTGGCCGACGACGTGTTGGCCGGCCTGGGCAAGGATCTCGTCCTCGGTCTCGGCCTGGGACGTTTCGGTGCAGCCGGTGAGGATTTCGCCCCGGGCCAGGGTTTTCAGGTCGGCTCCTGGTCCGAGGCGATCGGCCGGCGCGTCGCCGGTCCGGGTACCATCTTGCCCGTTTCCTTCCGGCGCAAGGCGTTTCCGCCACTATCGAAAAACCCGAGAGAACGATCCGCCAAAGTTCGGTAGTCCGAACGGCCAAAGGAGCAACGACGATGATCCGGCCCGTGATCGAGACCGAGCATTCGTTGTCCCCCACGGCGTTGGCCGGGCCGGGAGGGGGCGCCGCGCCGGACGACGCCCCGTTCGCGGCCGTCGCGTCGGCCCTGGATCGGGCGCACGCGCTGGCGCGAGACTACCTGACCGGTTTGGCGCGCCGGCCGGTCAGCCATCGGGCGGGGCCGACGGCGATGGCGGCGGCGCTGGACGAGGCGCTGCCGGAGACGGGGAGCGACCCGGCCGAGGCGGTCGCAGAGTGGTTCATCCGGGCGGAGCCGGGGATCGTCGCCTCCGGCGGGCCCCGCTTTTTCGGCTTCGTCAACGGCGGCGCGACACCGGCGGCGTTGGCCGGGGACTGGCTCGCCTCGGCGATCGACCAGAACGCGGGGATGTGGCTGAGCAGCCCGGCGGCGGCGCAAACGGAGCTGACCGTGCTGCGCTGGCTGAAGGAGCTCTTCGGCTTGCCACCGAATTGGTCCGGGGCGCTGACCTCCGGCGCGACGATGGCGAACCTGGTCGGATTGGCGGCGGCGCGCCAGTGGACGGCGGCGCGGTTGGGCTTCGACGCGGCGGCGGACGGACTGGGCGGTCGCCCGCCGATCGCCGTCGTCTCCAGCACCGAGATCCACGCCAGCGCGCGCAAAGCGCTGGCGACGCTCGGCTTCGGACGGGACGCGGTGCGGACCGTTCCGGCGCCCGGCGGGGCGATCGACCCGGCGGCGCTGGCGGCGGCGCTAGCGGACGTGACCGACCCGGCGATCGTCGTCGCCAACGCCGGCGAGGTCAACACCGGGGCGTTCGACGACCTGACCGCCGTCGCGGATGCCTGCGCGGCCCACCCGCCCGGCGCCTGGCTGCACGTGGACGGCGCCTTCGGCCTGTTCGCGGCGGCCTCGCCCGCCCTCGCTCACCTGGCGAAGGGCGTCGAACGGGCGGATTCGGTCGCGGCCGACGGGCACAAGTGGCTGAACGTGCCCTACGACTCCGGGTTCGCCTTCGTTCGGGACACCGACGCGCTGCGCGGCGCCTTTGCCACCGGTTCGGCGGCGGCCTACCTGGCGGCGGGGTCCGACGCCGGGTGGGATCCCCACACCCACGTCCCAGAGATGTCGCGCCGGTTCCGTGGCCTGGCCGCCTGGTGCGCCCTCAAGGCGTACGGCCGCGACGGTTACCGGGCGCTGGTCGAGCGCTGCGTGGGCAACGCGTCCTCCTTTGCCCGGTGGGTCGAATCGGCGCCGGGGCTGGAACTGATGGCCCCGGCGCCGTTGATCGTGGTCTGCTTCCGGTTCGCGCCGGACGGGCTGGGACCGGCGGAGACGGACGCCTTCAACCGTGAGGCGGTCGCCCGCTTGCAAGCGGACGGACGGGTCTTCGTCACCGGCACGGTCTGGAACGGACGCGCCTGCGTGCGGGCCGCGTTCGACAACTGGGCGACGGGTCCGGGGGATGTTGAGACCCTTCAAGCAGCGGTTGCGGATATCGGACGAACGATGCCTCCCCCCTCGTCATGCTGAGTAGTCCGTCAAGGGCTATTTGCCTGGGACCCGTGACGGCTGCCGCGGCAGGAGATGCTTCGCTACGCTCAGAATGACGGGGAAGGCGACCGCCGCTGGACATTTTGCCCTTGACGGTCTACTGAGCGAAGCGAAGCATCTCCTCCCGCGGCAGCGACCTTTCGACGACCAACGCCGCCTGCGGGCGAGGGATGCTTCGCTTCGCTCAGCATGACCCCAACTTGGGGGACGAATCAGAAACCATGCCCCTTCGGAGAACCGGCACCGTGTCCCCTACGGCGCCAACCCCTCCAAATCCAGCGCCGGCGCCGGGTCGGCGATGACCTCGAAGACCAGGTTTCCGGAAACCGCGATCACGCGCTCGCCGAGGGCGAAGGCGTCGGCCAGGTCCGGGCGGAGGGCAAGGAGGGCGAAGTAGTCGTCGGAGGCGAACTGGACCTTGACGGTTACGGTGGTGGACGGGTCGTAAGTCGTCTCGGTCCAGACGCCGTTCTGGTCGACGAAGGAGCGGGCGCCGACCTGTTCGATCGCCCCGGCGTACTCGGCGGCCGGGGCCTGGGCGGTGTCGGCGTCGGCGAGGCTGCGCTGGGCGGACGCTTCGTCCACCGCGGCGCCGCCGGACGCGGGGGCGGGCCGGGCGGTTTGGGCGGCCGCGAACTCCTCGTCGGCGACGGCGTCGCGGCCGGACTGGGTCAGGATGTCGTCCTCGGTGATCAGATACGAGGTGTACGGCGTGACGATGCCGTGCTTGACGCTGAGGTCGACGATCGCCGAGACCCACTCCTCGCGCTCGCCGCTGAGGCGGATCTGGGTTTGGAGGTAGCCGATCCGGCGCGTCGCCCAGAGGCGGGGCAGGAACTCGGCGGCGGGGTCAGCCGTCGCCGCAAAGGTCTGGTCGGCGTAGGTGAAGGTTTGGCGCTCGCCCGCGACGTCGCCGGCAAGGGTGACGGTGGCCGGCCCGGGTTCGCGGTAGCGGCCGAGGACGACGAGCTGGGAGCCGACGAAGAGATCCGGGAGCGGCGCGGGGTAGAGGTCGTCCGTCTGGACCTCGCCGAACCCGAGTTCGAGGTCGGCCAGGACCGGGGCGGTGACCCCGGCGTAGAACTGGGACACCACCTCGGCCAGCGGTTCCCCGGGGCGGACGTAGGCGCTGGCGCCGTGGTGGGCCTGGGCCAGCGAATCGAGGAGGAAGGTGTCGACGTCGTCGCCGACGCCGAAGGGGAAGAGGCGGACGTTCTCCGGCGCGGCGGCGGCGACGTTGGCCAGGATGTCGGGGACGTCAACCTCGCCCTCGGTCGGCAACCCATCGGTCAGGAACAGAACCAGGGTCGGGCGACCGGGTTCGACCGTGGCCAGCCCTTCCAGCAGCGCCAGGTTGATGTCGGTGCCGCCGGTGGCGGGCAGGTTCTCGACCCACGATTTCGCTTCGGCGGCGCGGGCGGCCGGTTCCAAACCGGACGAGAACTCGCGGGCGCCGGTCGAGAACTCGACCACGGCGAACCGGTCGTCCGGGTTGAGGTGGTCCAGCACGTAGGCGAGGGCGGTTTTGGCCTGGGCCAGCTTTTCGCCTTCCATGCTGCCCGAGGTGTCGAAGACGATCACGACGTCCTTGGCCAGCACCCGATCCGGCCGTGTGACGCCGGGGGCGGCGAGGAACAGGAAGTAGCCCTGCCGCTCGGCCTCGTCCCAGTAGGAGACCAGGTTGGCGCCGATCTCCTGCTCGGAGACGGACCAGAGCAGATCGAAGTCGGTGTCCGGGCGCACCCCGGCGTCCTCCCACCCGGCGACGAAGCGGAAGTCGTCGGGCCGGTCGAGGGCGACCCGGTGGGTCGGCGAGTAGACGGCACGCACCGGGGCGTTCGAGTCGACGGCGACCCGGATCGAGACCTGCTCCAGCGGCTGGGCGGAAAACCGCTCGGTGTCGAGGCCGTAGCGGTAGCGGATCAGCCCGTCCTGGGCGGTCAGGATCTGCTGGTAGGAGATCTCGATCCGGCGGTCCTCGCCGGGCGGGATCGGAAACACGCTGGCCCGGATCAGGCCCTGGTCAACGTACTCCAGCAGGGCCGGGTCGCGCATCCGGCGCACGATGTCGTCGTAGACCCGCCGCGCTTCGGCGGCGTCGAGCAGCTTGGCCTCGATCGGCTCGCCATCGACGACCATCGTGAACTCGGCGACCGTGGCGCCCTCCGGCACCGGAAACAGGTAGGTCCCTTCGGCCACCCAATCGTTGGGGTTGTGAAAAACCTGATCGACCTTCGTCGTCGCGATCTGGTCTTTGATCGCCACGTCGACCCGGTGGTATCG
>CADCWE010000045.1 GCA_902806325.1 uncultured Thermomicrobiales bacterium | reverse complement strand
CCCCCCCGCCCATGTAGCCGTAGAAGGTGATCTCGTTGATCGGGGTGAAGAAGTGCGGACCCCGGACGCGGGGGACCACGTACTCCGCCGCGGCGCGGGCGTAGGCCGCGAAGCGCTCGACGAACCCCGGGGCGAACGGGTCGGCGTCGTCGGGGTAGCCGTAGTGGCACAGATCCCAGATCGGCAGGATCTGGTTGCGGTTCATCGCCGCGATGAAGGGATCGAGCGCCGAGAAGTCGCACGCCCCGCCGCGGTCGACGAGGGGCCAGGGGATGCCTTCCCGCGCCACCGCGATGCCCAGGCCGCGCAGGGCGGCGTAGTCTTCTTCCACGTGCTCTCGGTGGCGTGTCTCGTCGACCAGGTCCCGCCGGCCCTGGTCCCGCCACACGAACGTCGAGCACTCGAAGCCGGTCAAAAAAAACGTCGGGAAGATGCCTGCGCGTTCGGTCACGTCCGATCCCCCTTCCTCACCGGTGGGACTGTAACCGATGCCCGACCTCTCCGGGCCGTGAGGCGGAGCCGATCCCGGAGCGAACCGCGACCGCTCCCGCCTCGTCCCGCGGCGGTGTCGACCGGCAGCGCGCGGCAGGGACGCGAATGGCGGTCTGAGGTGCCCCCCAACCCGCGCACCGGCGGGGCGCGCCCCGCCGGGATCCCGTCCCGCCCGGCGCCCGCGCAGGAGTCGGCGATCCGCGCCTTCGCCGGCACCAAGAGCCTGCGGTCGCTGCCGGCCGACTTCGGCGTCGGCCACGAGACGGTGCGGGCGGTGTGCCGCCGTAGGCGGCTCGCATGATCCCCGCGCCCGATCCTTTGCCCCGCATCGTTCCAGGGAAGGGCCGGGGCTGGCGGGATGGGGGTCATCGCCGTGGGCTCCTCAGGACTCCCGATCCTGGACCGAGAACGGGGAGGACCACGGAATCCGTGGTCCTCCCCGTTCTCGGTGCGCGAGCACCGGCTCCCGTCACCGGGCGGCGCCGGATCCGATCGCGGGCGAGCCCTCGCCCAAGCGGGGCGCCGGCGCGATGCCCTGCAGCCGGTGGCCGGCGCGGATCAGCGCGCGGCCGAGGGCGTCCTGGAGATTGGCGGCGACGGAGACGCCGGAGACGCGGCCGCGGGCCGCTTGGTCGGCGAGCCGGAACCGCGCGGCATCGCGCTGCCGCTGGCGGTGATCGAGCGTCGCGAGTAGGTGGGCGGTGTCCGGGTGGGGAAGCATGGTCGAAACCTCCTGGGCGCGAGATTGGCCGTCGTCCGCCGGTCCGGTGGGTGCCGGCGCCGTTCGCCGGGACGACCACAGCATGGCCCCCGGCGCTGCCGGCCGCATCGTCTTTATGACGGATCTCGGGGAGGGGGCCGCTCTGCGTAGGGGGTCCGTAGACGGGGCGGGAGAACGAGGGCTCGGGCTCCTCGACCTCGGTGGTGGGCCCCTGGACTCAGACCAGCCCGGCGGGCGCGGCGATGGCCGCTGCCTCGGTCGGGGGGAGCCGTCGAGCTTGGCCAGGACGTGGGCGACGCGGGGGGCGGCGGTGCGGGGATCGACGAGCGGCTCCTCGTCGATCTCGCGGACGGAGCGGCCGGCCACGACCACGCGCGGCGCCTCCCCGCGCGCGGAGTCGGTCCGAAGCCGATGGCGTCCTGTTTCGTCGGTCCCGCTTGCGCCTCGGGGAGCGAGGCGAGCGCGAGCGCGTCGGCCACGGCCTCGGCGGATGGCCACCCGCGCCCTCTCCGGGACCAGGAGCCTGCCCTCGCTCGCGGCCGACATCGGCGTCAGCCACGAGACGGGGCGATCGGTGCCGCGCGGCAGGTGCCAGCGGGGTGATCGTGCGGGCATTGGCGAGGGCTGAGGCAGACCTGGGCGAGGCCGTTGCGGCCGAGAAGCGAGGCCGAACGACTCCGTCGGCTCGCCGTCACGCCAGCCAGGCGGCCGGTTCGTAGAGCGCCGCCCGGAGCGCCGCCCACAGCGAGCGGTACTGCTCCCAGGGCGTGGCGCCGCCGATCAGGAAGGTCTGCGGCGCCAGCCGCTCCACGTTCGCCGTACGACTCGCCCGCTCCGCCTGGGCGAGCGTGTTGAGATCGAGCTCCAGGCGCCAGGGCTGCTCCGGTCGGTAGGGGTCCACCTCACCCCGGGCCGCCAGCGCCGCGGCGGCGGCCTCCGTCAACTCGGGCCCGGTCACCGAGGGCGGCCGGCAGATCGCGGCGTTGCGGCCGCGCGCCTGCTTGACGGTGACGGTCTTGATACCGTCGCCGAGAAAGGCGCGCGCCTCGGCGACCGTGGTCTGGTCGCCGGTGACCATGACCGTCGGGACGCCGAGCGAGCCGAGCACCGCCGCGTTGATCCCGGTCTCGCCGACCGCCCGGCCGTTGAGCCGCAACTCCGCGACCGCGACCCCGGCGATGGTGTGGGGGTGGATCGCCGGCCGCGCCCGCGCCATCGCGTGGTAGCCGACGAAGACCGCGGCGTCGAACGCCTGCTCGTCGGCCCCCTCCAGCTGGCACGCCTCCTTGGCGTCGCCCGTGCCGGTGATCAGGTGGGCGGCCGGGTTGAGCTCCTCGATCAGAAGGTTGCGCATCGGGCCGTGCGAGTCGTTGACCAGGATGTAGGTCGCGCCCGCCCGGACCAGCCCCGCGACGACCGCGTTCGCGTCCGCCGTCATTAACCGGCGGCCGCGGTCGTATTCGCGCTCGCCCGGCGTCATCATGTCGGCGTGGACGACGCCGCTGATCCCCTCGATATCGACCGAGACGTAGACGTTCATCGGTTCCCCTTCGTCGCTTGCTCGACGACCCCGAATCCTGGGCGTCGCGGTGGCTGCCACCCAGGAAACAATACGCGAGCGCGGGAATGGAGAGTCCTAGTCCCGGAGAGGCCGACGACCGGCGGGGGCAACGGTTCGTGCAAAGAACGCCACGACGGATACGACGGGCGTGTGTTCCGCCCTAGTACTCCCCCTTGTCCGTCGAATCCGGGCTGCGTTCGCCCTCGTCCTCGACCTCGGCCCGGGTGTGCGGAGTGGCCGAGACCGGGACGGCCTCGGAGGAGGTACCCGGCGGCAGCGTCCCGCCCCGCGGCGAGCGTTCGCCTTCGCCTTCGCCGCCTTCCCAGAGTTGGCGCTTGCTCGGGGTGGAGGCGACCATCTCCTCCGGCCCGGTCGGCGTCCAGACGGTGTGAAAGGTGCCCTCGCGGTCGAGGCGCTTGTAGGTGTGGGCGCCGAAGTAGTCGCGCTGGGCCTGGATCAGGTTGGCCGGCAGGCGCTCCTGGCGGTAGCTGTCGACGTAGTCGAGCGAGGCGCTCATCGCCGGGCAGGGGATGCCGAGGGCGCGGGCGACCCGGACCGCGTGCCGCGCCCCGGCCACGCTGGCGTTGACCGTCTCGGCGATGTGCGGCGCCAGCAGCAGGTTGTCCAGGGCGCGGCCGGATTCGCCGGCGAAGGCTTCCCGGATCGGGTCGAGCAGTTTGGCCCGGATGATGCAGCCGCCCTTCCAGATCCGGGCGATCTCGGAAAGGTCGAGGGCGTAGCCGTACATGTCGGAGGCCGCCCGCAGCATCGCCATGCCCTGGGCGTAGGAGGAGACCTTGGCGAAGTAGAGGGCGTCTTCCAGCGCCGCCAGCAGCTTGCCCTTGTCGGTCTCGCCGGCCAGACCCGGCGGCAGCGCGCCGTTGCCGCCGGCGCCGTGGTCCGGGCCGTGGAGGATCTTGCTGGCCGCGACCCGCTTGGCCTTCATCGCCGAGATGTTGCGCGCCCCGACCGCGGCGTCGATGGTCGGCACCGGCGTGCCCAGCTCCAGCGCGTTCTGGCTGGTCCAGCGGCCGGTCCCCTTTTGCTCCGCCTCGTCGGCGATCACGTCGACCAGCGGCCGGTCGGTATCTTCATCGATGAAGGCCAGCACCGCCGCCGTGACCTCGATCAGGTAGGAGGACAGCTTGCCCTCGTTCCAGCGCCGGAAGACCCCGGCCATCTCGGCGGCGCCCATGCCGAGGGCGCGCCGCATCAGGTCGTAGGTCTCGGCGATCAACTGCATGTCGCCGTACTCGATCCCGTTGTGGACCATCTTGACGTAGTGGCCGGAGCCGCCGGGGCCGATGTGGGTCACGCACGGCCCAGCATCGGTCTTGGCCGAGATCGCGACCAGGATGTCCTCGAGTTGGGCGTAGGCGTCGCGGGAGCCGCCGGGCATCAGGCTCGGGCCGTTGAGGGCGCCCTCCTCGCCGCCGGAGACGCCCATGCCGACGAAGTTGAGGTCCCGCTCGGCGAGTTCCTTGGACCGCCGCTCGCTGTCCTGGAAGAACGAGTTGCCGCCGTCGATCAGGATGTCGCCGGGTTGGAGATGCGGCGCCAACTCGGCGATCACCGCGTCCACCGGGGCGCCGGCCTTGACCATCAGCAGGATCCGGCGCGGCCGGGCCAAGGACGCGACGAAATCCTCGATCTCGAAGGCGCCGTAGATGTCCTTGCCGGCCGCCCGCTCGCCGAGAAAGGCGTCGGTGCGGGCCCGGCTGCGGTTGTAGACGGCGATCGGGAACCCGTTGCGCTCGATGTTGAGCGCCAGGTTCTCCCCCATCACCGCCAAGCCGACGACGCCGACGTGGCGGTCGGCCGCGGGAGTCTCGCGCGCTGATTCGGCCATCGGATTTCCTCCCGCAACGGCGGTACCCGGGGCAAGGCCCCGCGGCCTAGTCCACCGCCACCGCTTCCTGCGCCAACGCCGCCCGCTTCCCTTCGACCCCGGCGATCAGGGCGTCGAACGACTTGGTGAAGGAGGCGATGCCTTCCTCTTCCAACTGCGCCGTGACCTCGTCGATCGAGACGCCGGTCGCTTCCAGGTCGCGCATCGTTTGGCGGGCCGCGTCCACGTTCTGGTCGACGGTGCGGCGGACCTGGCCGTGGTCCAGGAACGCCTCGATCGTCTTGCCCGGCATCGTGTTGACGGTGTCGGGGCCGATCAGCTCCTCGACGTAGAGGACGTCGGAGTAGGCCGGGTTCTTGGTTCCGGTGCTGGCCCAGAGCGGCCGTTGGACCGCGGCTCCGGCCTCCCGCAAGGGCGCGAACCGGGGACCCTCAAAAATCTCCTGGAACTTGGCGTAGGCGAGCTTGGCGTTCGCCACCGCGACCTTGCCCAAGACGGCGCGCATCGTCTCCTGCCGCGCCGCGTCGTCGGTCTGGCCGATCTTCTCCTCGACCAGCTTGTCGACCAGGGCATCGACGCGGCTGACGAAGAACGAGGCCACCGAGGCGACGCGGTCAACCGGCTGCCCGGCCGCGTGCCGTTGCTCGAGGGCCGCGACGTAGGCGTTGGCGACCCGCTCGTAGGAGGCGATGGAGAAGAGGAGGGTGATGTTGATGTTCAACCCCTCGGCCAGCATCTCCTCGACCACCGCCGCGCCTTCGAGGGTGCCGGGGATTTTGACCATCAGGTTCGGCCGATCGACCGAGGTCCACAGGCGGCGGGCCTCGACCCGGGTTCCCTCGGCGTCCCGCGCCGCCCCCGGCGAAACCTCGATCGAGACGAACCCGTCCCGGCCGCCGCTCTGGTCGTAGATCGGGCGCAGCACGTCGCAGGCGTCGCGGATGTCCTCGACCTCGACCGCCTCGAAGATCTCCGGCGCGCTCTTGTCGTGCCGCAACAATTCCATCACCGCGTCGTCGTAGGCGTTGCCGGACGCGATCGCCTTCTCGAAGATCGTCGGGTTGCTCGTCACGCCCCGGATCCCGACCTGCTCGACCTGCTGCTGGAGCTTGCCTTCGCGCAGCATCTGGCGCGAGATGTCGTCCAGCCAGACGCTCTGGCCCTCCTTGAACAGGGCCTTGATCGGGTTGTCGGCCTGGTCCCGTCCGTTCTGGTGCTTGGCCACGTCGACCATGGTGTTCCTCCTTGCCATCGTCCGAGTTTGCCGCCGCGCTTGTGGGGGCGGACCCCCGCATCCGCCCTGTTGATGACCGCCCACGATCGCGTCGATCACCGACGTTGGCGACCCGGTGCCGGGCGGACACGGGGGGGCGCCCCTACAACGGGGTTGGTGTCCCAGCAGCCGTCTTACCAAGCGATGCCAAAATGGCCGCGATCCATTCCCGGTGTTCGTCGAAGTGCCCGTAGGTGTTGCCCGCCACCCAGTAGCCGACCGGGTCCGGGTTGGGGGGCGGGTCGTTCGGCTGGTAGTCGGAGTACGGCTTACCCAAATCCTCCCAACTCATGGCGTCGAGTTGGGCCAGCACCCGCTCGTGGGCGGCGGTGAAGGCGTGGAGCACGTCCGGCAGCGGTCGGTCCTTGTGCCGCACGTAGAGGACGTCGTTGATGTCCTCCGCCGACGCCTCGGGGTTGTCGTCCTCGCTGGACAGTCCCATTGCCGCCTGCCGGTTGCGGCCCTGGAGCAGGGCGAGCAGGTTGTCCTCCCAGAGCGCGATGTGGATCAGGTGGTCCTTGACCGACCAGCCTTCGGGGCCGGGCGCGGTCAGCATCGCCTCGTCGGGGACGTCGATGGCGCGCTCCAGAGCGGCGCGCGACGCGGCGATGAGGTCCATCAGTTCGGCTTTGGATTGGGGGCTGGGGATTGCGTCGTCTGCCATGGTGCTCCCGTTAGGTGGGTCGGTGGTTGCGATCACCGCCGCCCGGTGCCCGGGGTTGAACCCGCCCAAAGGGCACCCGGGCTGGACCGACGACGCGGCTCCAAGGCAACGGACGACCGGTCGCCGTACCGGTAGCCGCCTGCCGCCTACGAGTGCCCTTCGGCCCCCTCCGCCTGCTCACCGGCGGTTTCGCCGCCGGTGCGGGGCGGTTCGACCTGGTCGGCCAGGTCGTCGCGGCCGAGCAGGCGCAGTGCTTCGGCGGCGACGTGTTCCTTGGAGAAGCCGTAGGCCTTGAGGACTTCCTCGCCGGGGGCGGAGGCGCCGTAGGTGTCGACGCCGACGCTGGCGCCGCGCTCGCCGGTGTAGCGGCACCAGCCGAGGGTGACCCCTGCCTCGACAGACAAGCGCGGCGTGCCGGCCGCGCCCAGCACCTCCTCCTGGTAGCTAACGTCCTGCTCCGCGAAGAGTTCCCAGCTCGGCAGGCTGACGACCCGGGCGCTGATCCCGTGCTCGGCCAGGACGCCGCGGGCCATCACCGCCAGCTCCAGTTCCGAGCCGGTGCCGATCAGGACGATGGCGGGGGCGCCGTCCGCCTCTTCCAGGATGTAACCGCCCCGCGATAGGTCGCCTCTGGCCCGCGAGCGGTCCAGCACCGTCAGGTCCTGGCGGGAAAGGATCAGCGCGGTCGGACCGTCGTGGGTCAGCGCCGCGCGCCAGGCTTCGACGGCCTCGTTCGGGTCGCCCGGGCGGATCACCCGCAGGTGGGGGATCGCGCGCAGGCTCATCACGTGCTCGACCGGCTCGTGGGTCGGGCCGTCGCCCCCGACCGCGATGCTGTCGTGGGTGAAGACCCAGATCGACTTCAGGTGCGACAGCGCCGAGAGGCGGATCGCCGGCCGCATGTAGTCGGAGAAGACCAGAAAGGTCGAGCCGAACGGGATCAGCCCGCCGTGGGCGGCCATCCCGTTGACGGCGGAGCCCATCGCGTGCTCGCGGATCCCGAAGTGGACGTTTTGGCCGGCGTAGGACCAGCCACCGCCGGTCAGTCCCTGGGCGCCGTTTTGGTCGGCGTTGGGGGCCTGGAAATCGCCGGCGTTCTTCATCGCGGTGTTGGTGGAGGGGTTGAGGTCGGCCGAGCCGCCGACGAAGTTCGGCAGTTTGGGGAAGAACTTGGCGATCGTCTCGCCGGAGGCCTTGCGGGTCGCGACCGGCTTGTCGCCGACGTTCCAGGACGGCAGGTCGCTATCCCATCCGTCCGGCAGTTCCCCGGCCAGGGCGCGGGTGAACTCTGCCGCGAGATCCGGATGGGCCTCGGCGTAGGCCTCGAACCGCATCCGCCACTTGGCCTGGGCCTCGGCGCCGCGGTCCAACCCCTCGTCGAACTTGGCCTGGGCCTCGGCGGGGACGTAGAACGGCGGGTCGAGCGGGATGCCGAGGTTCTCCTTGGTCGCCGCGACCTCGTCCGGTCCCAGCGGCGAGCCGTGGACGCCGAAGGTGCCGGCCTTCTTCGGCGAGCCGAAGCCGATCACGGTCCGGGCGCAAATCAGGGACGGGCGCCCGGTCTCGGTGCGGGCCTGGTCGAGCGCGTCACGCACCGCCGTGGTATCCATGCCATCGATGGTCTGGGTGTGCCAACCCTGGGCCTCGAAGCGGGCGGCGACGTCCTCCGAGAACGAGAGGTTGGCGCTGCCGGCGAGGGTGATCTGGTTCTGGTCGTAGAGGTAGATCAGCTTGCCGAGCTTGAGGTGGCCGGCCAGGGAGGCGGCCTCGTTGGCGACGCCTTCCATCACGTCGCCGTCGGAGACGATCGCGTAGGTGCGGTGGTCGACGATCTCGTGCCCCGGCCGGTTGTAGCGGGCGGCCAGAAACGCCTCCGCCATTGCCAACCCGACGCCGTTGGCGAACCCCTGGCCGAGCGGGCCGGTGGTGACCTCGACGCCCGGGGTGTGCAGCCGCTCCGGGTGGCCCGGGGTCTTGGAGCCAAGCTGGCGGAAGTTCTTCAGGTCGTCGAGCGAGAGGTCGTAGCCGGTCAGGTGGAGCAGCGAGTAGATCAGCATCGAGCCGTGGCCGGCGGAGAGGACGAAGCGGTCGCGGTCCGGCCAGTGGGGGTCGCGCGGGTTGTGCTTGAGGAACTCGGTCCAGAGCACGTAGGCCATCGGCGCGGCGCCCAGCGGAAGGCCGGGGTGGCCGTTGTTGGCGGCCTGGACCGCGTCCATGGACAAGGTCCGGATGGCGTTGATGGCGAGGGTTTCGACCGATCGTTCGGCGGCGGCGACCACGGGGCGACCTCCTGACGGGGCGGACGGCGGGCGCAACCCGCGGCAGAGCGATTGGCTCCGCTTCATGGACCCGCCGCGAACTCTGCCTTTACGGCACGCACGGCGCTTGCCACCGGGCCGGCGCGCGGCGGGCGCCGGGGGGCGGCATTATCCCACGTTCAGGGGCGAGGATATTGGGGTTCGGTGAAGGGAGCGCTCCCGGACTGATCGTCGGTGGTAGGGGCGATTGGCATGCGCCCTGTTCCGGGTCTTGGACGCCCGTGTCTATCGCGATCGCCGGGGACGGCCACCGGGCGCATGCCATGCGCCCCTACGAGACCAATCCCCGCAGCAGCCCCAGATCGTCGCTCGTCACACCGTCAATGCCCAGCGCCGCCAACCGCGCCAACCGCTCGGGCGTGTTGACCGGCCAGGAGATCACTGCCGCAGCGCGGGATTTCAGGCGGGCCGCCGTCTCCTCCGACAGCAGCTCGGCGTGGATCGAGACGGCGTGCGGGAACGGGTCCGGGAAGCGCCGCCAGAGCGCGGCCAGTTGCCGCTCGCTGCCGACCGAGTAGGCCAGGGCCACCCCCGGCAGATTGGCGCACGCATCCAAATGAGCCCAGGTGCGGGAGCAGAGCACCACCCGGCGTTCCGGGGCGTGCCGGGCCAAGGTATCGCGCAGCGCCGGGGGAAGTCCGGCGGCGCGGCCTTTGAGGTCGATCAGCAAGGCGGTCTCGGGGCGCGCCGCCGCCAGCAGCGAAGCCAGGTCCAGGCGTGGCGTCCACCCCGGCGCCAGTCGCCAGCGGTCCCAGAGCAGCGGCAGCGGTCCCAGCGTCTTCAGGTGGCGGACTTCCAACCGGGACCGCCACAGCCAGAGGTCGAACTCGACGAAATCGACGCCGATCGCCTCGGCCTCGCGCAACAGCGGCAGGTGGTTGCCGGCGCGGTGGGCGATCGCCCGCACGCGCCGGCCGGGGCCCAGCCGCGCCAGCGGGTGCGGCAGGGTGGTGGGCACGCCTAC
>CADCWE010000044.1 GCA_902806325.1 uncultured Thermomicrobiales bacterium | reverse complement strand
TAGGCCGGGACGGTGACGACGGCCTGGGTGACCTTGTCGCCCAGGTAGGCCTCGGCGTCGGCCTTCAGCTTCTGCAGGATCATCGCCGAGACTTCCTGCGGCGAGTACCAGCGGTCGCCCATCTTGACCTGGACGTCGCCGTTGGACGCCGCCTGCAACTGGTAGGGGACCAGGCCCTTGTCGCGCTGGACGGCGGGGTCGTTGAACTTGCGCCCCATGAAGCGCTTGACCGAGAAGACGGTGTTCTCCGGGTTGGTGACGGCCTGGCGGCGGGCGAAGCGGCCGACGAGGCGCTCGCCGGAGCTGGTGACGGCGACCACCGACGGGGTCAGGCGTTCGCCTTCCGCGTTCGGGATCACGACCGGCTCGCCGCCTTCGATGGTGGCCATCACCGAGTTCGTGGTGCCGAGGTCGATGCCGATCGTGCGTGCCATGGTCGAGGTCTCCTTGAGGGGTAACAAACGGACGGGAGAAGACTAAGGACTGAGGGCCGAGGACTGAGCCGAAGGACGCGGACATCGTCTCAGTCCTCTCGTTCAGGCCACGGGCGCGTCTCCGGTTTTGACCATCGCCGGGCGGAGCAGGGTTTGGCCGAGGCGGTAGCCGGTCTGGTAGACCTCGACCACGCGCTCGCCGGACGAGCCGGGGTCCGTGGCGACGGCCTCGTGGACGGCGGGGTCGAACGCCTGCCCGAGGGCGTCGATCGGGGACACGCCAAAGCGCTCCATGATCGCGGCCAGCTTGCGCTCGATCATCTGGGTGCCCGAAACCCAACCGGTCTCGCGCTGGTCGTCCGGCACGGCGGCGAGGGCGCGCTGGAGGTCGTCGAGCACCGGCAGCACCTGGGTCAGCAGGTCCTGGGTCGCTCGCTCGCGCAGCAGCGCGCGGTCGCTGTCGACCCGCTTGCGGTAGTTGGCGAACTCGGCCCGGCTCCGTTGCAACTGGTCGAGGAACGCATCGCGCTCCGCTTGCAGCGTCGCCAGGGCGTCCTCCTCCGTGCCGTCGGGCGCCGCCTCGGCGACGTCGTGGCCGTTCTGCTCGATGGTCTGGCGGTCCTGGGTTTCCGTGTCGGTCATGGGCCAATCCTTGTCGTCGGGGCGCGTGGCATGCGCCCCCCACACCTCGGCTCAGGCGCTGTACAAATCCCGCATCAGCCCGCTCATCAGGCGGGCCATGTAGCGGACCGAGGAAATCGATCGCCAGTAGCTCATCCGGGTCGGGCCGAGGACGCCGAGGATGCCGGTCACCTCGCCGTCGACCCCGTAGGTCGCCAAGACGACGCCGAAGCGGCGCAGCTCGTCCGACGGGTTCTCGTCGCCGATGAAGACCTGCACCTCCGGGCCGCGCCCGAGCTGGGGCAGGACGGCGCTCAAGAAGGCGCCGCCGCGCAGCAGCTCCAGCACCCGGCCGGCATCGGCGCCGGCGAACTCCGGCTGGCCGATGATCTTTTCCAATCCGGAATGGCGGACCTCCGTGCGCTCGGCGGCGTCGAACCCGCGCAGCGCCGCTTCCAGGTGGCCGAGGACGAACCGGGCCTGGCGGTCGGCGAGCGCGGCCCTGGCGTCCAACTCGTCGGCGCTTTGGCCCTTGATCCCGCCGACCAGGGCGTCGGCGAGGCGGCTCAGGGTTTCCTGCTCGACGTCCTCCGGCCAGGGGATCATCACCTGGCGGACCAAACTCTCCTGCGTCACCAGGATCAACAGTGCCAGCCGGGGCTGGAGCGCGATCAGCTCGAAGTGGCGCAGCCGGGCCACCGTCGCCCGCGGCGCGGTCACCACCGAGACGTTGCCGGCGGTTTCGGCCAACACCGAGGCCGCCAGCTCCATCCACGGTTCCAGCCGCACCTCCACCTGCTGGAACTGGTGGCGGATCATGATCTGGTCGCTGGAGGACAACTCCGGCGTCCCCATCAGGCGGTGGACGAAGTAGCGGTATCCTTTGTCGGTCGGCACCCGGCCGCCGGAGGTGTGGAGGTGCTGAACGTAGCCGGCGGCTTCGAGCTCGGCCATTTCGTGGCGGATTGTGGCCGGGGAAACGCCGATCGCGTGGCGCTCGGTCAGGCTTTTGGAGCCGACGGCGCGCCCGGTCTGGACGTACTCCTGGACAATCAGCTTAAGGATCGCCTGCTGGCGCGGCGAGAGATCCGCCGCCGGTTGCCCGGTCGCCGGCTCGTGGGGTTGGGATTGCGTCAGGTTCGGGCCCCGATCCGCCACGCCGCCCTCCGATTAGCACTCTCAACGGTTGAGTGCTAACAAGCAGAGGATAGCAAGGTTGCGCGGGTGCTGTCAAGGTGCGGGGGCTGAGGATCAAGCGCTAGGGGGACGGGTCGTCGCCCGGGCGCTGCGTGCCGCGCCCGGCGCGGCGGGTCGCGCACCGATGGCGGAGACGGCCATCCCAGGACTCGGCGCCGCGCCGGGGGAAACGGGCGGAGCAAGCTGCGCCCCGGCACCCGCGGCCCCAAGCCCCCGGACCCTGGACCGGATCACCGTCGCCCCAACAACCGCGTGGCCAACCCCGGCTTCTTCGGCGGCTTGGCCGCCTCCTCGAGCCGCCGCCGCAGCCCAGGCTCGATCCGTTTCCGGTCCGCCACCACCAGCCCGCCGTCCGCCCCCTCGCCGTTCGGGCCGATCGCGTCCAGCGCCTCGTACAGACCCAGCCCGCGCTCGCGGGCGTGGGCGCAGGCGGCGAGCAGCAATCCCATGGTGGCGACGGCGTCCATCTCGGCGGCGGTCAGGCGGCGCAGGAAGCGCTCGGTCCGGCTCTCCAGCAGCCGCTCCAGCTCCGGCACCAGGCGCGGCGGGACGTGGGCGCCGCCCATCATCCCGCGGGAGAGGTCGAGCCGGATCGGCATCGCCCGGGCCGCGCGGAGGTCCAGCCCGGCGTCGCCGAAGAGGCGCGACGGAGGCCGCAGCAGCATCCCGACGCCGCGGTCGATCCGCGCTTCCAGGATCGTCAGCCCCATCCCGATCTGGAGGAAGGAAGGCTGCTCCCGAGCCAGCTCCTGGGCCAGCCCGAGGCTGAGCGCGTTGGCGCCGCGCTCGTCGCCCCCGAGCGCCAGCGCGTAGTCGCTGCGCGCGGCGCGGACGGACTCCGCGTTGCTCGTGCCGGTCATGGCGGCGACGTAGCGGGTGACCGTCGCCGGATCGTACGGGTGCAAGGAGCAGAGTTCCACCGTCGTCCCTTCCGTTGGCGCGGGCCGCGTGCCGGGCACAGTATACGGACGGCCGGAATCCGGTTAAGCTTAGCGACCGGACGAGCGGCATCGGGGACGCGGCGGGGAGGTTCGGTTGGGCGGCTGGCGCGGGATCGAACGGTGGCTGGCGCCGATCGCTCCCGGTCCGGACCCCGCCGCCGTCCTGACCGTCTGCGACGACGACGGGGCGACCGCGCGCCGCCTGGAGCGGGCCGGATTCCGGGCGACGCGCCTGGTCGCCGGGGTCGGTTACCACCAGCGTTCCGGGCAGATCGGCACGGGCGGGCCGCCAACGCTGCGCGCGGCGGCGACCGCGCTCCCGTTCCCGAACGGGGCGTTCGACGCGGTGCTGCTGCTGGACGTGTTGGAGCACGTCGTCGACGACCCGACGACCCTGGCCGAAACGGCGCGGGTGCTGCGACCGGGCGGGCGACTCGTCGTCCGGGTGCCCCAAGCGGGGCCGTTGGCCTGGCTGGACAGCCTCAACGCCTACCGCTACCTGCGCGACATCTCCCGGCGCGGCAAGCGTCCCCGCGAAACGGCCAAGATCGGCTGGCACCGCCACTACGCGGCGGCAGAGTTGACGAGGATGCTGGAGCAGGCGGGGTTCCGGGTCGAGGCGACGACCGGCACCGGGACGGGGCTGAGCGAGGCACTGAACCTGGCGCTGCTGCTCCGGTTCCGGTGGTTGGTCTTCGATCGGCAGGGGTACGACCGGGCACGCCGGTGGTACGCGCGCGCGTTGGGTGTCGACCAGCGGTTGGGGTTGGGGCCGTGGGGGCGGTGGGTAACGGCGATCGCGACGAAGGACCCATGACCGGTCTGCGGTGATCGGCACGGGTTGGCCGCGGGAACCGGCAGCCTCGAGGAGTCGGCCCGACGAACGGGGGGCGGCTGGTGACCCCGTGGTTCCGATCGGTGCGTCCAAGGTCCGGAGCGGCGACCCTCCAGCGCCACCCGTTCCCGCGACCAACCCGCTTCGCCTTCGACGCCCGTCGCGGAACCTCTCCGAATGCCGTCACCCCTCGGCGCACACCACCACCAACGCGGCCGGGGTGATCCGTACCTCCCGCACCCGGGACGCCCAACGGAGGGGCAACTTGACGTCGACGGCGGGGATGGCGAGGAGGGTATCCGGGTCCAGCTCGACGGCGCGAGGACCGGCCGGTCGGACGCCGGGGATGTTCTGGAGGTAGCCGAGGGCGCGCTCGACGATGAGGTTGAGCGGGATCCAGCGGCCGGCCTTGAGGTCGGTCGCCTCGACCATCACCCGGCCGTCGCCGGTGGCGGTGACGGACAGCGTTGCGGTCACGGTCAGGGTGATCATCTTTTGGGCTTCGACGGCAAGGACCAGGCCGCCGTCGACCAGGCGCGTTTCCGCCACCCGACCGGTGGCGCCGAAGCGGGCCAGCACCTCCGGGATCATCCGATCCAGCGTCGCGGCGATGGTGGCGGCGTCGATCTGGACCGTGGCCGCGCGCAGGATCGGCGGCGCGGGGGCGGTGCCGCCACTGAGGATCGGGACGTCGAGCCGGACGCGACTCAACCGCGCCCCGGCCTCAAAGGGCAGCGGGTTACCCACCGGCCATCGTCCCGCCGTGGACGCGGATTGCGCCGGGGGCGAGGGCGATTCGAACGCCGCCGGTTCCCAGGTCCACCGCGATGTCCCGGCCGTTGGCCCGGGCGGCGACCGTCGCCGTGCCGTCGCCAAGGGTAGCGGCGGCGGCCTCCAGGCGGCCGTCGGCGACCAGTCCGGCGAGGACGGCGTTGACCAGGGCTTCGGGGATCGCGAGGTCGAACCCGGCCAGGTGGACCGAGACCTGTCCACCGCCGAGCAAGGATTCGATCGCGGCGGGGTCGAGCCGGACGTCCAGGTCGCGAATCTCGACCATCGGCCCGGCGGGGGTGATGGCTGCGCCGACGACCATCATTCGCCCTCGCCGGTCAACTCGGAGTGGACCAGCGCGCCCGCTTGGGCGGGGGACGGGACCGGCACGTCGACCGGGCGGACGATCCGATCGACCAGGGCGGCGCTGCCGGCCACGCCCAGGTTGCGCATGATCAAGGCAAACACCGGCTCCAGGTCGGCCATGATCGCGCTCCGGGTCTCCTCGGGCAGGTTCCACAGCTCCCGCTTGAACGGCCCGAAGGCCCGCTTGCGGGCGGTGTAGTAGAACTGGGCGTCGGTCTGGTCGCTCTTGCGCTCGTCGCCGTGGTTCGCGTCGAGGTGGGCGTAGATGCGCTCCTTGAGGTCGGCGGGGAAGGCGGCGCTGTCGAGCATGGTGTTCTGGAAGGCGGTCGCGAGGTGGACCTCGATCGCGTTGGCCTCGGCGAAGCGACCGAAGGCCGACTCCGGCAGGGTCGAGGCGCCGTGCTGGACGGCGCCGCCGAGTTGGTAGTCCTCACGCGCGGCGCGGGAGAGTTCGGCCAGGGTGCCGAAATCGACGCTGACGTCGGCCATGCTGCCGTCCGGCAGCACCACGCCACCGTGGCTGGTGCCGGTTTGGACGCTGATCTTGGAGATCCCGGTCAGCGTCCGGCCGGTCTCGTCGCCGAGGCGCTTGAGTTCCGGCAGGTAGCCGTCCATGAAGCCGTGCAGGTCGGCGACGGTGGAGTTGTCCTTGCCGACCTCGCCGATCTCGCCGCCGACCGAGACGGTGACGCCGTCCGGCTCGAAGCTCCGGATCGCGGCGGTCAGCTCGGCGGAGTGGGCGTAGTTGCGCCGCTGCTGCTCCGCCTGGGTCGGCAGGGACAGATCGACCAGGGTCGAGGCGTCGACGTCGATGTTGTAGAACCCGGCGGCGATCGCTTCTTGGGCGAGGTCGCGGACGGCCTTGATCTCGGCCTCGGGGTTTTTGGCGTAGGCGCCGGCGCTGGCCTGAAAGTGGTCGCCCTGGATGAAGACCGGCCCCCGGTGATGCTGCTTGATCGCGGCAGCGAGGACGGCGGCGGCGTACTCGGCGGGGCGCTGCTCGGTGTAGCCCATCTCGGAGCGGGCGATCTCGAAGAGGACGATCTTGGTGTCCGTGGCCTGGGCGGCGCGAAAGATGGTCCGCGCGACGTCGTAGGTCAGGCCGCGGACGTTGATCGCCGGGGCAGTGGCGTTGGCGTACTCGCCCCGCCCGGCGGCCAGGTAGAGGTCGTGGATCGAGGCGGGAAAGGCGCCGAGTTGCGGCGCGGCGACGCGGATCAGCCAGCGCGCGGTGGTTTTCAACGCGTCGTCGCCGAAGACGGCGGAGGCGACGACGCGGTCGATCGCCTCGCCGCGAAACCCGGCCTCGTCGGATATCGCGACGCCGTCGTCGTGGAGGGTCGCGATGCCGTCCAAACCCCGCCGCAGCGCGGCCACGTCCTCGTAGGGCCTCAATCCCAGCCCCGGTTCAGATCCGGCCACCACGCTCATCCTCAGCTCCTCCTCCACGGTGCCGGGGACCGCGCGCTGCCCCGGCGCGCCGGTATTCTACCGTGGGTTGGGAGTCGGGGGGCGGGAGTCGGGGGTCCGGAGTCGGCGGTCGGGAGTCGGAAGTAACGAGTCGGCAGACGGCAGAACGAAGCCCGTCCGGGGCCGACCCGGACGGGCTTCTTCCACGAGGACCGGAGACCTGCCGACTCCCGAATCCCGACTCGCTACTGTACCGTGAGCGTGCCGACCATGCCGCCCTCCTTGTGGCCGGGGACGTTGCAGTAGTAGTCGTAGGTGCCGGGGGCGGCGTCGGCGGGGATGGCGGCGGTGACCGTCTCGCCGGCCGGCATGTCGACGTCGATGCCGAGGGCGTCGACGGCGAAGTTGTGGAGGGCGACGCCGGCGTTGGGGAGGGAGACGGTGGCGCCGGGGGCGACGGCGAAGTCGGTCGGGTCCCAGTAGAGCTGGTCGTAGCCGGTGACGGTCACCTCCATCGGCGCGCCGGCGGCGGCGGGCGGTGCCGCGCCTTCGGCCGGTGGCTGGGTCGGCTCTGCCGGCGGTACGGTCGGTTCGCCCGGCGGCGGAGCCCCGGCGGGTGGAGCGTCAGACGGGGAAGCGGCGGGGGGGGCGGAGTCGGCGGAGATCGTCAACGTGCCGACCATCCCGCCCTCTTTGTGGCCGGGAATGTTGCAGTAGAACTCGTAGGTGCCCGGGGCGGCGTCGGCCGGGATCGTGTACTGGACGGTTTTCCCGGGCGGCATGTCGACCAGGATGCCAAGGGCGTCGACAACGAAGTTGTGCGCCCCGGCGCCGGCGTTTGTTAGCTCGATCGCGGCACCCGGAGCCAAGGTCAACTCGGCCGGCTCGAAGTAGAGTTGGTCGTAGCCGCTGACCGCCGCTGCAACGCCTTCCGACGGGGCGGCGGGCGCCTGGGTAGCCGCGACTTGGGGCGTCGGATAGCCCCCATACTCCGCGATCGCCTCGTTGTAGACGTGGTTCCAATCCTCGTGCTGGATCATCAAGACGAGTTCTTCGATCTGCTCGTCGTTCAGTTCGCCGCCGTTCTCGACGCCCCATGCCGGCATCAATCCGCGACCGTCGTGGAGCACCTTGCGGATCGCGTTCTCGCGTTCCTCCCGCAGGACCGGGTCCTCCGTCTGGTTGATCAAGCGCTGCTCGGTGTTGCCACCGATCGGCATCCCGACGCGGGCGTTGCTGCCATCGGGCAGCTTTTCGGCGTAGCCTTCACCCGCCGGACCGTGGCAGACGACGCAATAGCGGAGGTAGGTCTCCACGCCGCGCTCGATGGCGACTTCTTCCTTCTCCTCGGCCTCGGCACGCCGCCGGTTTGGTTCGTCGGCCACCAGCCAAACCAGAACCGTGGCCAGCCCGATCAACCCGAGCATCACGAACGTCGCCAGCTTTTGTACCGCGCCCACCGCGCTCTCCTATCCGCCGCTCGCCGTAGGGTCGGGTTGTCAAACGGGCTAGAAGTTGTAGGCAACCGCCTGTTCCGGGGAATAGCCGCCGCGGGTCTGAATGGTGCCGGTGGCGACGGTGACGTTGCCTTCATCGTCGACCTCGACCGGCATCGTGTCCAGCGAGCGCGGCGCGGGACCGGAGACGTAGGCGCCGTTGGCGTCGTAGACGCTGCCGTGGCACGGGCACCGGAATTGCCCGTCGGCGTCGATGAACGGGACCGTGCAGCCGAGGTGGACGCACTTCCAGTAGACCGCCAGTACCCCGTCCGGGTTGCGGATCAGATAGAACTTGCCCGGCGCCCAGCGGAGCGGCGCGGCGCCGACCGTCGGGACCTCCGCCGCCGATACGGTCAGATCGCGGCCGAAGTCTCCGGTCTTGTTCGGCCAGAGCAGGGCGACGAAGCCGCCTCCGGTTAAAGCCGAAACGATCCCAACCGACCCCAGGGTGGCGTTGCGGACGAACGAGCGCCGGCCGGTCTTTCTGCCGCCGTGGGGCAGCAGCGCCACGAAACCCCCGACGGCGATCCCGATCAACGTGCGCAGCAACGGCAACATGGGTCCTCGTCCTTACGTCAGCGTTCCGGCGTCGTGCCGTCGTTGCTCGCTATTCTACCGGTTGGCAAGGCAAGGGCGCGAGGACGGTCGCCCCTTCCATGAACGGGTTCCGTACCGGCACCGCCGGTTGCGTTCGACGGTCTGCCGTCAACCGCCTCCGGACTAGTGGTGCTCCAGCGGCAGATCCCACGGCCACATCAGCTCCTGGCCGGGGCCGCGGAACGAGGTGCCGAAGATCGTCAGCACCCAATAGGAGACGAAGAAGCCGGTGAAGAGGGCGATGATCATCTCGCGCCGGGTCGGGCGGAAGATGCCCTGGACTATCGCCATCAGGACGCCGATCGCACCGAGGATAAAGGCGGCGGGTATGAACTGGGACCGGATGATCTCCGGCACCCCGTACTCCTCGTCGAGGAAGCGGCCGATCCCGAACTGGGTGCCGGTGCCCTGCCACTCATCGATGAGGACCCAAGCGGTGATCACGACCGTGGTGTAGAGGGCGGTAAAGCCGATGATCTTCCGCCCTTTGGCAGAGGTGCCGAGGATGCCGACGCCGAGCGGCGAGCGGTCGATATACGGGATAGCCGCGATCCCGCCGAGGGCGATCGTCGGGATGATCACCCCGGCCAGGCCGGCGTTCATGTGCAGCAGCAGTTCCTGCAAGTTCAGGAAGTACCACGGCGCCTTCGACGGGTTCGGCGTCTGGTTCGGGTTGGCGTGGTCGATCAGCGGTGCGCTGACGAAGACCGACAACCCGACCAAGAGCAGCAGGAAGACCACCGCCGAGACCGCCTCGACCACGACCAGGGATGGCCAAACCATCACCTCGTCCTCGGCCAGGTCGGTCGGTCGGGCCATCGCCCGCCCTCGAACCAGCTCCAGGAGCCGCTGCCGCTTCTCGTCGTCGATCGGCCCGTACCCTTGGCCCGGTGCCCGCTCAACGATCTCCGCCATCGTCGTTCCTCCGGACGAAGCTGTCAGCATTGAGCTGTCAGCCATCAGCGTTCGGCCGTAAGCGTTGATCCTCGCCCTATGCCTCGCTTGTGTCCATCGCCTGCCTCAGCCGGTCAACCAGGCGTCGATGGCCGACGGCTGATGGCGGTGACGGCTCTGTCCTACAGCGGCCCGGAGATCCCCCCGTCCTTGCGGATCCGCCAGAAGTGGACCGCCATCAGGAACGCGGCGACCAGGGGGAGGAAGATGACGTGCAAGGTATAGAAGCGGATCAAGGTCGCCTGG
>CADCWE010000043.1 GCA_902806325.1 uncultured Thermomicrobiales bacterium | reverse complement strand
GGTTCCAATCACTGGGGGCATCGCTCGGAGAGCGGATTGCGTTCCCGTCCAAGAAGTCCTCTGGCGCTCGCGGCAGGAAAGTAGGTGACTATGGGTTCCGGCGCCACTCGGGTCATCCACCGCAATCTCAACCACACCTACCCAACGCTCGTCCGCGGCGAAGGCGTCTACCTTTGGGACGCCGACGGCAACCGCTACCTGGACGGATCCGGCGGTTCGGCCGCGGTCACGTCGGTGGGCCATGCCGTCCCCGAGATCGTCGACGCGATCGCCCGGCAGGCCGCGGAACTGGCGTATGCCCCGACCCATGCCTTCTCCACAAGGGCCATCGAGGACTGCGCCCGACTGATTGTGGAGGAGTTCGCCCCGCCTGGATTCGGCAAGGTCTGGTTCGTCTCCGGCGGCTCCGAGGCGGTCGAGAACGCGGTAAAGATGGCGCTGCAATTTCACCGGGAGCGCGGCGAGGGCACCCGCCAGGTCGTCATCGGCCGGTGGGGGTCGTACCACGGCTCGACGCTCGGGACCCTAGCTTGGGGCGGAAACGCAGGTCGGCGCCGGCCCTACGCCCTCGCCCTGCCCCACGCGGAACACATCTCGCCCTGTTTCCCCTACCGGTGCTGGCTCCGAGGGAAGGCTTGCCCGCCGTGCGACCTCTCCTGTGCGGACCAGCTGGAGCGGGTCATTCGCCAAGTGGGGTCCGAGAACGTCGCCGCGTTTGTCGTCGAACCAGTGGTCGGGGCGACACTGGGGGCGGTGCCCGCGGCGCCGGGGTACCTGGCGGCCGTCCGTGAGACCTGCGACCGCCACGGGGTGCTGCTCATCGCCGACGAGGTGATGACCGGCTTCGGGCGCACCGGGCGGAACTTCGCGGTGGACCATTGGGGCGTGATCCCGGACCTGATCGCCTGCGCCAAGGGCATCGCCGGCGGCTACGCCCCGCTCGGGGCGGTCATCGCGCGGCCCGAGTTCGTCGATCAGGTCCGGCGGGGCAGCGGCTCCTTCGCGATCGGCCACACCGCCGCCGGCAACCCGCTTTCGTGCGCCACCGGGACGGCGGTCCTGCGGTTCATCCGCGACCGCGGCCTGGTGCGCAACGCGGCCGAGGTAGGAGCGCACCTTCGATCCAACCTGGAGGAGCTGAAGGACCGCCACCCGATCGTTGGCGACGTGCGCGGGTTGGGCCTGCTCCTCGGGATGGAGCTGGTCCGCGATAGGGTGACGCGGACGTCGTTCCCCCCGGAGATGGCGGTGGCCAAGCGCGTGGGTTCCGCCACCCTCGCTCGCGGCCTCGTCTCCTACCCCGGAACCGGCACGGTCGACGGCAGCTCGGGCGACCACCTCCTCTACGCCCCGCCGCTCACTATCACGAGGAGCCAAGCCGACGAACTGGTGGAGATCCTCGACGAGAGCCTGGCGGCCGTGACGGAGATGATCGGGCCGTAGGGGTCGGGGAAAACGCCCCGTCTTGGCCATCTCGCGCGGCGGAGGGGCCATCCCCGCCGGGGCTGAACCCCGTCGCCGTGCCGCCGATCCTTTCACTGGTCTCCGTCGGCGCGACATCCACGGGAATAGGCTTTGGGAACGGATCACCTGGTGGATCGGGAATCTCAGCGGAGAAGCGCGATACTAAGTTATCGGGTATAATACGGGAGGGAGTCAGCAGTCCAGAGCGGGTAAAGGACGGGCGAGATGAACAACGAGTTCTTGACGCCGCAGGACGTGGCGGACCGCCTGGGGGTCCACCGCGACACCGTCTACGAGTGGCTAAGGAGCGGCAAGCTCCAGGGCGTGGCGCTGTCCCGCCGCTCCGGCTACCGTATCCAGCCGAGGGACGTGGACGCCTTTCTCCGGGAGCGGACGGGGCGCCCAGTGCGGGCGTTCGAGCGGGCGGCGAAGGCCGCTTAAACGGCGATGCCGCCGGGGCGCGTGGCAGCCCACCCGGCGGCATCAGGTCTAGGAGGACCCGATGGACATTGTACCCCAGCAGTCGAAGGCCCTTCGCGTCGTCGCCTACGTCCGGGTCTCCACCGACGCCCAGGCGGCGGAGGACCGCCTGAGCCTCCCGGAACAGGTCGATCAATGCCTGGCCCACGCCCGCGAGCGGGGCTGGTCCGTGATTGAGGTCGTGCGGGAATCGCACACCGGGGCGGACCTGGACGAGCGGCCGGAGATGGGTCGCGTCCGGTCGATGATCGCCCGTCGGGACGCCGACGCGGTGCTGGTCTGGCACCCGGACCGCCTCTCCCGCGATCCCGACCACCGCGCCGTCCTCCGTTATGAGTTCAAGCGGACCGGCGCCCAATGGTTCGCCGTCACCGGCTACGTCTCCGACGGCTCCGTCCTGGGCAACGCGATGGACTACGTGAGCGGCACCGGCTCCGCCCAGGAGTTGGAGCGGCTGCGCGCCCGCACCCAACCCGCCCGCCACCGCAAGATGACCGGCGACCCGGAGCGCGGCATCCCGGCCCGGCCGCTGGGCAGCCAGCGGGTGCCGTACGGGCTGCGCTGGACCGACGAGCGGCGGTCGGACGGGCGGCTGAAGCGGGAGCGGTGCGAGGCCGATCCGGAGACCGTCGAGACGCTGCGGCTGATCTTTCGCTGGTACGACGAGGGGGCTTCCCTGCGGCGGCTGGACCGCAAGCTGCGGGCGGTGGGGATCGTGCCCCCGGACCACGGGCGGACCGGCTCCCCGGTCTGGAGCGCGCCCACGCTCCGCAAGATTCTCACGAACGAGAACTACGTCGGGATCGGCTACGCCCGGACCACCGACCGCCGCAAGCAACCGGACGGGAAGCGCCGCAACGAAATCCTGCCCCGCGAGCAATGGGTCCGGCTGCCGGACGGGACCTTCCCTCAGGTCGTGGACGCCGACCTGTGGCACCGGGTCCAGGACCGGCTCCAGCAGAACCGCCGGGAATGCCCGCCGGGCAACCGCGCCCCCGAGATTGGTCTTTTGCGGCGCGGCCTCGGCGTCTGCGGCTACTGCGGCAAGAGCCTGAACGTGGTCCTCGAACGCGGGATGCCCCGCTACCGCTGCTCCCCTAACAACCGGACCCGCCACGGCTGCCCCGCCTACACCATGAACATCGGGCTGCTGGACGGGCAGGTCTGGGGCCTCGTCACCCATCTCCTCCAAACCCCGGAGGCGTTGGAGGCCAAGCTGTTCGGTGAGCCGCGCCCCGACCCGACCGCCGCCGCGATCCCCCTGGCGGAGGCCACGCTGAAGCGCCTCGAACAGGAGCGGGATCGCACCCAGCGCCGCCTCCGCGCCACTGACGACGACGATCTGGCCCTGGCCTACGAGGCGGACCTGAAGGCGATCCTGGCCGAAGTCCGGGCAGCGGAAGCGGGACGCCAGAAGCTGCTGGCGGAGCGGGAGGCGTGGCAGGCAGGGCAGGAGCGGCGGGCCGGGGTCCTCGACTACGCCGCCCAACTCGCCGCCGAACTGGACGGCCTGGACTGGGCCGGGCGGCGGGGCGTCCTGCTGCGCTTGGGCAGCGTGGTCCGCCTCTACCGCGACGACCGGGTTCACGGCCGGTGGGACCTCACCACTCGCTGGCGCCCGGTCAACACCCCGGCCGTGGCCCTGGACGAGGGCACGGGGGTCGGCCACGTCGCCGGGGAGCGGGACGGGCGGCCGGCGACGGCTTGGGTCCGGATCGGGGAGTGCATGCTGCCCCACGTCGGGGAGGAGGAGTTGGCGTCGCTGGTGGCGTGGACTAAGGAGGAGCGGCAGCAGGAGCGCGACATCGCCGCCTGGGAACATGGGCTTCGGCTGGACTGGGAACGACGGTACCAGGAAGCCAACGCGGCCAACCCGTTTACGCCGACTTGACGGCGTTCTCCGTCGCCTCCGACCCCCCGAGACGAACCAGACTTTTTCTATCCCGGGCGGCGCGAACCCCTCGACGATGACCCGCGCGCAGTCCTCGATCGCCTCGGTCGCGAAGGCGTGGGTCGGCGCATAGGCGAGGGTGCGGGCCTGCCGGGCGATCGCATCGGCGATCTCCGCCACGCCGTGCCCGATCGCGGCCACGGCGGCGGACCCGCCCGAACCATCCAGGTAGCGCTTGCCGTCGGCGTCGTAGAGGTAGACCCCCTCTCCACGGACGGCGACCGGGTAGGTCCTGTGGAGGTCGCGGTGGATGACGTTGGTGGACTCGGCGGGCGCGGTCATGGGTTGGATTCCCGGTTCTGGCGACGCGACGACGGGGCGATGGTAGCACCGCGGGCGGCCGTTACGGCGCTGTCGAGGCGGTGCCAGCGACCCGATTGGCTGCGACAATAGCGGGATGGGGGCGCACTTCCCCCTTGAACATCGCCAGCGAGGGGCAAGGATGGCGCGGTCCGTCGTACTCGGGGTGGATTCCGGGACCCAGTCGACCAAGGCGATCGCGCTCGACCCGGAGACCGGGGAGATCGCCGGCGAGGGCCGGGCGCCGCACTCGGGACTGGACATTCAGCACCCGCCGGAATGGTGGGACGCCCTCCGAATCGCGGTGCGCCAGGCGACGACCGGCGGGGTCAAGGTCCTCGGGATCGCGGTCGGGGGGCAGCAGCACGGCTGCGTGACGCTGGACGCGGCGGGGGTGCCGGTGCGACCGGCGCCGCTCTGGAACAACACCGACGCGGCGCAGGACGCGGAGCGGTTGAACGGGGAAGCCGATTTCGCGGCCGAGGTCGGGACCCGGTTGGTGGCGTCGGTGACGATCGCCAAACTCGCCCATTTGGCGCGGACGGCGCCGGAGGACCTGGCGCGGACCGGCGCGGTCTGCCTGCCTCACGACTACCTCAATCTCCGCTTGACCGGGGAACTGGCGACGGACCGGGGCGACGCCTCCGGCTCCGGCTGGTGGTCGCCGAAGGACAACCGGTTGCGGCGCGATCTGCTGGCGCTGGCGGTCGGCGACGATGCGGCGCACCGGCTACGGGTGCCGGAGGTGCGCGGGGCGGACGAGGCGGCCGGGCGTCTGCGGCCCGAGGCTGCCCGTGAGCTGGGCTTGCCCGAAGGGATTCCGGTTGGACCAGGAACCGGCGACAACATGGCCGCCGCGCTCGGGGTCGGGGCGGCGCCGGGCGAACTGGTGATCAGCCTCGGCACCAGCGGCACGGCGTTCGTGGTCGCCGAGCGGCCGACCGCCGATCGCACGGGCGAGGTCTGCGGCTTCGCCGACGCCACCGGGCGGTTCCTGCCCTTGGCCTGCATGCTCAACTGCACCCGGGTGCTGGACGGGGTGGCCGGGATGCTCGGCGTGGCCCGGGACGAGGCGTTGGCGCGGGCGCAGCGGCAGGAGCCGGGCGCGGGCGGGTTGTTGCTGCTGCCCTACTTCGCCGGGGAGCGCACGCCGAACCTGCCGCGCGCCACCGGCAGCCTGCGCGGCCTGACCGGTGCAACCTCGGCCGATGGGCTCCTGCGGGCGGCGCTGGACGGGGTCGCCGCCGGGTTGGCCTACTGCGTCGCGGCGCTGGAGCGGCTCGGGTTGCGGGCGGCGGCGGTGACGCTGGTCGGCGGCGGCTCCCAGCACCCGGCCTGGCAGCAGGCGATCGCCGACGCGACCGGGTTGCCGATCACGGTCCGCGCCGGCGGCGAACACGCGGCCCGCGGCGCGGCGCTGCAAGCGGCGGCAATCGTGCGCGGCGAACCGGTCGCCGCGGTGATCGCCCGGTGGCGGCCCGAAGTCACCGCGGAGATCGCGCCACGACCGGAGTTGCGCGCGGCCTTCGCCCTCGACGAGCGGCGGAGGCTGATCGAGGAACAAGCAAGAGCCGGCTAGGGCGGACCAAAACCGCCGCCACCCGGGCCTGGTCGTCGGGTCGTGCCGGTTCGGCTCCGGGGGTCGGTGACGCATGACGGACAGAATGGCCTCCGGCGCGGCCGGTCAACTGAGGGGAGACCGCATTGACGACCGGCGAACGAGCCGCCACCATCGCGAGTCGTTCCGACGCGGACGGTTGGACGATCGCGCGATGGATGCCCGGTCCCCGCTTGGGTAACCTGTTGATCGATGGCGTCGGGTACGCCGGTCGGGTGACGGGTTCTGTGCAACAACCCGAGTTTCCGTCGCCGTCGGTGACCTTGATCGCCAACCTGGGTTCGCCGCTGCGAATCGGCCCTCCCCGCGGCACGACCGTGGCAATCCCCACCGGTGGCGGATTCGTTGCCGGTCTGCACGACGCACGGGCGCTGGTCGGGATGGACGGCGAGCAGCGTGGGGTGCAGATTCGCCTCACCCCGATTGGGGGCGTTCCGGATCTTTGGGGTGCCGATGACCGAACTGGCCAACCGGGTGGTGGCGCTCGATGCCCTCTGGGCGTCCGACGCCGGCGAACTGGCTGCCCGGCTCGACGCCGCGCGATCTTGGCCGGAACGCTTCGGGGAGCTCGAAGCGGTGTTGGTCCACCGCCTGGACCCCGCACCGCCTTCATCGACCCTGGTCCTCGGCGCCTGGGCGCGGTTGCGAGCGACCCACGGCGCCGTTCCGGTGCAAGAGCTGGCCGACGAGCTCGGGTGCAGCCGGCAGCACCTGGCGGCGCTGTTCCGGGAGCAGATCGGGCTGCCGCCAAAGACCGTCGCGCGGGTGCTGCGCTTTTCCCGCGCCGTCTGCCTGGCCGGGACCGACGCCCGATTGGGTTGGGCCGAGATCGCGCACGCCTGCGGCTACGCCGACCAGGCCCACCTCGGCAACGACTTCCGTCGCTTGGCCGGGATGACCCCTGGTGATGTCGCGCGGACCCGGCCGCCCATCCTGGATCCCGTATCGGCGGGGTGAGGTCCAACGGCGAACCGCCAGCCGGCGGCGATTCCATTCCTCCAAGACGCGCCGACAACGGTCGTCTACGATGGGGGCGTCGACCGGATAGCGCCACGGCCTGGAGGAATCGATGAACACGACCACGACGACGAGCGCGGCCCGGACCAACCTCTTCCCGACGCTGAAATACCGGGACGCGCCGGCCGCGATCGCCTGGCTGGTCGCCGCCTTGGGATTCGAGGAGCGGATGGTCGTGCCCGGACCGGATGGCACGGTCGCCCACGCCCAACTCGGGTTCGGCACCGGAACGGTGATGATCGGGTCGGCCCAAGGCGACGCGAACGGCGCCCCGGTGATCCCCGACCAACGGGCCGACAACCGGGGCATCTACGTCGCGATCGACGACGTCGACGGGCATTGCGCGCGGGCGAAGGCCGCCGGGGCCGACGTCGGCCCCGGGCCAGAGCCGACCACCTACGGATCGCGGGAGTACTCGACCCGCGATCCGGAAGGCTACATCTGGACCTTCGGGACGTACTGGCCGGATGCGGCGGCCCCATCCTCCTGATCGGAACTCCGGTTCTCCAACCGCGCTGGCTTCGGATTCGGGAAACCTTGCCCACAAAGAGCGGTGGCCGATCGAGGATCGTGCATCGGCCAGCCAGGTGGTGCATCCACCAGGCGCGCCTGACCGTCGATCATCGTGTCGTTCAGCCCCGGGGAAACCGTGTTCGCCAGCGAGGGGACGGCGCCCGGCGGTGGCCCCGGCCGCCGCGCGTCGGACGTCGGGTGGGGCCGTCGCGGCCCGCCGCGACGGCTCGCCCGTCTTGGTCACTTGCGCGCGTCCGCGCCGCCGGATCCGGGGGGCGGCGCGGACGACGACCTTGCCGACGCCCGGCCGAGGGACTTCGCCGGTCCGGCGCCGAACGTCCGCCTCAGGCGCGTTAAACGCAGATCGCCGCCCGGCGGCACATCCGACCGGGCGGCGATCCGCTGCTGGTGGCGCATAAGGGAATCCGTCGTTCCCCGTTCGGTCGTCCCTCCCGGGCGCCGACAAACGAGCATAGCCCGCACCGAATGCCGCGTTCTGGCACGCCCCGCGTTGCGTTATTGATTGCGGGTAGCGGGCCAGTTTGCAACCCGGGCGTGCGATAATGCGGCGAATCCTCGAACCCGCCGTAAACCGAGCCGAGCAAGGGAGGGAGAGCATGGTCGACGGCATTGCGCCGACCTGCCGGGTGGTTCGCTCGGCGGCGGCGTACGAGGGCAAGCAGGGGCCGACCTACGCGGGCGGCGTCAGCGCCGAATCCGTGGGGGCGCGGGCGATCTGGCTCGGGACGATCCGCATGGCGCCCGGCGCGCGGACCAAGGCGCACCGGCACGAGGGCCACGAGACGGCCCTGCACATCGTCAGCGGCGAGGTCGACCTGTGGTTCGGCGAGGGGCTGCGGGAGCACGCGGTCGCCCGCGCTGGCGACTACCTCTACATCCCGGCGGGCGTCTCGCACGTGGCCGTCAACCGCAGCCAGACCGAGCCGGTGGTCGTCGTCGGCGCGCGGACGGACCCGAACGAGCAGGAGAGCGTCGTGCTCCAGCCCGAGCTGGACGACGAGGTTCCCGGCGCGGCACCCTGACCTCAAAGCCGACCCACTACCGGGTGAAGGAACGGATTTCCGGTCCGGTCACCCTCGACGCCGGTCCATTCGGCCGACCACCCCGACCGCGCCCCGCTTAACGGGGACCCGGCTTGTCGTTCTTGGGCTTGCCGCCCGGGGGGCCGTCCTTACGGCACGGCGTCTCTGCACGCGGCGCTCGGCGCCCCGCCCATGGTCGTCGCCGACCTGCTCGGCCACCAAAGCGCTGCGATGACGCTCCACGTCCAAACCCACGCCGAAGACGCCGCCCGGCGGTTGGCCGTGGCGGCGCTGGAAGCCCGGCTCACCGGGTCGGATTAGGGCCGTTCCGGGACCCCGGATTGCGCGTTTGTTGCGCGTTCCCCGGAAACGGCCCGATGTTGCCAGTCGTGGCCCCAAGTTCGGATTTGCGGTAGCGCATACGGGATTCGAACCCGTGGTCTCCGCCTTGAGAGGGCGGTGTCCTAGGCCGCTAGACGAATGCGCCGCGAAGCCGGGCCAAAGTTTACAACGCGTTCGCGCAATGGGCAACGTCGAACGGCTCAGGCCGCCGCCAGTTCCGCCGCCACCAGGTCCACCACCCGTTCGATGTCGAACGGTTTGGCGATGAATTGGGCGCCCTTCTCCGTTGCCGATGAAGGGACGGCGCTCATCAAGATCACCGGCGTCCGATCGAAGCCGCGTGTCCCGCGCAGGCGCCGGAATAACCCCGGCCCTCCCAAGCGCGGCATCATCACGTCGCTGATGACGAGATCCGGACGCGCTTGGAGCGCCAAGTCCCACGCTTGTTCGCCGTCGTAGGCGCGCAACACGATATAGCCTTCGTCCTCGAGGAGCAGGGCCAGGAGATCGACGATATGGGGTTCGTCGTCGGCCACCAAGACGATCCCACGGCGACCAGTCCGATCGCCAATCGGAAACGGCCCACCCTGGACGAACCGATCCATCGACGGCAACGGCGGGAAGCCGACGTGCACCGGCGCGCGCACTCCGTTGGATGCGTACCCGTGTCCCATACTCATAATGGACCATCACCGTGGCGGGTCACATCCGAGGCCAGAACCCGCGCGTCGCCGGGACGCGGCGACCATTCGTGACCGGCGGAGACCGATACCCGCTTCAAGGCCGGAACGACTCGGTTTCCGACGCTACCGTCCTCGCATCCCGCGTGCCACCTTCCCGTGAAGTCCGGGGCAATCCGCTTGCTGCCGGCGGTCCGCTCGCGGCGGAGCAGGGTTCGCGGCGCCGATTGCCCCGCGCGGCGCCCCCCGGTATGATCGGCGCCGGCACCCGCACCGACCCCGACGCGCCTCCGCGGCCCACCCCGGACAACCGATGCCCTCACTCTTCGAGACGATGGCCACCCTCGGTTCGACCGACCCGGTGATCGTCTCCGCGGCGCTGACCGGATCGTGGCCGACCAAGGCCCAGAACCCGGCCGTCCCGATCACCGAGCCGGAGATCGCCGGGGCCGCGTTGGCCTGCGCCGCCGCCGGGGCGGCGATCGTCCACGTCCACGTCCGCGACGACGACGGCGTCGTGACCTGCGACCCAGCGCGCTACGCCCGCGTCCGCGCCCTGATCGAGGCCGCCGGCAGCGACGTGATCGTCAACATGAGCACCGGCGGCGGTGCCGGTCGCACCGGCGACGCCGAGCGGATGGCGCCGATAGACCTGGCCCCGGAGATCGCGTCCTTCGACTGCGGCTCGCTGAACTTCGGCACCGGGGTCTTCGTCAACTCCCCCGCGTTCCTCGACGTCCTGGCCGCGAGAATGACCGAGCGCGGCGTCCGCCCGGAGATCGAGTGCTTCGAACCGGGTCACGTCTGGAACGCGCTCCGCTTGATCGAAGCCGGCGCGCTGACGCCGCCGTTTTGGTTCCAGTTCGTGCTCGGGGTGCGCGGCGGCGCCCCGCCGACCCTGCAGCAGCTCGTCCAACTGGTCGCGCTCCTGCCGCCGGGGTCGCGCTGGTCGGCCTGCGGCATCGGGCGCGCGCAGTTGCCGCTCGGCGTGGCGGCGATGACGATCGGTGGCCACGCCCGGACCGGTCTGGAGGACAACCTCTACTACCGCAAGGGCGAGCTGGCCGAGAGCAACGCCCAACTGGTGGCCCGGTTGGTCCGCATCGCCGGCGAACTGGGCCGCCCGGTGGCCACCCCGGTCGACGCCCGGCGCCTGCTCGGTCTGGCCCCGCGGCCCGCCTCGGCCACGGCGCCGACCGGGCAGGCCGGCCAGGCACCGTAGGTGCCGCGCCGCGTCGCCGCCGCCCAGATCTCCCACGAGACCAACCGGTTCAGCGCCGTCGCCACGGATCTGGCCGCGTTTCGGGCGTCCGGCCTGCGCCAGGGCGCCGCCGTCCTCGACGACGCGGCCGGCACCAACACGGCGTTCGGCGGGTTCCTGGCCGGCGCCGCCGCCCACGACCTCGATCTGGTGCCGCTCGTCTCGGTCTGGGCGACGCCGTCGGGCGTCGTCGCTCGCGACGCCTTCGACGCGCTGGCGGGCATGCTGACCGGTGGACTGCGCGCCGCGCTCGCCGCCGGTCCCCTCGACGGCCTGCTGCTGGCGCTGCACGGGGCGATGGTGACCGAGGACCACGACGACGGCGAGGCGGAACTGCTGCGCCGCGCCCGCGCCGTCGTCGGCCCGGCGACGCCGATCGTCGCCACCCTCGACCTCCACGCCAACATCTCCCCGACGATGGTCGGCTTGGCCGACGTCCTGATCGGCTACGACACCTACCCCCACGTCGACATGGCGCGCCGGGCCGAGGAGGCCTGCGCGATCGTCGCCCGACTGATCCGGCGCGAGGTCCGCCCGACCCCGGTACTCGTCACGCCGCCGATGCTGCCCACGTCCCAAAACATGACCACCGACCGCGACCCGATGCGCGCCTTGATCGCCCACGCGCATCGCCTCGAAACGGACCCGCGCGTCATCAACGCGACCGTGGCGGGCGGGTTCCCCCCGTCCGACGTCGTGGACGCCGGGTTGAGCGTGCTGGTCACCACCGACGGCGACCCCGGTCTGGCGCGGCGCCTGGCGAACCGGCTCGCCCAGGATGCCTGGCATCGCCGGGACGGTTTCCTGGGCGGCGTCGCCACGTTCGACGAGGCCGCGACGCTGCTCCGGGACCTTCCCCTCGGCGCGACACCGGTGGCCGGACCGACCGTCCTCGTCGACATCGGCGACAACCCGTGGACGGGTTCGCCCGGCGACAGCGCGGAACTCGTCCGGTTCCTGCTCGCCGAGCGCGTGCGTGGCGCCGCCGTGGCCCTGGTGGCCGATCCCGCGGTGGCGGCGGCGGCCCACGCGGCCGGCGCCGGCGCCCACCTCGACCTGAGCCTGGGCGGCAAAACCGACCGCCGCCACGGCGACCCGCTCCCGGTTCGGGCGGCGGTCGGAGCGCTCTCCGACGGCGCCTACGTCAACGAAGGGCCGATGATGGCCGGAGTCCGGGTCGCGCTGGGTCCGAGCGCGGTGCTGGTCTGCCGCCCGCCGGACAATCCCGGCGCCCCCGGCGTCGAAGTCCTGGTGACCTCCCGCGCCGAGACCCCGATCGCCTTGAACGCGTTCCGCGCCCACGGGATCGAACCGACCGAGCGCCGGGTGATCGGGCTCAAAGGCAAGGGGCATTTTCGCGCCGCGTTCGGGCCGATCGCCGCCCGGATCGTGCTGGTGGAAGGCCCCGGTATCTCCGGCGCGGACCTGACGCGGCTGCCGCTGGCTCAAGTACGACGCCCGATCTGGCCGCTCGACACCGGCGCCCGGTTTGACCCGTCCGACGCGTTCGACCGATAGCGGGCACGAAGTTTTGGCGTCCCGGCATTTTTTGACCCCGGATCGCCGAAGATTGGAGAGTTCGGACAGTTGACGTGTCGCGCGCCGGTGGTAGGATGGCGCCATCGACCCACCTCACCCGCGTTACGGGCGGCGGCGTATCCCGCCCGGGGACGACCGGATCAGCCGAGCGCACCCGTGCCTTGGCGCGCCTTCGGCGCGCGGGACCAACCGTGGGCGCGATGCTCAACGACCTCGACGAAACCCTCAAGGCGCTGCTGCGGGAACGGGGCGGTCTCGCCGCCGACGAGATCGACATCGCCTTCGAAGCGCCGGATCGCGAGTGGTCGGCCCGCGTCGGCAAACCGACGGTCAACTGCTACCTGTACGACATCCGGGAGAACCTCCAGTTGCGCGAAACGGATTGGATCGTCGAGCGGGCCGAGAACGGACGCCTGACGACGAAGCGGCAACCGCCCCGGCGGTTCGACCTCTCCTACGTCTGCACCGCCTGGACCTCCGACATCGAGGACGAGCACCGCCTCCTGTGGCGGGTGCTGGCGACCTTGATCCGCCATCCCGAACTGCCGACCGGGCTCCTGCGGGGGGACCTGGCGGCCAGCGAGTACCCGATCCGGACCCTGGTCGCCCAACCGGACGGGCTGCTGCGCGACCCCGCCGACGTCTGGTCCGCGCTCGACAACCGGATCCGGCCCTCCGTCAACTTCGTCGCCACCCTGCCGCTGGCGGACATGGACCCGTTCACCGCGCCGCTAACGCTGACCAAGCGAATCGGGTTGCGGGCGGACGGGACGGCCGCCGCCGATATCGTCCAGATCGCGGGCGAGGTCCGCGACGCCGGCGGCGTGCCGCTCGGCGGGGTGCTGGTGCGGGTACGCGACCACGCCCACGCCACGGTGACGACCGCCGACGGCCGGTTCTGGTTCACCGGTCTGGGGACCGGACCCTACACGCTGGTCGCCGAAGACGGCGCTCGGCGCGCCGACCGCGCCGTGGTCGTCCCCGGCGCCGACTACGACCTGGCGTTCGCAGCGGACGCCGCGGACACCGCCGCGGCCAAGGGAGGGAAGCGGCGGCGAGACGGCTAACGGGAGACGGCAGCGGTCGGGGCGTCCGACCGCTGCCGCGCAGCACGGGGAAAGGAGCGACGCATGCCAGCGGACTATTTTGCCCCAGGCGTCTACATCGAAGAGTTCGACCGCGGCACCAAACCGATCCAGGGGGTCGGAACCTCGGTCGCGGCGTTCGTCGGCTTCACCGAGAAGGCGCCGGACAACCGGCCCCACCTGGTGACGTCTTGGGGCGACTACCACCGCCTCTTCGGCGGCTTTCTGCCGGACGCCTACCTCGCCTACGCCGTCCGCGGCTACTTCGACAACGGCGGGCGCCAGGCCTACGTCGTCTCCGTCTCGGCCGCGGCGGGCAGCGCCGACGGCGCGTCCGCGCCCCGGCCGGCCCCGATCGCCGCCGGAGCCGCGATCCCGACCCGCCTGCCCGCGCTCGGCACCTCGCTCCAGGTGGAAGCGGTCGCCGAAGGCAAGGCCGGCGAAGACATCCAGCTTGAGGTCGGCCCCGCCACCGGCGACGGCGCCTCGGAGGAGCAATTCCGGCTGGTCGTCCGCCAGGGGCCCAAGGAAGAGGTCTACGACCAATTGTCGCTGAGTCGCGGTCGGGGGACCCGCAACGCCGAAGCGGTCGTCAACCGCGAGTCGACCCTGATCCGGGTCAAGGTCCTGGCCGCCGAGACCGCCGCCGCGCTGGACCGCCTGCCCCAGGTCGGGATCCATGCCCTCCAGCCGGCGCAGCCGCAGGCGGTGACGCTGCCGAACCGGATCGAGGCGACCGATCTCGCCGGGTCCGCGGAAGCCCGCGAAGGCGTCCTCGGCTTGGAAGCGATCGACGAAGTGACGCTACTCTGCGTGCCGGACCTGATGAGCCCGCGCGTCCTCAACGGCAACGGGATGACCAGGGTCAAGACGATCCAGCTCGGGATGCTCGCCCACTGCGAGGCGATGCACGACCGGTTCGCGATCCTCGACGCGCCGCCGGACCAAGGGGTCCAGGACGTCAAGGAGTGGCGGACCGGCGGTGCCGGCTACGACTCGAAATTCGGCGCCCTCTACTACCCCTGGATCAAGGTCGCCAACCAGATCCCCAAAGCCCAGCGCGCCAACCCGGACGAGGACCTGATCTCGGTTCCCCCCTGCGGCCACATCGCCGGCGTCTACGCCCGGGTCGACACCGAGCGTGGCGTCCACAAGGCGCCCGCCAACGAGATCGTCCGCGGCGCGGTCGACCTCGTCGCCAACGTCACCCGCAACGAGCAAGACCTGCTCAACCCGATCGGGATCAACTGCATCCGCGCCTTCCCAAACATGGGGATCCGGGTTTGGGGCGCCCGGACCCTGACCAGCGACCCGGCCTGGCGCTACATCAACGTCCGCCGCCTCTTCAACTACATCGAGGAATCGATCGAAGAGAACACCCAGTGGGTCGTCTTCGAGCCAAACGACAAGGACCTCTGGGAGCGGGTCAAGCGCGACATCACCGCCTTCCTGACCCGCGTTTGGCGCTCCGGAGCCCTCTTCGGCGCCACCCCGGACGAGGCGTTTTACGTCAAGTGCGACCGCGAAACCAACCCGCCGGAAACCCGCGATGTCGGCCAACTGATCGTCGAGATCGGCCTCGCCCCGGTCAAACCGGCCGAGTTCGTCGTCTTCCGGTTCACGCAGAAGGCGCTGGAGGCGTAGTCGCCAACCACCAGGCGCCAGTGGCCGGAACGGGGTTCGGTTCATCGTTCTACTGACGACTAACGACTCGTAACGACGGAGGTTCACCATGGCTGAACGACGCATGCCCCTGGTCGGGTACCACTTCTTTGTCGAGGTGTCCGGGATTCTCACCGGGCCGTTCCAGCAGGCCGAAGGCTTGACCTCGGAGAGCGAAGTGATCGAGTACAAAGCCTCCGGACCGCGAGGCGAAGAGATCACCATCAGCCAGCCGGGGCGGACCAAGTACCCCAACATCGTCCTCAAGCGCGGCATGACCGACTCGATGGAGATGTGGGAGTGGCGCAAGCAGATCGAGGACGGGAATTACAAGGACGCGATGAAGAACGGCTCGATCGTGCTCTACGACCAGCAGCACACCGAGATCGCGCGCTGGAACTTCGAGAACGCCTGGCCGGTCAAGGTCTCCGGTCCGTCCCTCAACGCGGGCAACAATGAGGTCGCCGTCGAAACGATCGAACTCCGGGCCGAGAAGAACACCCGGGTGGCATAGCTGTTCGCGATCCGCGATCAGCCCTCGGCCTGGGGCCAACAGGGGGACCGGGGACATGGAGCGCGACCAACGACGCAACTCCGTTCTGCCGAAAGCCGAAGGCTAATCGCCGATGGCCCAACGTTCCATCGGCCTCCAGACCGAGCATCGGTTCACCCTCCCCAAGGGGTTCATCGACCACGAGGGAACGCTGCACCGCGAGGGCGTGATGCGCCTGGCAACCGCGATCGACGAGATCGCGCCGCTGCGCGACCCCCGGGTGCGCGCCAACCAGGCCTACCTGACGATCATCCTCCTGGCGCGGGTGGTCACCAAACTCGGCAGCCTGTCCGACGTCAACACCGGCACCATCGAGGGGCTGTTCTCGGCCGACTTGGTCTACCTCCAGGACCTCTACGGCCGGATCAACCAACCGGAAGCGGTGCGGATGGCCGTCCAATGCCCGTCGTGCCAGCACGACTTCGAGGTGGACGTGGCGCCGATGGGGGAATCGTAGGCTACCCCCTCGATCGGCTCCACGAGGAGGTAGCCTACCTCGCCTACCATTTCCATTGGCCGCTGGACGACATCCTGGCGCTGGAGCACGCCGACCGGCGGCGGTGGGCGGACGAGATCGCGGCCATCAACCGCCGCCTGAACGAGGAGCCGGAAGGGCCGCTCTGGTCGTGACCCGGCGCCCGCGGAAGGGATGCCCCGCATGGTGCGCCAAGCCGTCCTGCTCCAGGCCGGTCGCTTCGTCGTCGAGATGGACGGGGTGCTGGTCGCCAACTTCCAAGAGTGCGGCGGACTCTCGGTCGAGGTCGAGACGAAGGAGTACGCCGAAGGCGGCAACAACGAGTTCGTCCACCGCTTGCCTGGCCCGCTGAAATACCCCAACATCACCCTCAAGCGCGGCCTGACCGACTCCCCGCAGTTCCTCCAGTGGCGCCCGACCATCGCCGGCGGCCAAATCACCGTGACGCGAAAAAACCTGGCGATCAAGCTGTTCGATCACGGCGGCGAGACGATCAAGCAATGGGACGTCGCCGAGGCCTACCCGGTCAAGTGGACCGGGCCGGAGCTGCGCGCCGGCTCGATGGAGTTCGTCGTCGAAGCGGTCGAGTTGGCGCACAAAGGCTGGCGGGAGGTGAAGTAGTGGCGCTGGTGGTCGCGACCGGTTTCGGCGTCGGCACCGCCAGTCCGGCGGCGCGCCGATGACGGCGCCGCTTCCTGGCCCCTCGTCGCGGTCCTCCGGGCATCGCCCGCTGGCCGAGTTGACGCCGCTGCCTCGGTTCGCGCGAGAAGCGGACGCCGTGCTCGGCCGGGGCGAACGCTTCGTCGCGTCCATCGTCGCCCATCGGGCGCTCGCGCTGGGCACTCCGTTGCGCCGGATCGGGTCGAAATTCGGTCGGCGAACGATGGCGAACTGGCCGCGACCGCCGCTAAACCTCCGCCGCTCGGCGCGACCGCGGCGTCCGCACTCCGGTCCGGCCCCGAGCGCCGTCTGGCCCTGGATTGACCAATCGACCGATTGGGGGGACCTCGCGCCGGACGGGTCCGATCCGGGGCCGCATCGGACCTGGCATCCGACGCGATCAACCTCGGGGGGCTGGTTGCCGGTCGCCGTCGAGCCGCCCCGGCATGGTGTGGGCGCGGAAGGTCCCGACGCCGCCGGGGATCCGTCCGCTCGACGGTCGACGGCAACGGCTCGGGAAACGGCACCCGAGAGTGATCGCGTAAGCCGACCGCTCACCCATCGCGTTCCGGAGCGCGGTTCGACGACCTCGGGCCCGTTGGCGACCGCGGGTTCCCCGCGGCCGCCCTCGCCGGTGCCCGGAACTCGGGACGCGCAGACGTCGCCCTTCGACCCCGGGCGCGGCACCAGATCGGTGTTCCGAGCCCGACCAGACGACCTTCCGGGGCGCGGCACCGCCTCGTCGCCGACCGAGAATCTCGCGCCCCTCCGACGTCGGGCGGGATGGACGTCGACCGTTCCACACGGCGCAGCGCAGGGGACCGTCCGGGGCGAGATCGGGCGGGTCGGCGCTCCAACCACCACCTGGCCCGTCCCGACCGACGTCGACACCGGGACGCTCGTTGACGCCTTCCAACGCTTGGCGGCGCGGCTACCCGCCGATTCGCCCGAACCTTCGGCCGATCCACTGTGGGGGCGCCAGGTTCGGGGTGTCGCGCCCACCGCCATCCCGGGCTCGCACGCCGTCCTCCGGTCCGGTGTGCGGCCTCCGGGCACCGCTCCGGCGCGCGAGGGCTCTGCGGGGGTCGCGTTTGGCCATCCTTTGGCGGCCGCGGGTCCCCGGCAGGTTCCATCGCGGGCAACCTCGGATCTCACGTCGCCGATCTTCGCGAACCCCTGGTCGACCGCTATCGCGCGTGGAGGGATTACCCCCGACGCCATCGGCGCCGATGCTCGCTCCCCAGGAGCCGGTCGCCATGCTTCCCACGGCAGCGCCCCGTTCCGCTTTGTCGTCAACCGGACCATTTTCGAATCAACGGCTGCGGACGCCGGATCGCTCCTAGGTGGCCCGATCGGGGAATCCGCGACCACCGGCCCCGTCGCGGTCCGCCCGGCCGCCGTCGCCGGGCACGCGTCCCCGCCCCAACCCGGGTTCCCGGTCCTGCGCATCCCGACGCCACCACCGGGTGCCCCGTCCCTCACCGATCCGGGTTCGATCCCGTGGCCGGATCGGGAAGCAACGATCGAGCGAATCTTCGATCGCGCTCGGCCTCGGAGCGGTTTGGTCGGCGTAGCCCGGCGATTCGACGCCGGGTCCGACCCGTCCCGTGGTAGCGCCATCGGCCACCAGGCGCCGTCCTTCACCGCGCCGCATCATCAAACGGCGACCGAACCGATGTCTCGGGCATCGCCGATCACCGGGGAGTCACCGCGACTCCAAAGGGAGTCCCGGCGAGTCCCAACCGTGCGCCCCTACCCCTCTCCGAGCGTGTTGGGGGAGATGTCGCCGTGGCAGCCTGCGAGCGGCGCCGCGCCGCCAACCGCTCGTCCCGCCCTCTACCGCCGCGTCCGACCGGGCGCTCCGGACCCGGACCACGCGGCAGTGGCCGCCGCCACCGCCGATCTCTCCGCGGACGGCGGCAATCCGTTGCCCACGCCGTTTCGGCGCTCGATGGAGCGCGTCTTCGGCATGGATCTCTCGCCGGTGCGCGTCCACTCTGGCGCCGTCGCCCGCCGCGCCGCCGACCGCGTCGGCGCTCAGGCCCTGGCCCTCGGCACCAGCATCGCGCTGCCGGACGGCCTCCCAGACCGGCCGACTCCCGCCACGCTGCCGCTGGTGATCCACGAACTGTCCCACGTCGCCCAACACCTGGGCGGTCGACCGACCATCGCCCCGCCGGCGCCCCGTCCGTTCCCGCTCGCCCGTCGGGCGTCGGCCGAGGAGGGAGAAGCCGACCGCATCGAGCGGATGGTTGCCGGTGCCGTCCACGGGTTCGGTCACTCCCCGATCCCTCCCGCCGCGCTCCCCCTGGCCCACGTCGCACCGCCGGCGCCCGCCGCGGCAGAGCGCTCCAGCCCCCAGCCGGACATCGCGCGCTTGGCGGCACCGGACACAACATCCCGCGCGGTGGCAATCGCGCCACCGACGCCCGTCGCGGCGCCCGCCACCCCGACCACCGCGCCCGTGCCCAGCATCGCCGAACCCGAAGCCCTCGCGGAGCGGGTCTACGCGCTCCTCGAACAGCGACTCCTGACCGAGCGCGAACGATCCGGAGCCTTCCGGTAACGGGGAGAGAAGCCCACCATGGCCGAGAACTGGCCGACCAAAGGCAGCATCGAAACGGTCGAGGGCGAATCGATCAAAGTCGAGTTTGCCTACAACCCGAAGGAATACACCGTCAGCAAACAGAACACCTGGAACCAGTCCGGCGCCAACCGGGGGACAGACTCGGCCGCCCTCGAATTCGGCGGCGGCAACCCGAAGCAGATCAAGCTGTCGTTGTTCTTCGACACTTTCGAAGACGGCGAGGACGTCCGCGCCCGCTACACCAACAACCTGTTCAAGATGATGGAGATCCAACCCGATCTGCCCAAAGACAACGTCGGCTCGGCCAACGGCCAAGGCCAACCCCCCAAGTGCAAGCTGCAATGGGGCAAGGTCTGGACTTATTTTTGCTACCTGGAGAGCGTCTCCTGCCAATTCACGCTGTTCCTCAGCGACGGGTCCCCCGTCCGCGCCCAAGCCGAGGTCGGCCTCAAACAGGCCGTCGACGAGAAAGACCAACCCCGCACCAACCCCTCCTCCGGCGGCGAGGGCGGCGAACGGAGCGTGATCGTCCGCCCGGCCGAGCGCCTGGACCTGATCGCCCACCGCGTCTACGGCGACGCCCGCCTCTGGCGCGTCATCGCCCGTGCCAACGGCCTCCACGACCCGCGCGCCATTCTCCCCGGCCAGACGCTCGTTATCCCGCCGCCAAACGGTCAGTAGGCGGTCGGCCGTCGGCGGGAGATTGAGCGGAGTCGCCGGTCGCCAGTCATCAGATCGGACGAGATCCCTCGGTGTACCGCCTGCTGCCGACCGCCGACCGCCGACCACCTACTCGTCTCGGAGGAACCCCCGTGCCAGTCGCCACCGACCCGGAGCGCCGGACGGCGCTCGCCCAGTTCCGGCTCAAGCTCGACGGGAGCGCGGCGCCGCGCGAGGTCGAGGCGGCGGTGATCGCGGTCACGATCGATGAGCGGCCGAACCTGCCGGCGATGTTCGAGATCCGCCTGGCCAGCCCCGGCATGGTCTGGCCGGACGAGACGCACATCAAGGAAGGCAAGGAGGTCGAGATCACCGCCGGTCCCGCCGCCGACGAGGTCTCCTTGATCGTCGGCAAGATCACGACGATTGAGGCCGACCTCGTCGAATCCGGACCGACCGTGACCGTTCGCGGCTACGACCTGTCGTTTGCGCTCCACCGCGACGTCCGCAGCCGCTCGTTCCTCGAACAGACCGACGCCGAGATCGTCACTGCGATCGCGTCGGAAGCGGGGCTGACGGCCCAAACGGACACCACCGACGTCGTCCATGCCTACGCGTTCCAGCACGCCCAGACCAACTGGGACTTTCTCCAGGACCGCGCCGACCGCAACGGGTTCGAGCTGCGCGTCGTCGGGCGCGACCTCGTCTTCCGCGCGTTCGAAGCGCGGGAGGCGCCGATCGAACTGGAATGGGCGGTCAACATGAAGCGGTTCCAGCCCCGGCTCTCGGTGGCGGAGCAGGTTGACGAGGTCCAGGTGCGGGGTTGGGACGTGGCGACCAAGGACGCCATCGTCGGTCGCGCCACGACCGGCAGGGGCGCCCCGGAACTGGCGCAACACCGACCCGGCGGCGAGGTCGCGCAAGAAGTCTGGGGGCGGGCGGTGCGGGTGATCGCGGACGTGCCGGTCGCCAGCCAGGCCGAAGCCGACCACCTGGCGCAAACAACCCTGGACGACATCAGCCAAGGCTTCGTCACCGCGCAAGGCGAATGCGCCGGCAACCCCAAACTGCGGGTCGGCGCGGCGGTCAAGATCTCCGGCGTCGGGACGCGATTCGAGGGAACCTACCACGTCACCGGCGTCACCCACCGCTTCACCAAGACTGCCGGCCACCAGAGCAGCTTCGCCTGCTCCAGCCGCCGTCCGGGCACCATCGGCGCCCTGCTGGCTCCGGCCGCGCATCGACCGGTCGCCCCCGGCGTGATGACCGGCGTGGTGACCAACAACGACGACCCCGACAAGCTGGCCCGGGTCAAGGTCAAACTGCCGTGGCTGTTCGACAACGACGAGAGCCATTGGGCGCGGCTGGTGGCGCCGGAGGCGGGTCCCGGTCGCGGCTTCCTGAATGTGCCGGAGGTCAACGACGAGGTGCTGGTCGCCTTCGAGCACGGCGACCCGACCCGGCCGTTCGTCCTCGGCTCGCTCTGGAACGGCAAGGACGCGCCGCCCGCTGGGACCAAGGCTGCGGTCGAGAACGGGTCGGTCAACCAGCGCGTCTGGAAATCCCGCTCCGGTCACCTCCTGGAATTCGACGACAGCGCGGGCGACGAGGCGATCAACATCATCGACAAGACCGGCAACAATCACATCAAGATCGTCTCTCAAGGCAACCGGCTCGAGATCCGGATGCGCGGGAACATCCGGATCGCGGCGGGCGGCAAAATGAATCTGACCGCCCAGGACGACGTCATGATCGAATCCAAGACCGGCACGGTGACCATGAAGGGGGTCGACGTCGTGGTAGAAGCGGCGAAGACCGGCTCGGTCCAAACCGGGACCTCGCTCAGGATGGACAACGGCACCGAATTCATCCACACCGTCGGCACCACCGCCGCGGTCGCCGCGGCCAACGCGATCAGCCTCGAAACCGGCGGCACCCTCGACATCATCGGCACGGGCGACGCCTCGGTCGAACTCGGCGGGAACATGACGCTGGCGGTAACCGGCAACAGCAGCGAAACGGTCGGCGGGACGCGGGAGATGGACGTGGGCGGTTCGTGCCAACTATCGAGCGGAGACAATTTCCAGATCGACACCGCTGCCATTCTGGCGGCCCGTTCGGGCGGTGATACCAAGATCCTGTCCGCGACGGCGGTTGAGATAACCGGCATGGGCCCAGTCCAAGTCTCCGGAGCCTCGTTGAGCCTCGATGGCAAGGCGTTGGTCGGTGTCAACGGAACGCTCGTCTCGGTCAAGGGGACGACCACCTCGATCGAAGGCGACGCCCTTGTCAAGGTCTCGGGGGCAATGGTCATGCTGAACTAAGTCCGACGCGGTCGGCGGGAAGGGAACGACGATGAGCAAACCGGCGGCCAAGCAAGGGGACCAGGTGATGGCGACGGACATCCACATCGTGATGATCCCGACTCCAGGCGGGCCGGTGCCGACCCCGTTGCCGCACCCGTTCGTCGGCACCATCGCCGGCAGCACCAGCGCCAACGTGCTGATCAACGGCCGCCCAGCGGCGACCGTCGGTTCGAAAGCGACCTGCATCCCCCACATCCCGCAGGGCGGTCCGTTCCAAAAACCGCCGTCCATGTCCGGGACGATCATCACCGGGTCCGCCACCGTCCTGATCAACGGCAAACCGGCCGCCCGCGCCACCGACACCGCGATGACCTGCAACGACCCGGTCGATTTGCCGAACGGCAAGGTCATCGCGGCCACCAACGTCCTGATCGGAGGTTAACTGATGGGCGATCCGGGAAGCCCCAACGGCCGGGCGGCGACCACGGAGACCGACATCGTCGGCGCAGGCTGGGCCTTCCCGGTCGGACCCGACGCCCGCGGCCGGGTCGCGCTGACCCACGGCGCGGAGACGATCGAGCGCGCGATCCGGCTGATCCTGCAAACCGTCAAGGGCGAGCGCCCGATGCGGCCCGAGTTCGGCTCCGATCTGCACCTGCTCGTCTTCGCCGAGAACAACCCGACCACCGCCGGCCGGGCCGACTTCGCCGTTCGCCAGGCCCTCGCCCGCTGGGAACCCCGGATCGAGGTCCGAGACGTCCGCGTCGACTGGACCGGCACCGACCGCGGCGTGATGCGGATCGAGATCGCCTACCGGATCAAGGCCACCAACGATGTCCGCAACCTTGTCTTCCCGTTCTACGCGATCCCGGACGAGGAGTGACCCTTACGGTCCGAGGACGGAGACGACCGACACACGCGGAGTATGACCGATGCCGTTGTTGCCGCTGGCGCCGAATCTGGACGATCGGACGTTTCAGGACTTGGTCGACGAGGCCAAGCGCCTGATCCCACGGTATTGCCCGGAATGGACCGACCACAACGTCAGCGATCCGGGCATCGCCTTGATCGAACTGTTTGCCTATCTGACCGAATCCATGATCTTCCGCCTCAATCACGTCCCGGACAAGACGCACATCACGTTTCTCGACACCATCGGGGTCCGGCTCGCGCCGCCGCAGGCCGCCGTCGCCGACCTGACCTTTCTCCTCTCGGCGCCGCAGCCCGCGCCGGTCCGGATCCCGGCCGAGACCGAGGTCGCCACGGTGCGCACGCCCGACTGGGAAACCCTCACCTTCGCCACCACCGAGACCCTGACCATCGAGCCGCCGGTTCTCTCGGCACTGCTGACGTCGGCCGACGGCGCCCGCTACACCGAGCGGCGCGACCGCCTGGTCGCCGAAGGGCTGCCGTTCGACGCCTTCGATCGCGACCCAAACCCCGGCAACGCCTGGTACCTCGGCTTCGGCGCCGACCTCAGCCGCCACGTGGTGCGTCTCACCGTCCGCGCCGACCAAGGCACCGGCCCGAATCCGGACGACACCCCGCTTGCCTGGGAGGGCTGGCTTGGCGAGGACCGCGGCTGGGTCGGGGTCGAAACGGAGGCCGACTCGACGCGCGGCTTGCTCAAAGGCGGCTCGATCGAGCTGTATCTGCCGCCCGCGCTGGCCGGCGCAACGTTGGGCGACCGCCGGGCGCGCTCCTGGATCCGGGCGGTGCTGACCACGCCGCGGTCGGGTCAGTATCCCTACGATCGCTCGCCGCGCATCCTGGCCGTCGAGGCGCAGGCGATCGGCGGCACCGCCGCCGCCCGCCACGCCGAGCGCGTCCGCCGGGAAGCGCTCGGCCACAGCGACGGCACCCCCGGCCAACGGGTCACCCTCCGCCGGTCACCGATCCTGCCCCGCCGCGACGGCCAATTCCTCGAAGTCGGCGACCGCGACGGCGGCTGGCACGCCTGGACCGAGGTGCGGGATTTTGCCCTCTCCGGTCCCGACGATCCGCACTACCTCTGCGACGAGGCGACGGGGATCGTCGAGTTCGGTCCCGCCGTGCGGGCGCCGGACGGCGCCCTCGTTCAGCATGGCGCGGTGCCGCCAAAGGGGGCGCCGCTCCGCTTCAGCGCCTACCACGTCGGCGGCGGCACCGCCGGCAACGTCGCGGCGCACCGCCTGGTCGTCCTCAAATCGTCGCTCGCCTACGTCGCCCGCGTCGCCAACCGCCGCCCGGCGACGGGCGGCGCCGACGTCGAAACCCTGAGCCACGCCAAGCTGCGTGCCGGGGCGACCCTGCGCACCCGCGACCGCGCGGTGACCGCCGACGACTTCGAAACGCTGGCCCGCCGCGCCTCGTCGGCCGTGGCCCAGGCGCGCTGCCTCGACCCGACCGCGTTGGGCACCGGGCGCAACGCGCCGAAGCCGGGCACCGTGGTCGTCGCGATCCTGCCGGTGATTGCGGACCCGGAGCGCGCGGTGGAACCGGACGAGCTGCGTCCCTCGTCGGATCTGCTGGAAACCGTGCGCGCCTTTCTCGACGAGCGGCGATTGGTCACCACCCAGGTGGACGTGCGCCCGGCGCGGGTGCTCCGGATCGCGGTCACGGCCAACGTCGCCGCCCAGGTTCCGGCTCAAACCGAGGCGCTCCGCGCCGCCGTCGAGCGGGCGATCTACCGGCTCCTCAACCCGATCCTTGGCGGTCCCGACGGGGACGGCGGGTGGCCCTTTGGCCGCGACCTCTCGGTCTACGACGTCCACGCCGCGATCCAAAGCGTGCTTGGGGTCGGCCTAATCGACGATGTCCGCTTGACCGTCTTGGACGATCGCGGGCGCGGGCGCGACGGCGGCAGCCGCGTGCCAGTGCCCGCCGACACGACCGTCGCCTCCGGCCCCCACGTCGTCACCATCGCGAGCCGGCGCCGATGAGTCCCGCCCTCGACCCCGTCGCCTTCCTCCCCGCCGAGGTGACGGACGAGCTTCTGCCGCCCTGGATGGCGGAGGACCGGCGCAGCCGGCTGCTCGCGCTCTTGCCCGCCATCTTTGCCGAAGGCGAACAATCGTCGTTCCTGGCCCGCTACCTTCTGATTTTCGAGACGATCCTCGACGAGTACGACCGGATTCTGGACAACCTGCACGCCTATTTCGCGCCGGACCTCGCTCCAGAGGAGTTCTTGCCCTGGCTGGCGTCCTGGATCGGGCTGACCCTGGACGAGGGATGGCCGGTCGAGCGCCGCCGCTCCGTGCTGAGCAGGGCGATGGACCTGCACCGCTGGCGCGGCACCGTCCGCGGGATGCGGGAACACGTCGAGCTCTTCACCGGCGTGGCGCCGGAGATCGTCGAGCGCGGCAGCGGCCTGACCCTCGGTCATTCCAGTCGACTCGGCCACCAGACCGTGCTCGGGCGGGGCGACCGGCCGCACCACTTCTCGGTCATCCTGCGCGTGCCGGATCCGGAAACCATGGACCGGCGCCGCCTGCGCGTGATCCTCGAAGCCCAACGCCCCGCCCATACCACCTACGCCCTGTTCGTCCTGCCGGCCAACGACACCCCAGGAGGCGAACCATGAGCGCCGCCGTTCGCGGTTCGCGCCGCCCGGCCCAACCCAGCCACGAGACCCCGATCACCCGCGGCCTGACCCGGCTCGAACCGCGCGACGGCCTGGTCGTCGACGCCGAGACCTGGGCCACCGCCCACGGTTTTCACGACGACGTGTCGCGACTCCACGGGTTGGCGGCCCACGGATGGGGAGTCGTGCTCGGCCTGGAGGTGGTTCCCAGCGGCGGCCGGGACGTCGGGGTCTCGCCAGGGATCGCCCTCGATCCGACCGGCAACGCGCTCGTCCTGACGTCGGGCGTCCGCCTGTCTCTGGACACGGCCGGTGTTCCGGCCGGTCCGGTCCGGATCGTGATGCTGCGCGAAGACGAGGAACCAGACGACGACGGCCGCTTGGAGGAGATCGCCGTCGTCCGCGCGGTCGCGGACGGCGCGCCACCCTCGGAACCGCACGTCGAACTCGCCCGCGTCGTGCTCGGCGCCCAGGCCACCGTCGGCTATCCGGTCGACCCCCGGCAGCCAAACCCAGACGAACTGGATACCCGCTTCCGCGCCATCGCCGGCGGTCACGCCCGCGACACCGTCGAAGTCGCCGAATTGGTGATCCCCGAGGCCGGCGGCGGCCACGCCGGCGCCGCCGCGTTACTTGCTCGCGCCGTCGAGCGCGGTGGCGCCTTCCGTACGCGCTACGCCGGCGAGGTTCGAATCGGCAACCCGGTTCCGGACGGCGGCATCCTCTACGCCACCGGGTCGGCCGACTTCTCGCTGCCCGGCGGTTCGGTCGAATGGCTCCGCGCGTTTCTCGACGGCGGCGGCACCGTGATCGGCGACGGCTGCCACGCCACCCCCGCCGACCCGTTCGGCGGCGCCTTCGACCGCCTCGCCAAAACCCTCGGCCGTCAACTGCGCCGCGTGATCGCCGGCGACCGCCTGCTCTGGGCGCACCACGCCTTCGGCGCCGCCCCTCCGGGCCTGGTCAAGACCGACATCGGCCTCGTCCTCGCCGCCGGCGGCCTGGTCTACTGCGCCAGCGACTACGGCTGCGTCCTCCGCGGCGGCGCCGACGCCCCGTCCCACCGCGAGGCGATCCGCGCGGTCGAAGAATTCGCCGCGAACCTCGTCGCAACCGCCAGCGAGCGCCGGCAGGCGCAGGCGTTCCTCCGCTGAGCCCGCGGTCCACCACCCCGCGGGCGAGCAAAACAGGGGATAATCGGGCGAGCGGGTGGGCGAATCCCCCTCACCCCCCAGTCTCCGTTCCTCCGATCGCGGGGGAAAGGGGAAGCCATCGGTCACGCCGTTAGCCCCCCTTCCCCCGCAATCGGGGGGAAGGGGGGTTGGGGGGTGAGGGGGATTCAACGCCCCCCAGGCAAAGGATCACCGGATGGCGGTCGGGCTCCGCATCGAATTGAGCGAGACCGCGCTGGTGGCCGGGCCGGGCGGCGCGGCCACCACCCGCTGCACGGTCTACAACGCCAGCTATATCGTCGACGAATACGCCGTCCGGATCGAGGGTCTGGATCCGTCGTGGATCGAGGCGCCGCCCGCCACCTCGCGCATCTTCCCCGAGGCGACCGAGACGTTGGCGTTGGTCCTGAAGCCACCGCGAACGGCCGGCGTGGCGGCCGGGGACTACCCGTTCGTCGTCACCGCCACCTCCGCCGACAACCCGACCCTGACCGCCTCTGCCAGCGGCGTCCTGACCGTCGGACCGTTCGTGGACTGGACGTTGACGCTCGACTCGCCGCGCCAGGCGCGGGGCGAAACCGAGGGCGCCTGGACGCTCAAGATCGCCAACACCGGCAACGCCAGGATCGAGGTCGCGGTCTCGGCGGCCGACGAGCCGCGCCAACTCGCCTACGCCGTCGAGGATCCCACCAGCGTCGTCGATCCGGGCGCCGCGCGAACGGTCCGCCTCGTCGCCCGACCGAAGAAAGTCCGGCTCGGGGCGGGTGCGGCCCACGCGATCGCCGTCACCGCCACCGTCACCGCGGTCACCCCGCCGGCGCCGTTGGCCCCGGAGGTCGCAACCCGGTCGTTGGCGGTCAACTTCCAGCAGGTGGCGGGCACCGTCGACCCGCCCAAGCTCGACCCCCAACGGATCGAGCTTTCGGGCCAATCGGTCCAGACCCGCGTCCTGCTGACCAACAAGTCCGCCGCGCCCCTGACCCTCGCCCTCGCCGCCGCCGACCCGGCCAATGCGCTCGGGTTCGAGTTCGTCGGCGGGTTGGAAGCGACGGTGCCGCCGGGCGAAACGTCCGCGATCACGCTCCGGATCACCGCCCTGGACCGCGCGCTGTTACCTCCGGCGCCGGCCACGGTCGCCTTCACCGTCACCGCGACCCCGACCCAACCCAGCGGCGATCCCCGCTCCGTGCAGGGCGAGTTGACGCAGCCCAGCCCGGCCGATTTTCGCCTTCGCCTGGAACCGGAAACGGTGGAAGGAACCGGGCCGGAGCGGGTGCAGCTGGTGATCGAGAACGTCTCGGGCCGTGGCGCCGCGTTCACGATCGCCGCGACCAGTCGCGACGCCAGCCTCGCCGTCGCCGTCGGTTCGGACCGGGTCGAGGTTCCCGCCCACGACCGGGTCTCGGTGCCATTGACGCTGACGCCCCAACCGGACGCGATCGGTCCGCACCCGGTCCCCGGCGCGCGCTACGCCGGGTACACGGCGCGGGTGGCGCCGTCCGACGCGCCGGCGCGGGCCAACGAGGTCTCCGGCCAGTACGTCTTCACCCCGGCAACGGTCACGATGCGCCTCGCCCGGAAGGAGATCGAATCGCCCGGGGAAGCGGTCTACGAGGTGCTGCTGGAGAACGGCGGCAAGGGCGAGGTTACGGTCGCGCTCGAAGCCAGCGACCGTGCCGGCGCCTGCGCCTACGCCTTCGACCTGCCCCGCCTGCGCCTCGCCGCCCGAGGCACGGCGCCGGTACGCCTGACCGTGACCCCCCCCAAGGACCACCCACCGGACGCCCGCTGGACCTTCGAGGTCCTCGCCAAACCGACGTCCCCGGCCGGCGCGGCGGTCCGCGACGAGGGCCTGCTCATCTACCGCGCCCCGACTATTGGCCTGACCCTTTCTCCGCCGGAGCGGCGCGGTCGGCGAACACGGGCCTACGATGTCGTGCTCTCCAACCCGAACCCCGGCGAGGTCGCGGTCCGCTTGTCCGCGGTGGATCGCTCCGGCGGACTCGGCGTCCAACTGAAGCGGGACACGGTCCAGGTGCCCTCCGCGGGGCGGGGCTCGGTCAAGGTACCGCTGGCGGTCACGCCGTGGAAACGGAGCAAGGGCAGCGGCGAGCAAGCGCTGGCCTTCGGCGTCGCCGCGACCCCGATCTCGCCACCCGGAGACGCGACCACGATCGAAGGCCGGTTCGTCGCGTTGCCGCCCCGCCCGCGCTGGTTCTGGATCCTGCTCCTGTTCGCCCTCTTCGTCGGCCTCACGTTCACCCCGCTCTACGAGCAAGCCTTTTACGTCGCGGGTTGGAAACGCGAGATCCGCCGCCCCGACGGCACGATCTGGAACGGCGAACACCACGTCCACACCGACCTGAGGTGCATCTTCACGACCGTCCGCGACGACGGCCCGGGCAGCATCCGCCGCGAGTGCTTCGAGCAAGGCCCCCGTCCGGAGGATCGGCCGCAGGGGGTGACGGGGGGATTGGAGCTGCGGGACCGACCGGAATCCGGGCACGCGCACGCCCCGGCCTACGGCTCCTCCGGCGGCCACCACGCCGCCGAGATGGAGACCGCGTCCGCGATCTCCGACCCGATTGCCGGAGCGGGAGCATCGCCGTCCGGCGTCAACACCCAGAGGCTGCCCGGCGGCTGGAAGAAATCCTCGTCGGCATAGAGGGCGAGCGCCGACCCGTCCGGCGCCCACCCGCGAACCTCGATCACCGGTGCCGCGGTCGTGTCGATCGGGCGCGGAGTGCCGTCCGCGCCGAGCACCAGGATCGGGCGCCCGTTCGTCTCGTCGAACGGGCCAAACAGCGCCAGCGTTTGCCCGTCCGGCGACCAGGAGGGTTGCAGATCCGGCCGGGGAAGCTCGATCCCCGCGATCGGGCAGTCGGGTCCCAAAGTCATCTCGTCGAGGCGCGGCGGCGACCCGTCGTCCGGGGCGACGACCATGGTTAGCGCGGCGCTTTCCGGGCGCCACGCCGTCGCCGCGACGTTCTCGACCGGACCGCAGACACCCAAACTGTTGACGTCCACCGCCGAGACGCTGCCGGGCACGGCCGGGTCCTCGTAGGCGACGAATCCGCCGTCCGACGACCACGACGGCGACCGCTCCGGCGCGAACGCCGGAGCCAACTGGACAGCGGGGTTGGCGAGGTCGGTCGACCACAGCGCGCCATCCACGACCAGCAGTAGGCGTCCTCCGAGCGGACTCCAATCCGCCAGCAGGTCCCCGGTCGGCGTGTCGGTCGGGTAGGCCGGGACGGGTGGGTCGGCGGTCGCGGCGTCCACGATCCAGACATCGGCGATACCGTCGGCGGCGGTTGTCTCGACGGCGAGGCGGGCGCCGCCGGGTTCCCAAGCGATCCGCCCAACGCTGCCCAACGGGTTTTGGCCCAAGAAGGTGTAGCGCGATTCGCCGCCGATCGCGTAGAGCAGCACGTCCCACGAGCCGTCGGCGATCGTCTGCACCGCCAGCGCCAGGGTCGCGCCGTCGGCGGTCCAGGCAAGGGATTGGGCGCGCAACCCGGACGCCCCGAGTGGCACCGCCTGCTGTGTCCGGCTGGGCAGATCGTAGATCACCAGCTCCTGATCGCCGGTGTCGGGCACGAAGGCGAGGACGGCGAAACGGTTCCGGTCGGCGGAGAACGCCGGCTCGATCGCCGGGTCGACGCCCGTGAACGGCACCGCTTCCGGCGGTTCGCCGGGCAACAAGAGCCACAACCGATCCGATGCGTCGGCGTCCCGGAACGCGACCGGCACCCCGAGCGGCGTTCCCTCCGGCGCGGCCGGTTCCAATGCGACCGTGATGGCCTGGCCGGGACCGGCCTCGATCGTGACATCTCGCTCGGCGATCGGGGCAAGACCTTCCGCGACCGTGGTCTGGCGCAGCCGGTACGCGCCGGGCACCAATCCCTCGATCCGAACCACGCCGGTGTCCTCGGCCGCGTCGCCGGGTTCCCCGTCGCAGATCGGGCCGACTTCGGCCGTACCGGAGAGCGCGTAGCAGGCGCCGGCCGAAGGCGCCCCATCCGGCTGGGTGACGACGATCTCCAGACCGCCGGTGAGCGGCGCGGTTGGAGCATTGGTGAACGTCAGCGTCGCGGGAGCCGTTCGATCGACGCGGACCGGTTGCTCCGCGGCCGGATCCGTGCCCTCCGGTGCCGTCGTCTGGCGCACGACGTAGTCGCCAACGGCGATCGAGCCAAACGCGACGCCGCCGGGCGACGTATTGACGTCGCCGTCGCCGTCGTCGCAGATCGGACCGTAGGTTTCCGGCCCCTCGGCCTGGTAACAGGCCCCGGGGAGCGGCGCGCCCGCGACGTCGATCGTCAGCGCTTCCAGCGTTCCAAGGAGCGGTTCGTCCACCACCGGCAACTCCACCGGGTCGCCGGACGGGATCGTCACCAGAAGCTCGGCGATCGCCGCGTGGCCCGGCGGCGGCAGGGTCTCGATCAGGCGATAGTCGCCGGGCACGAGGTCGGCGAACACCACCACGCCGGCGTCGTCGGCACAGGACTCCGCGCCCGGCTCCCCGGTGACCGGGGCCAGGCGGAAACAGGCACCGGCCAGTGGGGTTCCCGCAGGATTCGCCTTGCGAACGACCAAGCCGCCGGGTTCGACCGTCGGCGCCGGTTCCACCGTCGCGGTCTCGGCCGTTGGCTCGGCCGTTGGCTCGGCCGTTGCTCCCGACGCCGTCGTGGTCGAGGCCGCGACCGACGCGGTGGCCGTCGCCGCGGATTCGGTCGCCGTGGTGTCATCGGTGGCGATCGCCCGGGCAACCGTCGCGGTCATGGTCAGTTGGCCGGAGGGTCGGGTCGGCAACGGCAACCCGCCGCCGGTGGCGCGGGTGGGTAGTGTGCCGGATGGGTTGCCGCCGCCGGACGGCCGCGTCGCCGTGCTGGAAGCGCGGGTGGCCGTTCCTCCGGGTTTCGTGGGCAGACCGGCTCCACGGGTCCCCGCGGCCGCGGCGGTCGGGGAACCGGCGCCGGGGCGGGTCGGCAACCCGGCGGCGCGGGAGGCCGTCGCCCCCTCCGGCGACCCCTCGGCAACGGGCGTTGCTCCACCCCCACCCGCCGGATCGCCGCCCGCCGGATCGCCGCCGGCCGGGTCCTCGGCCCCGGTCCCGGCCTCGCTTGGTGCCGCCGCCGTCGGCGCCGAAACCTGATTCGCCGGCGTCGGCGTCGCCACCGGCTCGGCGTAGCACCCGGCGAGCACGAACACCAGCGCCAACATCGCCACCGGTGGTCGCGGCCAGCGCGCGCATCCCGGCCCGCCCGACGCCGCGCCCGGGCCTCGTTGTGAACCACGGTTTGCCACGGGGCGGTCAATCCTCCGGCCTACGTTTTGAAGGAGTTGCGATCTCGGGCGCCGTCGACCCAGCATTAGAATTGTCGCCGCGGCCCAACGGGCATCCGGGCCGCGCCGACGGAGCCTCTCCGGGGCCGAGAACGGTGCCGCACCGATGGGGGCGGCACCCCTGGCCATCCCGCCGGGACGGCGAACTAGCCGCCTCAGCCTTCCTCGGCGGTCGCCAGGCGTTGGGCCGAACGGGCCGCGGCCCCGGAGACGACGGCGGCGCTGGCGGCGTCCGCCGCGCGCTCGTTGGTGTCGTCGGCGGCGCTGACGGTCATTGGGCCGCCGCCGCCCATTCCGCGTTGCTGGACGACGTGGCTCAACTCGTGGGCCAACAAACCGGAATCGGCCGGGCTTGCCCCGCGACCGAAAAAGATATCGCTGCCGGTGGTGAACGCCTGGGCGCTGATCCCGTGACTGAGCGACTCCGCTTCGCCGCCGGTGTGGACACGGACGTCGGCGAACGAGGTGCCAAACGCGCCCTCCATGGTCGTCCGGGCGCCGTCGTCCAGACTCCCGCCGCCGCCGCGCTGGGCCTCGATTCGGCTCGCCAATCCGTCGCTGACCCGCCCGCCGGCCAGTCCGACTTCCGGGAACGGCTCCCGTTCGGCGACCGATCCGCCGGTCCACCGGGCCAGGGTACGGTCGTGTTTTGCCTGGATCTCTTCTTCCTCCGGGACGTCCTCGCGTTGTGCCACCAGCCGCGCCACCTGGGCGTTGCCGACCGCCCGGTGCAGGTGCGCCAGCGGCTGGAGCGGCCGCTCGGCAACCCGGTCCGCGATCACTCGTTCGCTAGGGCGTCGTACCCTCGGGCCGGCATACCGCATGGCTTCGATTCGTCCGCGTTCCATCGGCGCTCCTCCCTTCTCCGCCCCGCGCCGGGGTCATTCCTCGAAATCGGCCAACAACTCCTCGATCGAAGCGCCCGCATCGACCCCGGGTTCGACGGTGCCCCCGTCGTCGAGAATCTGCTCCGGCCCGGTCGGCGTTTCTTCCGTCCCGGCCCCCTGGTCGAGGATCTGATCGCCAACGGGTGGGGGGACGAGCGCGCCGATCTCGTCTTGCGGCGCGTTCCCCTGGATCCCTTCGGTCGAGAGCGCGAGGCCCGGGGCAACATCCGATTCCGGTCCCCCGGGTTCTTCCTCCACGACGAGCGACGCTCCGCCGCCGCTCCCTGGTCCGGCATCGGGCACCGAACCGGTCCCGCCACCACCGCCCACCGCCTCGCCAACCGGCCCGCCGCCCGTGACCGGCGCCGCGGCAGGTACCGGCGACGTGCCGGCGCAGGCCTCCTCGGTGCTGCCCGTCCCGCAGACGGGCGCCGGCGGGGCGATCTCGGCCGTGATCTTGATGTCGGCGCGCCGCTCCTCGTCGCGCTCCTTGGCGTCCGGCGGTGGGGCCGTCAGCTCGCCGAAGGCAAACGTTCGCACCGCCGCGTCGGAGCCGAAGAAGTCCTTCACCATCTGCTCGGCTCGGCGGGCGCGGTCCTCGGACAGCTTGAGGTTGAACTCGAAACTGCCGGTGGTGCTGGCGCGTCCGGCGATGATGACCGGGATCTGCCCCGCGCGCACCCCGGAAATAACCCGCGGATCCTGGGTCCGGACCCAGGTCAGCAGCTTGTTCTGCTGGGCGCCTTCGTCGACGAAGGTGTCCTTGGCGATTTTGAACGGGAAGAGCTGGGTGCCGCAGCAGAAACCGACCGGCGACGGCGGTGGCGGCAGCACCAGATCGACCTCGAACATCCGCTGGAAGGTGTGCGTTTCTGGCACCACCTCGCCGTTCGGGCGGGTGCGCGAGATTTGGCTGCGGATCAACGGTTGGATACTGAGGTGCCCGTTCGAGCCGATCGTCTCCTGGGAGAACTGGACCGGCGAGACGACCTCGGCGGCCACGCCGTTGGACTCGGACCGTGGCGGCGGGCCGAAGAGCTGCATCTTGCCGTCGGCGCCGACGACGAAGCGCGTCTCCAGCGTCGCCCGGCCGGTGCCGCGGTCCTCGCCGGCCGGTGTCGGCGGCGTGGTCCCGCCCCCGCCGCCACCGCCCCCGCCGCCGAGCAGGCCGGAAAGGAAGTTGATCGCGCTGTTGAGCGCGTTCTGGCAGAAGTTGGGCAGGCCGCCGCCGGTTAAGGCCGAGATCGCCGCGATCGTCAGGCAGACGGTGCAGAGCGGCCCGAACACGACCGCGCCGACCCCGGTTAGGGCCAGCAGGCCGCAGATCGCGGGCAAGGTCAAACTGCGCAGGAACGCCTTCGGGTCCTGGCCCGCCTTGCACGCCTGCTTGGCCGTCTCGTCCGGGATCAGGTCGCAGTTGAGCTGGTTCGGTGGTCCGCCTCCGCCGCCGCCGCCGGGCGTGCCGGGCACGGCCCGGCGCCAGGTCATGTCGATCGGAAAGACGATGAAGCCGCTGCTGCCGGGCGTGACGTTGAGCGTCTCCCGAAACGGGTTGGCGTCGAAGCGGCCGACGTTTGGCGGCGCGGGATCGGTCCGCACCACCACCGAAGGATCGAACGTGACGTTGAACGGCGGCTGGTTGATCGCCGTCGCCCGGCGCTGGATGGGAGCGTCGGCGCCTCGGGGAATCCGCGCCAACGGTCGAAGCGCCGCCGCGCTGCACGCGATGGGCCCGTCCGCGATCCGCGCCATCGTTGCGCTCGCCGATTGCTCCGCCTCGCGCTCGAAGTCGTCGCCGGGTTCGTTGACCCGGACCGAGCCGAACCGTTGCGCCCCGGCGACCGCGCCGCGCCCTTGTTGCGCCGTGTGGGTGATCTCGTGCGCCAGCAAGCGCAGCCCCCCCTCGGAGCGAGGCTGGTAGCGACCGGCACGAAAGTAGATGTCGTTGCCGGTCGTGAACGCCTCGGCGGCGACGGCACGGGCCAGGACGTCCGCCCCGGCGTCGGCGTGGATCGAGACCGCGCTCAGATCGAGGCCCATCGCCGGTTCGAGCCGGGCGCGGGCGACCGGGTCGAGCGGTTGCCCGCCCCCGGCGCGGCGTTGCAGCTCGGCGCCCATCGCGCTCTCGGCGTGCGCCCCGGCGTCGTTGCCGATCGCGGTGATCTCGGCCGCCGCGTGGGCGGCTTTGCGCTCCGGCGGGCAATCGCACGGGCCGTGGCCGCAGCGCCGAATGGCGATCGGCGGCCGGGATGGTGCGAGCCGCGCCGCCTCGATCATCTGCCCGACGCCCGCGTTGCCGTGCCGCCGCTGCAAGGTCCGCATCGCCCGTCCCCGCGCCCCGGCGTCGGCGCGCCCGAGAACCGCGAACGGGGCGGGCGGGGCGGCAACGGCGCCGCCGAGCAGGGGGTCGCGCGCGACGTCGGCCATCACCGGGCGCGGCGGCACCGGGGAGCGGCTTGCGCGATCCCGGTCGCCGCCGTGGGCCTGGTTGTGGAGCCGGGCCGGTTCCGCCATGCCGCGCTCCCCCGCATCGGGTGCCGGACGCTCTAGCCGCGCACCTGCGCGAAGTACGGCCCGAAGTCGGATTCCGTCAGCAGCTTACCCATTTTTTGGTATTCCCGCTTGATCGCCCGCATCAGGTGGCCCATCCCGATCGCTTCCCCCTCCTCCGCCGCCAGAAACGCCGAGAGCAGGGCGATGTTGCGGATGTTGCCGCCGGCCAGTTTGAACCGTTGGGCGAGAAAACCCAGGTCCACGGTCTCGTCCAGCGGGGCCGACGCCGGAAAGACCTTGTCCCAGATCCGGCGCCGGTCCGGCTCCTCGGGAAACGGGAAGTCGATCGCGGTGTGGATCCGGCGCACGAAGGCGTCGTCGAGGTTCTTGCGCAGGTTGGTGGCGAGGACCACCACCCCGTCGTACTCCTCCATCTTTTGCAGCAGGTAGCCGACCTCGATGTTGGCGTAGCGGTCGTGGGCGTCCTTGACCTCGGAGCGTTTGCCGAAGATGGCGTCGGCCTCGTCGAAGAAGAGGATCGCGTTCGCCTCCCGGGCCGCGGTGAAGATGCGGTCGAGGTTTTTCTCGGTTTCGCCGATGAACTTGCTGACCAGCGACGACAGGTCGACCTTGTAGAGTTCCAGCCCCAGGTCGGCGGCGACGATCTCGGCCGCCATCGTCTTGCCGGTGCCGGAGGGACCGGCGAACAGCGCGTTCAGGCCCTTGCCCATCGCCAGGTGGGCGTCGAAGCCCCAGGTGTCGAGCACCGTCCGCCGGTGGCGGACCTGGGCGCTGATCTCGTGCAGTTGGCCGACGTGGTCGGCGGGGAGCACGATGTCGTCCCAGCCGTAGGTTGGGGTGATCTTGTGCGCCAGCAGGTCGAGCCGGCCGCTGGATTGCGCGCGACAGGCGGCGTAGAGATCCTCGGCGCGCGGTCCTTCGCCACGCGCCCCCGCCACCGAGCGAGCCATCGCCACGGCGTCGCGGATCTGGCCACCGCTGAGGCGAAACGTGCTCGCCAGCGCCGCCAAGGTCGCCTCATCCGGGGCATCGGCCCCGAGCCGGTTCCGCCACAGGGCCTCCCGCGCCCCGTACGACGGCGGGGGAACATCCACCCGCAGGAACCGCCCACCGGCCGCGCCGAGCGCGCCCCGCGCCTCCCAACCGCCCTCGAGCGCCAGGAACGCCCAGCCGGGGTGGTTTCCGAGCGCCGCCAGCAGCGCCCCGCGCCACGGCCCGGCGGACGCTGGGCGTATCGACCCTCCGCCGCCGTCGACGGGCGTCACTGCCTCGTCCTGGAGCAACCGCTCCGCCTGGTGCCAAAAGATCGCCGCCCCGCGCAGCACCGCTTCGCGCAGCACCCGCTCCAGCGTCTCGCGGGGGTCAAGATCCGACGCCGCCAGCCGGTCCAGCGATACCGCCAGCAGGGGCACGGCCAGTTCGGCCGCGATCGCGTCCGCGATCGCGCCACGCCCGCTGCCGTACGATCCTTGGAGGGCCAGGATCGGCCCCCGCTCGTGGCGCGCGGGCCGGGCGACCAGCCGCGAGAGCGTTTCCCGCAGCTCCGGCGGCACCACCAGATCGGCCATCGTCCGCGCCGGGCGGGACAGCGAGCAGTACGGCCCGATCACCGGGTCGAGCATCGTGTCCGCTTGACCAAGCACCTCGGCCACGATCCGATCGTCGGGCTTGAAGAACTGGCCAGGCAGCGGCGGCAGGCGCTGGCCGTCCTCGAAGACCTGGATCAGGTGGTGACGCAGCAGCGGCGATCCGGGCGCGAACGACCGCCGGGCCTCCAAGCGAGCCGCCGGGTCGGGGCACAGCAGGCGCAGCGCGAGGTCCACCGACGGCCGCTTCCTGGTCACGTCGTCCTGGATGTAGGCGTATAAGCGCTCGAACCGGAGATCGATCTCCGGCGCCAACCCAAGGAGCAGCACGTCCTCCTCGAACGCGCTCAACCGGAACAGACGTGCCAGGCGCTTGAGCGGCGCCAACTCGCCATTTGGCGCGTCGCCGGCCTCGCCGGCCCTGTCCCACGCCGCCCGCTCCGACGCCAGCGCGGCGCGGCGTGCCCGCAGTTCCGGGGGCAATGCCCCTTCGCCCCAGCCGGGCGCACCGAGCAAATCGGCTTCGCGATCCGGGACGTAGAGACCGCGGTACTCGTCGTCGGCGAGGGCGCCGTAGCGGTGCCGCGTCACGTCGACCTGCCAGCCGAGCAGCCGGTGCAGCCAATGCAGCGACGCGGAGAGCGCGCCGCCGCTCCCCTCGTCGCGCGTCGGCTCGCCAGGGCCGGGCAACCCGCGCAGTGGAACCGGCAAGGCCATCATCCGCGACTCCGCCTCCGGCCACGCAGCCCGAATCCGACGGCGAACAGCGGCAACAACGGCAACGTGGTCGCCCCCGCGAGGAACGCCGGTCCGGCGCCAACGACCGCACTGGCCAGCGGACCGGCGCCGGTGTTCGGCACCTTCAGGTCCTTGACCCGGAAGGTGGCGATGCCGGTGAACGGGCCCTCCAGGCTCGGCGCCACGCTGTACGTGGCGCGGGCCCGACCGGTGAAGACGTCGAGGATCGGGCCGGTGGCGCGAACCGTCGCCCGGAACGGCGTCTCCGGTTGGCGGATCCCCGGCACGGCCCACAGGGAAACGCCGGTGATCTCCAGGTCGTAGGTCGCCGTCGCCGCCAGGGTTAACGACGCCGCCCGGGCCGGTCGCATTGACCCCGCGAAGGCGGCCTCGGCCGGTTGGCAATCGAGCGTCCCGTCCATCGTCCAGGTTCCTTGGGCGCCGCCGCCGATGGTCGAACTGAGCTCCCCTACCAACGTCGCGACCAGCTTCTCGCCGGTCGGCAACGTGACGTCGATGTCGAAGGTCAGCGTGTCCTCGTCGTTCGCCGCCGGGGTCTCGGCGCGGGCGGCCGCGCGGGTCGCGGTCGGCACCGCGGTCGCATCGGCGCAGGCGTCGTCGCAGGCGTCCCCGGCGCCGTCGCGGTCGCGGTCGACCTGGTCCGGGTTCGGATTCAGCGGGCAGTTGTCCTCGGCGTCGAGGATGCGGTCACCGTCGGCGTCCGGCGGGGCGTCGCAAACATCGCCGGTGTCGTCCCCGTCGGCGTCGGCTTGGTCGGGATTGGCGAGTTGGGGACAGTTGTCCCCGGCGTCCGGCACCCCGTCGGCATCGGCGTCCGGGGCATCGCAGGCGTTGCCGATCCCGTCCGCGTCGGCGTCCGCTTGGTTCGAGTTCGCATCCTTGGGACAGTTGTCGTCGCCGTCCGGAATCCCGTCGTCGTCGGTGTCGGGCGGTTCGCAGGCATCGCCGACACCGTCGTCGTCCGCGTCCTCCTGGTTCGGATTGGCGACCTGCGGGCAGTTGTCGGTGTCGTCGGGCACCCCGTCGACGTCGGTGTCCGCCTCGCAGACATCGCCGACGCCGTCGTCGTCGCCGTCGCGCTGGTCCCGGTTCGGCACCGCGGGGCAGTTGTCGGCGTCGTCGAGCACCCCATCCTGGTCCGAATCCGGTTCGCAGCGATCGCCGATCCCGTCGCCGTCGGCGTCCTCCTGTTCCGGGTTGAAGACGCTGGGGCAGTTGTCCGGGTCGTCGGCCACGCCGTCGTCGTCGGAGTCGGTGTAGCTGGTGTCGCAGGCGTCGCCGACGCCGTCGTCGTCGTTGTCGCCCTGGTCCCGGTTGGCGACGAACGGGCAGTTGTCCTCGGCGTTGGGGATGCCGTCCTGGTCGGCGTCCGGGGCAACGTCGCAGGCGTCGCCGACGCCGTCGCCGTCGCCGTCGCTCTGGTTTGAATTGGCGATGCCCAGGCAATTGTCGTCGCCGTCTTCAACGCCGTCGCCGTCGCCGTCCGTTTGGGCGACGACCGTGACCGCGCGCGGCGCGTCGACGACGACCACGAAGGCCAAGCAGGCCAGCATGGCGACCAAACGAAGCGCGATTCCGCGCATGGCGCATCCTCCCCAACTCGAGGCCCATCTTAGGGGTTGGGTGGGGCCATCGCAACCGTCCGTATGGCCGAAACACCCGGCTAGTACCCGCGGACCCGACGATTCCGCAAAACTGGTCGTGCTCGCCGGCCCGGGATCGCCAAGATTCCCATCGTCTCGGGTGAACGGATCGTTGACCGCGCCGGTCGTGGGTCGTACCATCCCTCCATCGAGGTGTTGACGTTGGCGCGGCGTGAGAACCCGGTCGCCCGGTGCGGGTGCGCGCCGGGGCGCCGGGTGGCGGGGTGCGGTGGACGGTCAACTCGACGTCGCGGTCGCCGATCCGGATCTGCGGGTGTCGCCCGGCGATACCGTCACGACCGCGATCCGGCTCCGCAACGGGTCCGACCGCTCGGCCTTGTTCCGGGTCGAGATCGAGGGGCCACCCGCCGCTTGGCTGGATTTGGGCCGGATCGCGCAGCGCGGGCGGCGGATCGCGGCCGGGGCCGAGGCCGAGGTTACGTTGGCGATCCGCGTCCCGGCGGATGCCACGCTGGCCGACCTCCCGCTGATCGTCCGCGTTGCGGCCGA
>CADCWE010000042.1 GCA_902806325.1 uncultured Thermomicrobiales bacterium | reverse complement strand
TCCAGATCGCTCGTCCCGAGCCGGACCTTGCCAAAATCGGCGCCCGGATCGCCATCGCCGGCGGCGAAGCGCGCCGGTTGGCGACCCTGGTCGAAGAACTGCTGGACTTGGCCCGGCTCGAATCCGGACCCGCCCCCCTCCACCCGCGGGAGGTAGAGGTCAGCGGGTTCTTGATGCGCGTCGCCGACCGCTTCTCCATCGTCGACGGTGGCAGCGACCGGATCCATCTGGTCTCACCGGAATCGGACCGGGAATCGCTCCAGGTGTGGTGGGACGCGGATCGGGTCGACCAAATCCTGACCAACCTGATCGACAACGCCCTGAAGTACTCGCCCGCCCCGGAACCGGTGCGCATCTCCGTCGAACTCGCCGGCGACGACGTGCGAATCGAGGTCGCCGACGCCGGACCCGGTTTGACCACGGACGAACTGGCGGGCCTGTTCAAGCCGTTCGCCCGCGCCCCCGGCACCGCCCAGGCCGCCCGCGGCCTCGGGCTTGGTCTCCACGTCAGCCGTCGCCTGGCCGAGCGCCACGGCGGCCGGCTCTGGCTCGACAGCGTGCCCGGTGGCGGCACCACCGCCGTGCTGGTACTCCCGCGCGACGCCGTGCGGGAAGACCAGCACTGAGGTGACGTGGTCTTCGCCCGCGCGCGACCGACTTCGGGGAACCGACGGCGCGCCGGACCCCCTCTCGGTCCTCCGTCCTCCGTCCTCTCCCGTCCCCCGGTTAACGTCCTGATATACTGTGGAGAGCCGGCGCCGGTCGCGACCGCGACCAACGCTTGGTGACCAAACGTTCCTCGCCGCGACGCCACCCCGGCGGTCGCGCTTCGTCCCCGATCCGGGCACGCGTCGCACGCGACCCGGGGCAGAAGGAGGATCAGGCGGCACGTCGCCGCCGACGTTGGCAAAGGTTCCGCGCCCCTGGCCCGTCACCGCTTCGCGGTCGGCGAGCGGTGGCCGGAACGGGAAGGGTCAAGGTACCCCGCGATGAGCCGCGAGCGACGCCCGGGTTTCCTCGTCGAGGATTCGCTGGCGGAGCCGGGGCAGTATGGGTGTCCGATGCTCGTCCGCGCGCGGGTCGGTCTGCTGCCGGATCCGTCGCTCCCGGTGATGCGCTGCTCGTTGGGATGGGCCTTGCACGACGGCCGCGAAGCGGCCCGGTGCATGGCGACGGCGGTGTTGACCGACTGCTGGAAGGTCCATCCCGAGCGCCTCCCGGACATCGTGCCGGCGGCCGGCCGGGCCATCGAACCCGCACCGGACCACGACGCGGTCGAGTTGGCGGTCGACTGACCGCCGAGCGGCCTCGGACCCACCTCGGTTCTCGATTCCACGCCGCCCCGGCCCCACGGCCGGGGCGGCGTTCGTTTCGGCGGGGCAAGGTCGCATGATTTCCCTGGCAAATCCGGCGGTAACGACTGGCGTGGACGCGACGAGTCTCGGATGCGACGCGGATGGCCCGATCCCCCACCCTTGGACGGCCCGGCCACGGCAGCGAATGTCGTCAACGAGATAGGGGGAACCCGGGCGTCCGCCGGGAATGAACACGGTTCGCCCTCGTCGCCGCGCTTCCAGCGTGAGCGAGCGGAACGATCGCGTACGTACGCGGCCATCTTGACACCACGACGAATCCCCTGCTACTGTACGTTCACCCCGCGATCGAGCAATGACAGCCGTTGGCCCGGCCACAGGCCACACCGGCGATGCTGTCCGACGGCGATGGGGAGTCACCATGGCAGGCGCGCGGTGGTCGCAAACGGTGCTCGTCCTGGCGGTCGTGGTCGCGGGGTGCGGCTGGTCGGCGCGGTCCGTCGCCGGCGCGGCCGGGACCGGGGTCGTCGTCGCCACCGGGGCCGTCAACATCCGCTCGTGTCCCGAACTTGGGTGCAAGGTGCTCGCCGCGGCGCCCCTCGGCGCCTCGTTGTCGCTGCTCGGCGAAGCGGCCAACGGCTACCTCTCCGTCGGCTACGCCGGCGTCACCGGCTACGCCTACGGGCTGTACGTGGCCCCAACCGGCGGCCCCCCACCCCTGTTCGACGCCGGAGCAACCGGCTGCGACCGGGTCGCGCTGATCTTCAACGTCGGCATCGGCGACGAGACCTCGCGCGCCATTCTCGACACCCTCGTCGCCGAGCGCGTCCCGGCGACCATGTTCCTGATGGGCTGGTGGGCGAAGGCCAACCCGGACCTCGCCCGCGAGATGGCCACTCGCGGCTTCGTCCTCGGCACCCACGGCCACGACCGCGCCGAACCGGTGGACCGCTCGGATTCCGACCAGGTCCAGGATCTGCGCGCCTCCGCGGCGGCGATCGCCGCCGCCGCCGGGGTCGCCCCCGGTCCGTGGTTCACCCCTTACGCCGCCGCGATGGACGCCCGGGTCCGCGGCATCGTCGCCGCCGAAGGGTACCTCCCCGTCGGCTGGCGCGTTGCCGGCGCCGACTACGGCCCCGACGCCACGGCGGCCGGGGTCTACAACCGGATCGTGCCCAACGTCTCCGACGGCTCCATCGTCGAACTGCACCTCGACGGCCCCGCCACCGCCGTGTCCACGGCCGTTGCCCTGCCCTGGGTCGTCGCCGACCTCCGCGCCCAGGGCTACCGTTTCGTCACCATCCCCGAGATGGCGGAGCCGTGCCGGTAGGACGGGGAGACGGGGAGTCGGCGGGTGCGGAGAACGCGGATCGTTCTTCTTCCCGTCGCCCCCTCTGCGCTATACTCGTGTTCCTCGCACTTCCGTTCGCCTTGTCCGGACACAAGGGAGCCTACCGGTGGAGGTCGCCGAACGGATCCGCGACGCTGGAATGGAACCGGCCCGTTCGTTGGTCGAGCAGGTGGCCCAATTGCGGGCCGCCCTCGCCCGCGACGGCGTCGTCGTCGCCGACATGCGCCGGGCCGGTTCGCTCGAACTCCAGTACGCGGGTTTGGGACAGATCGACGCCGCCGGCCAGGGGCGCATCGCCCCGATCGAGATCGAGCGCCTCGAAGGTCCAATCCGCGCCCGCGCGCTGGCCAAGGCCCCCCCAGGCAATTCTCGCCTCCGCTACTTCATGGACGGCAGCCAGCGCACGTTCCCGGTGCTTCGGGTCGGGTTGATCCCGATCGCCGCCACCGTCGCCGTCGCCGGCATCCTCTACCGGGACCCGGCCGGTCGCCCGTCCATCGCGCCGGGCACGCTGCTCCTCAATCACGCCTGGTTGGTGCCCCGGCGCTGCCCGGACCCGCAGATCGCCGCCCTCGTCGCCCGGCTCGAAGACCAGGGCGCCGCGATCGTCGATCCGTTGGAAGGAGTCGAGGACGACGACGCGTACTGCGCCGAGGCCGGGAACTACGGGCGGATGGTCGAACTCGCCTACGCCCGGGCCAAGGACGTCCGCACCGACCTGGAGAAAGAATTGATCGAGCGGTGGCGCGACGAACTCGGCCCCGCCGCGAGCGGCGACTGGCTGGTCGTCGACGGCCGCCTCGGCGCCGACGCGCCCGCCAACGCCATCGGCCTGGTTAAAAGCCTGCGCACCCAACACCTGGCCGGGGCCGAAGCCGAGGCGCTGTTTGGGCTGCCCCAGGGCAACCGCACCACCGCGTTTCGCTACCGCGCCCGCCGTCGCCCCGGCACCGGGGCAGACGCCCCGTCCACCGCCTCCACCGTCTGGTACCTCCGCCTCTGGGACCCCGCCGGGCAGGACGCCCGGCACGGGTTGGTCCGGGTCGAGGCCGGCACCGGGGTCCAATCTCCCGCCCAGCTCGACCAACTCTCGGCCTGGCTGCTCGCCGAGCGGATCCCGCGGGCGATGGCAGACGCCCGCTGGGCCACCCTTCTCTATCCGGTCCACGTCTTGGAGCAGATCCTCAAGCGCCGCGTTGCCGCCTACACCCTCGGCTGGGCCGGGGACCGGGGATAGAGGGCAGGGGTTCGGGAATGGACAACGACGACGCGCTCGCTCTGCTCGACCAGATCGAGGCCGATCCCGGACTGCTCTCGCGCTTCGCCGATCTGATCGACACCGCGACCGGTCCGATCGGTCGCGTCGTCGGCAGCGAGAACGAACCGGCCGGGTCTCACCGCTTCTGCATCTGGGCCGCCGATTCTGCCATCACGCTGGACGTCGGCCACGTCGTCGTCGCCTTCTCCGAGGAAGCGGCCGTCGTCGGCGTGGTCGACGAACCGCGCCGCTACTCCGACCTCCGCTCCTTTCTCGACGACTACTACGACCGCCATCTCGAAGAAGCCCTGGCCGAGGAACCTCCCACCCAGCGGCCCCAGATCCTGGTCTTCTTCGTCGATGTCCTGGCGACGAAGCACCGCCGCCCGGACATCGATTCCCACCGCCCCCCGGTCGCCGGCCCCGTCTACTTCGCCACCCCGGCCGCGATCGAGTTCGCCCTAGGCACCGGCGACTTCAGCGGCGTCCCCGTCCCCGCCCTCCTCCACACCAACGGCAACGCCGCCCGCGACGAATTCGGCCACGAGCGCCGCGACGCCGCCGGCGAGCTGATCTTCCAGCGCACCCCGCTCTGGGTCGACGGCGACTACCTGCTCGGCCCCGAAGCCGGCCACGCCAACTGGACCGGCCAGTCCGGCCTCGCCACCAAGACCTCCCACGCCCTCTTCCTGACCTCGGCCGTGTTCCAGAAACTCGCCGAGCAAGGCCAATCGGTCGCCGCCCTGATGTTCAACGTCAAAGGTCCCGACCTGCTGTGGCTCGACAAGGCCGCCGACCCCGAACCGCACGAACGGGCCGGGTACGCCGCCCACGGCGCCAAGGGCCTCCGCCCCGAGGACCGCGAAGCCTACGCCGCCCTCGGCCTCGACCCGCGCCCGTTCCACCCGTTCCGGATTTTTGCCCCCTACAAGCCGGGGCACGACCCCGACGCCAAAGGCGCGGTCGTCCGCCTGGAAACCGACAAGCGGGCGGGCGCGCTCAACACCCTGCGCGAGCGACCGGCCGAAACCGCCGGCGTCGTCTACCCCGTCCTGTGGTCCCTGGAACCGCTCCTCACCACCCCGCACAAGGTGTTCGACCACGGCGATCTGGACGACAAGCTCTGGGGATTCATCTACGAGCTGCGCCAACGTGGCATCGCGAGCCTCGATCAACTGGAATCGCTGTTTGCCGAGATCGACGACCACTTCGAGGACGGGAGCAACGGCGACCAGTGGCGTGGCCACCACAAGTACACGATCTACAAGGCCCGCAACCGCTTTCGCGGCCTGCCCGAAAAGTTCGGCGGGCTGCTTTCCAAACAGATGGTCGAGTACGGGAACCTGCCCAAGGTGGATGGTCCGTTCGAGAACCACGAGCTACGGGTGGTGGACATCGCCAACTGCAACACCAACGTCCAGGAGTTGATCGTCTCCTCGGTGATCAACCGCGTCTGGAGGATGGCGGAGCAAAGCAAGCTTCAGGTCGACAAGCTGATCGTCTTCGTGGACGAGCTGAACAAGTACGCCCCCGGCGGCGGCCAGGGCGCGTTGCGCGACACGCTGGTCGACATCGCCGCCCGCGGGCGCCACCTCAACGTCGTCCTCTTCGGCGCCCAGCAGTTCCGCTCGAAGGTCGACGACGAGATCCTCGGCAACTGCGGCACCTCGCTCTACGGCCGCGTCGGCGACGAGGAGTTGACCAACGCCGCCTACCGCTCCCTCTCCGAGACCGCCAAGGCCGAACTGCTCGGTTTGCCCAAAGGCCGCCTCCTGATCCGCCACGCCCATTTTCGCGCCCCCCTCTTCGGGACCTTCCCCTACCCCCCGACCATCGCCGGGATGGCCGGCCAGCGCGTCTTCAACGACGCCGCCACCGCCACGATCCGCGCCATCCCGTCCGCCTCCGCCAACGGCGCCACACCGGCCCCCAGCGGCAACGGCCACGGCGCCGTCGTCCCCCTCTCCCACCCCGCCGACGGCATCTTCCGCGTGCTCCAAAAGCTCATGGGCGACCGCGCCCCACAGAAAAACGAGGTCCGCAGCTACTGCGACGGCATCGACCCCGAGGTGTTGACCGGCATCGGCTTCCGGATCGAGCGCGCCTACGCGGGCGGCAACGGCAAGACCGGCTCCGACCCCTGGCGGAACGCCAAACAGCAGGTCGACAAGGCCAGAGGGCGCTCATAGGGGCGCGCGGCATGCGCCCCGTCCGACACCTCAGCGGTTCGACCCCTCCCACGGCCGTACCACCAATCGTGACGCCGCCCGACACACAGGGAGCATGCCATGCGCCCCGACCGCCGCGGCTGCCCAAATGACCCGCGCCGACGCCGGCGACGCGACCCGGTCCCGGCAAGGCTCGCAACCCAGGGAGTCCGGCGAAGCCATGCCCCATCCGAGCGGGGCGGCTCCCATCGGGATCGGCCATCCGGTTCAGCCCGTGAACAGCGGATCGAGGTCGATCGCCACGTTCGGTAGCGCCGCTAGACGAACGACGCCGCCGGTGTGGACCGTTTCCGCGTAGGTGCCGTCGTCCCGGCGGCGCCAGGCGGTCAAGGTGCGGTCGAAGGGGTGAAAGCGCCAAATCTCGAGGTCGCCGCGCCGTTGATATTCCGGCAGTTTGGCATCCACGTCGTAGGCGCCGGTCGACGGAGACCAGACCTCGATCACCAGCGGCAAGGGATCAACGTAAAGTTCGAGCGATCCTGGATGACCGCGTTGGCCGAGTTCGAGGGCGGTCGGGATGACGATCACATCGGGGATGAAGTAGGTCACGTCGCCCTGGCGTACATGGCCGGCATTGACCCGAACCCGATACTCGTTGGGATCGAGTTGACCCCGCAACTGGTAGCCGAGTTCGAACATCGCGTGATTATGTTCCGCGCTCATCCCCGGCTTCTCCCGCAGTTGTCCCCGGTGCAGTTCCCAGCGGCCCTCGGGATCATCCAGCATCACCGCACGATAGGTTTGTTCGGTAACCGGCATCGGTGGCCTCCAGGGAGGACGAAGCGCAATTGTCGCCGCGGCCCCATGGGCAGGAGATCGTTCAACCAGCGAACAGCGCATCCAGGTCGATCGCCACGTTGGGCAGCGCCACCGGTCGGACGACGCCGGTGTGGACCGTTTCCGCGTAGGTGCCGTCGTCCCGGCGGCGCCAGGCGGTCAGCGTCCGGTCGTACGGGTGCAGGCGCCAAATCTCCAAATCGCCACGCCGCTGGTACTCCGGCAGTTTGGCATCCGCGTCGTAGAGTCCGGTGGACTTCGACCAAAACTCGACGACCAGCGGCTGTGGGTCACCGTAGAATTCGAGCGAGCCGGGCACGCCCCGTTGCGTTTGTTCGACCTCAATGGGGATGACGAAGACGTCTGGAATGAAATAGGTCGTCGTGCCGCGATAGACATGGCCAGCGTTGACCCGGACGCGAAACGACGCCCGGTCGAGTTGCGATCGCAATTGGTACCCCAACTCGAACATGCCGTCGTTGTGTTCGGCGCTCATCCCCGGTTTCTCCCGCAGGCGGCCATCGTGGAGTTCCCATTGGCCATCCGGATCGTCGAGGAGGACGGCGTGGTAGGTCCGCTCGAAAACGGGCATGGCAGGGTCTCCGGGAGTGGGGTGCGCTCGGGGAGCAACGCTCAACCGGCAACCAAGCGATCGAGATCGAAGGGCACAAGGCGTTCGGAGAGCTGCTCCGTCATCGCCGTCGGGGCGTCATCCGTTCCCCGACCGCGAGGTTAACGCGGAGAGTGTACTGCCAACCTACCCCTCCCCCACGAAGTATTATTCCCACCATGGCAACACCTGTTCGCATCGCCCACATCTCCGACACCCACCTGGGGTACCGCGCCCTGTTTCGGGCGGACCCCGAAACGGGGCGGAACCAGCGCGCGGTGGATTTCGAGCGCGCCTTCGAGCGGGCGGTCGACGACATCCTGGAGCGCAAGCCCGATCTGGTGATCCACGGCGGAGATGTCTTCCACCACACCCGGCCGTCCTGGCCGGCGCTGCGTTGCTTCGTGCGCCAGATGCGGCGGTTGGAAGCGGCGAAGCTGCCCGCCCTGGTCATCGCCGGCAACCACGACACGCCCCGGTTGCGGACCAGCGGATCGGCGTTTTCCTTGCTGGAGATGGCGCTGCCGGAGGTCCGCTTCGTCGCCGAGTACGCGGACGAGGAGGTGGCGTTCGATCCGCTCGATCTGGTCGTCCACGCCGTGCCGCACGGGGCGCTGACCAACCCCGACCCGGTGCTGGCGCTGCCCACGCCGGGCGTGCGGAACATCCTGCTCACCCACGGCATGGTCCCGGGTTTGATCGGCAAACGCCACCACGAGCCGGGGGAGGAAGAACTCGGCGATCACCTCCTAGATGCCGGGTTCGACTACGTCGCCCTCGGCCACTACCACCTCTGGGGTCCCCAGGGCCACCGCGCCTGGTACAGCGGCTCGACCGAGCGCACCGGGTTCGGCGACGAGAACGCCAATCCCGGCTACGTCCTCGTCACCCTCGGCGACCCAGGTGCCGAGCCCGACGTCGAGAAGGTGGATCTGCCGGCCCGCCCGATGCGGACCCTGGCCCCGGTCTCCGGCGAGGGCCGCGACGCCCGCGAGTTGGCCGACATCGCGCTCGACCGCGCCGCCACCTTCGGCGAACCGGAGGCGATCGCCCGGATCACGTTCACCGACACCCCGCGCCTGGTCCGCCGCGCCGCCGAGCGCCTGATCCGCCGCGAATCGCCGGCGGTGATCTGGTCGTTGCAGGTGGTCGCCGAGACCGACATCCTGGCCGCGTTCGGCGAGCGCCCGGCCGAGACCGGGGCCAACACCGCCGACCTGCGCCTGCTCTTCGGCCAGTTCGTCGCCGAGCGGACCGGCAACCCCTACGACGACGCCTTCGCCGCCGCCTTCGCCGCCAAGGGCGCCAAGGCGCTGGACCAGGCGATTCAGGCCGCCGAAGCGACGGCGACGCCGGAGGACCCGGCGGCATGATCCTGGTCGAGCTGGAGATCGAGAACTACAAGCAATTTGCCGGTCGCCACACCATCCCCTTCCCGAGCCAGGGTGTCGTCGGCGTGATCGGCGCCAACGGCGTCGGCAAGACGACCTTGTTCGAGGCCATCGAGTGGTGCCTCTACAACCCGGCCGAGATCAAGAACGCCGAGGTCCCGCCGCGGGCGGGCGTCGGCAAGACCCAGGTCAAGATCACCCTCGAAGACCCGCGCGACGGCGTCCGCTACGTGGTCGAGCGCTCGCTGCGGGGCAACACCGCCAAGGCCGACTTGTACCGCGCGGACCGGCCGGAGGAACGGATCGCCCAAGGCTCGAAACCGGTCGCCGACTACGTCGGTCGCCGCTTGATCGGCCTCGGCCACCGCGCCTTCGTTTCGACGTTCTTCACCCGCCAAAAGGAACTCTCGTTCTTCGGCACGCTGAAGGAGACCGACCGGCGGCGCGAGGTCGGCCGCCTGCTCGGCCTGGAAACCATCCGCGATGCCCAAAAGCTGATCGGCGAAGACCGGGCCAAGGCGAGGTTGGAAGCCGCCGGGTTGGCCGCCCAACACGAGGAGCAGTCGAAAGGCCGCGACTTCGCCGCCGAGGTGGCCACGGCGGAAGACGAGGTCGCGTTCCACGCCGCCCAGCTCGCCACGGCGACGACCCACGCCGCCGCCGCCGCCGCCGTCTTGGTCGCCGCCCGCGCCGAACAAAACCGCTGGCGAGACCTGGAGCGCCGGGACAACGCCTTCGCCCTGGAACTTGCCCGCGTCGGCGGGGACGAGCGCGCCGCCGCGGCCCGCCGCGACGCCGCCGTCCACGAGATCGCCCGCCTCGATCGGGCCGAGCAGACCCGCGCCGCCCTGGCCCCGCTCGCCGCCGCCGCGTCCGCCCGCGCCGCCGCCGCCGCCCGCCACGAAACCGACCGCGAACGCTTTCAACGCCGCCGCCATCTCGAAGCCGATCGCGACCGCGCCGCCAAGGCCCTCGCCCGCGCCGCTCACGACCTGACGGAAACGGTCGCCGCCGCCGGTCCCGGCGCTCGGACCATCCCAGGCTGGATCTGGACCGCCGACGACGCCGCCGCTCCGGTCGTCGCCGCCGACCGGCTCCGGACCGCCGTGCCCC
>CADCWE010000041.1 GCA_902806325.1 uncultured Thermomicrobiales bacterium | reverse complement strand
GGGCGAAGACGGCCGGGGCGCCGCGGTTCGACGAGATGACGCGGACCGAGCGCGTGATGGCGGCGGTGCGGGGGGAACCGGTGGACCGGCCGCCGGTCTGTTTTTGGCGCCATTTCGCGCCGGAAGGATCCGGGAGGCGGCTGGCCGAGGCGACGCTGCGCTTCTTCGACGAGACGTTCGACCTCGACATCGCCAAGCTGATGCCGGACCTGCCGTACCCGTTTCCGCATCGGGCGATCCGCGAACCGGGCGACTGGCGGCTGCTGGAAGCGCTCGATCCCGAGCGGTCGCGCTTTTTCCGCCAGCGTGCCGAGGCCGTCCACGTCCTCCGCGACGAACTCGGCTACGACACCCCGATCGTCGTCACCGTCTTCGGGCCGCTGACCGAGGCGCTCTACTTCGTCGCCGACCACGAGCGGTTCTTCGCCCACGCGGCGGAGACGCCGAACGCGGTCCATGAAGGTCTCAGCGCGATCGCCGAGAACCTGCGTGCCCACATCCGCGACGTGATCGCCGCCGGCGCCGACGGCGTCTTCTTCGCCCTCCAGGGCTGCTCGACGGCGTTCACGCCGGAGGAGCGGTACCGCGAGTTCGGCCGCCCCTACGACCTGTTGGCCCTGCAGGGCGCGCTCGACGGCTGGTTGAACGTGCTCCACATCCACGGCGAACGCGAGCTGATGTTCGACGGCGTCAAGGATTACCCGGTCGAGGTCCTGAGCTGGTCCGACCGCTTGGCCGGGCCGAGCCTGCGCGAGGCCCGCCAGAAGACCGCCAAATGCCTGATGGGCGGCTGGCACGAATTCGGCCCGCTGGCGAAGGGGCCGGAGAAGGCAATCGTCGCCGAGGCCCAGGACGCGGTCGCCCAGACCGGCGGCCGGGGCTTGATCCTGGCCAACGGCTGCTCCGTGCCCGACGACACCGACGAGCGGTGGTTGCACGCGGCGCGCAACGCGGTCGAAGACCTGGAACTTGGGTAGGGGGCCGACCGGACCCCGCGGCCACACGAAAACCGCCGCCGGGGCGGATCGGTCAGCCCGGCGGCGCGTTTCGTCGGGTCTGTGGGGTTGTCCCGGAGGCCGGTGTCACCCAGCCGTGGCACGGTCGGGGACGGCGCTAGCAGACGGCGGCGGCGTCCTGGTAGCCCCCGAAGGTGGTGGTCCAGTACGTCTTGTAGGTGCTGGTGGCGGCGTAGGCGCGGCCGATCCCGATCGCGTTGAAGTTCGGGCTGAGCATGTTGGCGTTGTGGCCGGGGCTGTTCTTCCATTGGTTGAACGTGGCCAGGGCCGTGCTGTTGCCGGCGGCGATGTTCTCGCCCCGGTAGGTGTTGTAGGTGTAGCCGTGGTTTTTGATGTTCTGCGACCAGGTGACGTCGCCGGCCAGGGTGTGGCTGAAGTAATTCCTGGTCGCCATCTCCACGCTGTGGTGGTCGGCGGCCGCCCCGAGGGTCTTGGTTAGGCGGAGCGCCTTCAACCCCTTGGTCGCCCGGTAGTTGTTGATCAGTTTGAGGAACGCTTTTTCTTCGACATCGCAGCGGTATTGGGTGGCCGAGATCGGGGCCGTGGTCGGTCCCGCGCCGCCGCCGCGCGGGGCCGCGACCGCGGTCGCGGCGGAAGACACCAGCAGCGCCAGCGTCACCAAGGCCAGCGTCGCCGTGCGCGCTCCCCGCGATCGTCGGATCGCCCCGGTGGCCGTGGTCGTGGTCATCGTCAACTTCCTCCCTCCATCCGATCCCGTCCGCGGCAGGAACACGAACGCCGCGCGGGCAGACCACAGACGCGACCCTCTGGTTGCCCGCCGGTGCCGCGGGGCGCGCGCTCGTGAGCTGTTCGGACAATCCCACTGTAACGACCCGGCTCCCGCTTCCACAAGGCCATCGGGCTACGATTCGACGAGAATAGGAAGAATGGACTATACGAAGGAGCCTGCGGCGGTATACGATTGAGGCCCGATGCGAGATTGCGTACGCTTGGTGGCCGGGCCGAAACGCGGAAACGGCGCCGCAGGGGGGGGTGCGGCGCCGTTTCTCCCGGATGTCCTGACGCGTCGACCGTCAATCGGCGGCCGCGACGACGCGCGGTTCTTTGGCTTCCTTTTCCTTCTTCTCCATAATGTTGGTCGAGTGCCCGGCGTCGAGGCGGGCCTTGGGATCGTAGAAGGTGACGGCGTGGTTGACGGCGGTGACGGCCTCGGCGGCGCCGGTGGCGATCAGCTTGAACTTGGCCGGGTAGGCGGCGATGTCGCCGGCGGCGAAGACGCCGGGGATGTTGGTCGCCATGCTGACGATGTCGACCACGATCTGGTTCCGTTGCAGCTCGAAGCCCCAGGTCTTGAGCGGACCCAAGTCGGCGACGAACCCGATCGCGACGATCAACTCCTGGGCCGCGATCCGCTCGGTGCCGCCGTCGGCCTGCTTTGCGGTGACGGCTGCCAACCGCCCGTTTCCGCCGGCGTGGACCTCGCTGACCTCCCACCCGGGGTAGCGCAGGTCCACCGACGAGCGTGCCAATTCTTCGACGGTGGCCTCGTGGGCGCGGAACTTCGAGCGGTGGATCAACGTGACCCGCTTGGCGACCGGCTCAAGCGTCACCGCCCAGTCCACCGCCGAGTCGCCGCCGCCGACGATGACCACGTCCTTGTCGCGAAAGTCTGCCACCCGCTTGGCGAAATAATGGACACCGTGGCCTTCGAGGTCCCGCACGCCGGGGGCTTCCAGGCGCTTCGGCTCGAACGCGCCGACCCCGGCGCAAACGACCACGGTCTTGCTGAACCGCTCGCCGCGGCTGGTCCGGAGGCGGATCGTGCCGTCGTCGAGCCGTTCGAGGCCGGTCACCTCCTCGTTCAGGCACAGGTCCGGAGCGCCGCGCTCGGCTTGCTCAAGGCAGGCGGCGACGAAATCTTTCGCCAGCACCCTGGGAAAGCCGATCACGTCGTAGATGTACTTCTCGGGGTAGATCGCGGTCAGGGCGCCGCCCGCCTCTTCCAGCGAGTCGATGACGCGGGTCCGCGCCCCGCGCAACCCGGCGTAAAAGGCGGCGAACAACCCGGTCGGACCGGCGCCGATGATGGTCACGTCCGGCACGTCGCGCTCGCCGCCGTTCGACGGCGCGGCGCCGTTGGGGGACCCGCGCAAGGGGGAATCGGTCACGGCTCGCGAACCTCTCCGAGTCTGGACGGCGCCGCCGACCAGGACCAACCATTCCGGGCGCCGTTGCCGCGAGGCAGTTTAGCACCGCGCCGGACGATGGCGTGTCTGGCGGGGCATGGTCTCCGCCTCGTCGGCGCCGTGGGGCAATCCTTGCCCTCCCGGCGAGCGAGCCGGAGGACGGCGACCACGGAGGAGGCGGGTGTTTCCGGTCAGCCCCCGAACGGGATGGAACGATCGCCGGGGCACGCTCCCCTCTCGCGCCGGGGGATTGACAACCCGCCCCCGCCCGCTACGATCGCGCGGCTGGGCGGATCCGTCGCCGGACAGGAGCAGGGGGCCACCCGATGGGAAGCCTGGACGGCAAAATCGCCGTCGTCACCGGCGCCGGGAGCGGGATCGGCCGGGGGGCGGCCCGCGCCTTCGTCGCCGAGGGGGCGACGGTCGGGTTGCTGGACCGCAACGCGGCGGCGATCGAGGAGGCCGCGCACCAGCTCGGCCAGCGCGCCTACCCGCTGGTCTGCGACGTCACCGACGAGGCAAGCGTGGCGTCCGCCTTCGCGACGGTGCGCGAGCGCCACGGTCGGCTCGACGTGCTGGCGACCTACGCCGCGGTCCAACTGGTCGGCGAGGACGCGCCGGTCCACGAGTTGGACAGCGAGGTCTGGACCCGGACCCACGACGTCAACCTGCGCGGCGTCTTTCTCTGCTGCAAGCACGGCGTCCGCGTGATGCTGGCGAGCGGGGACGGCGGCAGCGTGATCAACTGCGGTTCCCCGACCGGCCTGACGATGTGCGGCGCCGGGTGGCACGCCTACGCGGCGTCGAAGGCGGGGGTGATGGCGCTGACCCGGGTGATGGCCGCCGACTACGCCAGGCACAAGATCCGGGTCAACGGGATCGTGCCCGGGACCATCGAGACGACCCTGACCCGCACGCTGGTCGACGACCCCGAGATCCGCGCCCAACTGACCGCGCTCCACCCGATCGGGCGGATCGGCACCCCGGAGGACATGGCCGGGATCGCGGTCTTTTTGGCCTCGGACGCCTCCAAGTTCGCGACCGGGGCGCACTTTCACGTCGATGGGGGGATTTCGGTTCGATGAAGGAGTCGGAAGCCGGGAGTCGGAAGCCGGAAGCCGCGGGCGACGCGCCGGAGCCGATGGTTCGGGTCGGGTTCACGCGAGATTTCCTGACGCCGGACGGGCGGGTCGCCTTGGGCGATATCGGGATTGGGCTGCTCGACGCGGCGCCGGGGGTGGCCTGGGCGTTTTTGCCGGAGCGGACGGCGGAGCTGCGGCCGGACCAGATCGCGGGGTACGACGCGCTCGCGCTGCTGGGTCCCAAGGTCACGGAGGCGACGCTGGCCGGGGCCGATCGCTTGGCGGTGCTGGCGCGCTACGGGGTCGGCTACGACACGGTCGACCTCGACGCCTGCACCCGGCACGGCGTGATGCTGACGATCACGCCGGACGGCACGCGGCGGCCGATGGGGACCGCAATCCTGACCTTTTTGCTCGCCCTCGCCCACCGCCTGCTGGAGAAGGACCGGCTGACGCGGACCGGAGGTTGGGGGCGGAAGACGGAGTTCATGGGGACCGGGTTGACCGGCCGCACCCTGGGCATCATCGGCTTCGGCAACATCGGCCAGGAGGCGTTTCGCCTGGCCGCGCCGCTGGAAATGCGCCACCTGGCCTACGACCCGTACGCCAAACCGGACACCGCGGCGGCGGCGAACGTCGAGTTGGTTGACCTGGACCGGCTGCTGCGGGAGTCCGATTTCGTCGCCATCGCCTGCGCCTTGACCCCGGAGACGTTCCACCTGTTGAACGCGGAGCGGCTGGCGCTGATGAAGCCGAGCGCGTGTCTGATCAGCACCGCCCGGGGGCCGATCGTGGACCAGTCGGCGCTGACGGCGGCGCTGCAAACAGGCGCCATCGCCGGGGCGGCGCTGGACGTCTTCGAGCGGGAGCCGGTCGACCCAGACGACCCGATCTTGGGTTTGGACAACGTGATCCTGGCCCCGCACGCGCTCTGTTGGACCGACGAGTGGATCACCCGCACCGGCGCCAGCGCCCTCGGCGGCATCCTCGAGGTTGCCGCCGGGCGGGTGCCGCCGAACGTGGTCAATCGAGACGTCCTGGATTCGCCGTTGTTGCGAGCGAAACTCGAGCGGCTGGCGCGATCCGGGCCGGGAGCGGGGCGATGAACGAGAACGCGGTCAAGCGGGCGCTCGCCAGCGGCGGGATCTCGATCGGGACGATGGCGTTCGAGTTCGGCACCTCGGGTATGGGGCGGATCGCCGCCGAGGCCGGGGCCGAGTTCGTCGTCTACGACCAGGAGCACACCGGCTGGGGGATCGAGACGATCCGGAACCTGATGGCGACCTCCCGCGCCGCCGACCTGGCGCCGATGGTCCGCGTCCCGGCCACCCAATACCACCTCCTCTCACGCCCCCTCGACGCGGGGGCGATGGGGCTGATGGTGCCGATGGTCGAGTCGGCCGAGCAGGCCCGCCTGATCGTGGCATCGGCCAAGTACCCGCCCCAGGGCAGGCGCGGCGCCGGGTTCGGCCTCGCCCACGACGACTACGCCGACGGCGACCTGCTGGAGAAGATGGCCTCCGCCAACCGGGAGGGGATGCTGCTGGCCCAGATCGAGACCGCCGCCGGGGTGGAACAGGCGGACGCGATCGCGGCGACGGACGGGATCGATGTCCTGTGGGTCGGTCACTTCGACCTGACCAACTCGCTCGGCATCCCCGGCCAGTTCGACCACCCGGATTTTCTGCGCGCCCTGGATCGGGTGCTGGAGGTCTGTGCCAAGCACAGCAAAGGCGCCGGGATGATGGCCTCCGGCGTCGAGAACGGGCGGGCGCTGCTGGCCCAAGGGTTCCGGATGCTCGCCTATTGGGGCGACGTCTGGATTTTTGGCGCGGCGCTGAAGGCGGGGATCGCTGGCGTGCGCGAGGGCGTTCCGAAATCGGGAAAGGCGTCGGCCCCGTGAGCGCGGACAATCTTCACGATGCGAACCCAGGAGCGGGACCGATGACCGACCCAACCCCACCGATCGTGACCGAACTCCCCGTCCGCGTCCGCCGTTACGGCCGCGACGAGCCGCTCCCCGAGCGGCGGACCCTCCGCGCCGGTCCCTTGACCGCGATCCTGGAGAACGGCGACCTGCGCTACCTCTCCGTCAACGGAACCGAGATCGTGCGCCGGATCTACGTCGCCGTCCGGAACCAGAACTGGGACACGATTCCGCCCCGGTTCACCCGTTACGAGGTGGCGGACGACGGCCGGGCCTTCGCGGTCCACCTCGGCGCCATCCACCAAAGCGGCGACGTCGACTTCTCCTGGGAGGGCACCATCCTCGGCACGGCGGCGGGGACGATCACCTGCTCGATGGACGGCGTGGTCGGGTCCGACTTCCTCCGCAACCGGATCGGGTTCTGCGTCCTCCACCCGCCGGGTTTGGCCGGGCTGCCGGCGTCGGTCGAGACGCCGGACGGCGCGGTCGAGGGCGTCTTTCCGGAGCGCATCTCGCCCCACCAGCCGTTCGTCGACATGGCAGCGATCGCTCACCCGGCCGGGGACATCGACGCGCGGGTGACGATCCGGTTCGCGGGCGACCTGTTCGAGATGGAAGACCAGCGCAACTGGACCGATGCGTCGTACAAGACCTACGGCACGCCCCTCCGGTTGCCGTACCCGGTGCGGGTCACGGCCGGAGAGAAGATCGCCCAGCGGGTCACCGTCGAGGTTGCCGCTTCGGTGCCCCTGGCGGAGGACGAGCATCCCGCCGCCGCGCCACCGGACCTCCACATCGAACCCGGACGGGCCGTGCCGCTGCCGCCGATCGGCTTCGGTCTCGCCGGCCAGAGCGACGCCCCGAGCGACCGGGCGACGGCGCTGCTGCGCGCCGCCGCCCCCGCCCACCTGCGCCTGGTGCTCGACCTCGGCGACGAGCGGTGGATCGAGCGGCTCGACCGCGCCAGCGCCGACGCCCACCGGTTGGACGCGCCGTTGGAACTGGAACTGCTGACCGATCCGACCGGGGAGGCGGTGGTCCGGTTCGGCGACCGGCTGGCGGGCGCGACCATTCCGCTGGCGCGGGTGCTGGTCTTTCCGCCGAAGGCGCCGGATTCGGCGCCGCGCACCGACATGACCACCGGCGCGGCGGCGCTGGCCGCGGTGCGCGATGCGTTGGACCGGGCGGGCGTCGGGGTGCCGGTCGGCGGCGGGTCGCGGGCCGACTTCACGGAGCTGAACCGGGCGACCGATCTGCCGCTGGACGGGATGGATATCGTTGGCTACCCGATGAACGCCCAGGTCCACGCTTCCGATCTGTTGTCGGTGATCGAGACCATCGCCGGCCAAGCCGCGACGGCGGAGAGCGCGCGGGCGATCGCCAGCGGCAAGGCACTGGCGATCGGTCCGATCTCGCTCAAACCGCGCTTCAACCCGAACGCCCGGGGTCCGGTGCTGGAAGCGGGACCGGACGAGTTGCCGCCGTCGGTAGACCCGCGCCAACTGTCGCTCTTCGGCGCCGGTTGGACGGTCGGCAGCCTCCAGGCCCTGATCGGCGCCGGGGCGGATTCGTTGACCTACTACGAGACAACCGGCTGGCGCGGGCTGATCGAGCGGGAGGAGGGGTTGACGCGGCAACCCCTCTTCCCGTCCCAACCGGGCATGGCGTTCCCGGTCTATCACGTCTTCGGCGACCTCGCGCCCTTCCGCGGCGGGGAGGTGGTGCCGGTGGCGACCGCCGACCCGCTGGCGGTCGCGGCGCTGGCGCTCCGCTCCGGGGAGCGGGTCCGGCTCCTGGCGGCGAACCTGACCGACGAGGAGCGGGACGTCGCGGTCTCGGCGCCCGGCGTGGTCTTCGACACCGTCCGCAAGCTGGACGAGACGACCTACGGCGCGGCGACCGCCGATCCGACCGCCTACCGCGAGATCCGCAACGCGCTCGACCCCGGCGTCCCGCTCCGGTTGTTGCCGTTCGCGGTGGCGACCCTGGACGGTCGGGTGGCGGACGATGATGCTTGAACACGAACGGCCCTCACCCCGGCCGGCCGGGGTGAGGGCCGTTCGCGGCCCCGGCGTTTCCGTGTCGTCCCGGCGCCCAGGGGCGTACCATTCCCCAGATGACACCGACCACCACCAGAACGATCCGCGAACGCGTCGCCTCCGATGCCGTCGCCGCCGCCGATCCCGCGTTGATCGAGGCGCGGGGCATCGGCAAGCGATACGGGGCGGTGCGGGCGTTGGACGATGTCACCGTCGCCATCCGGCGGGGGGAGATCCTGGGGCTGCTGGGCGAGAACGGCGCCGGCAAGACCACCCTGATGAACGTGCTGGGGGGGATGACCGCGCCGGATGCGGGCGCGGTGCTCATCGAGGGACGTCCCGTGCGGATCGGGACTCCGCGGGACGCGCTGCGGCTCGGCATCGGCACCGTCTACCAGCATTTTGCCCTGGTTCCGACCCTGACCGTGCTGGAGAACGCGCGGTTGGGGGTGGGCGGACCGCTGGCGCGAACGCCGGGTGCGGTCGAGCGGCGGCTGGCCGAGGTCGGGCGCCAACTCGGGATGGACGTGCCCCCGGGGGCGGTTGTCGGCCACCTGTCGCTCGGCCAGCGGCAGCGGGTCGAGATCGCCCGGGCGTTGGTTCGCGGGGCGCGGGTGCTGCTGCTCGACGAGCCGACCTCGGCGCTGTCGCCGCCGGAGGTGGACGGGTTGATGGCGACGCTGCGCGAGCTGCGGGCGCGGGGCGTGGCCGTGGTCCTGATCACCCACAAGCTGGGCGAGGCGTTGCGCCTGTGCGATCGGGTGGTGGTGTTGCGGCAGGGGCGAGTTGCCGGTGACCTTGACGCGGATATCCTGGACGGCGATTCGACCGTCGCCGAGCGCCGGGTCGTGGACCTCATGTTCGGGGGGAGCGGGGTGGCGGCGCCTCCTCCCACGTCGGGCGTTCCGGCGGACGCCCGCGCGGCGCTCGCCGTTCGCGGCCTGGTAGTTCGGGGGGACGGCGGGGACGCCGCGATCCGCGGGCTCGATCTGGCGGTGCGGGCGGGCGAGGTGTTCGGGATCGCGGGGGTGGACGGGAACGGTCAAACCGAACTCGCCGACGCCATCGCCGGGCAGCGTGCTCCCTCCGCCGGCACCATCGCGGTCGACGGCGTCGAGATCGCCGGGCGGGGGGTGGGCGCGGCGGCGACGGCCGGCGTCGGCTACGTCACCGGCGACCGGATCGGCGAAGGCAGCGTCGCCGCCGCCAGCGTGGCCGAGAACCTGGCGCTGAAGGAGGTGGGATCCGGGGGGGAAGGATCGCGGTTCTGGCTCGATCGGCGGGGGATGGAGCGACGGGCGCGGGCGGCGATCGAGCGCTTCGCGATCCGCGCCCCGGGACCGGCGACGCCGATCGGCCGGTTGTCCGGCGGCAACGTGCAGAAGGTGCTGCTGGCGCGGGAGTTGGCGCGGGTGCCGCCCCTGCTCGTCTGCCACCAACCGACGCACGGATTGGACGCCCGAACCGCCCGCGACGTGTTGACCGCGCTCCGCGCCCACGCTGACGGCGGCCGGGCCGTGCTGGTGATCTCGAGCGAGTTGGACGATCTGTTGGCGATCGCGGACCGGATCGGGGTGCTGGTCGACGGGCGGCTGGCGGCGACGGTGGCGCGGGTCGACGTCGACGCCGACGCCATCGGTCGCCTGATGGTCGGCGGCCACGTTTCCGCCCCCGATCGGCGGCCGGCATGAGCGGAGCGGCGGCGCGGCTCGCCCCGGTCTTAAGCTCCCTGGCCGCCATCGCGGGCGCCTTGCTCGTCGGCGGGTTGTTCTTGGAAGCGCGGGGCAAGGACGCGGTCGGCGGCTACCGGTTGATGGTCGAGCGGGGGCTGGGCAGTTCGTTCGGGCTGACCGAGATCGCGATCAAGGCGGCGCCGCTGCTGCTGGTCGGGGCCGGGCTGCTGATCGCGCTCAAGGCCGGGGTCTGGAACATCGGCGTGGACGGCCAGTTCCTGATCGGGGCGCTCGCGGCCGGGGTCGTCGCGCCGGGGTTGAGCGGGACGCTGCCGAACGCGGCGGTGCTGCTCCTGGCGGCGCTCGGCGGGGCGGTCGGGGGGCTGGCCTGGGCGACGATCCCGGCCCTGCTGCGGGTCCGCTTCGGGTTGAACGAGATCATCACGACGCTGGTGATGACCTCGGTCGCGATCAACCTGTCGGCCTGGCTGGTCAAGGGTCCGCTCAAAGACCCGGATGTGGTGCCGCCGCAAACGCGGTTGCTGGCCAAAGCCGAGCGGGTGCCGGACATCCCGGGGACGGAGGTCCACGCCGGGTTGATCGCCGGGCTGGTCGCAGTCGCCGGGGTGGCGGTGCTGTTCGGGGCGACCGTGCCCGGGTTCCGCCTTTGGGTGCTGGGACAAAACCCGCGGGCCGCCCGCCACGCCGGGATGGACGTCGGGCGGCTGACGGCGGGCGCGCTGCTGGCGAGCGGCGCGCTGGCGGGGCTGGCCGGCGCCAACGACGTCCTCGGGGTGCGGGGACTGTTCCAGGCGAACTGGAACCCGGGGTACGGGTTGGCCGGGTTCGCCCTGGTCTACCTGGCCCGGCTGCGGCCCCTGGTGGTGATCCCGGTCGCGTTCTTCTTCTCGTTCCTGCTGCTCGGCGGGGATCTGATGTCGCGCGCCCGAGACGTGCCGACGCAGTTCGTCGAGGTACTGGAAGGGTTGATGCTGGTCTTCTTCGCGGTCGCCGTGGCGTTGGAGCGGGGGCGGTGGCCGCACCGGCGGCGAAGCGCCGCGGTCGAAGGGTCGCCCGGTCCGTTGCCGGCCCAGGCATCCGGGGAGGCGGCGTGACCGACCTCCCGGTGGCCGATTTCTTGTCCGCGCTGCTCGGGTCCGGGTTGCTGCTGGCGGTGCCGTTGCTGCTGGCGGCGCTCGGCGAAGCGTTCGCGGAGCGGGCCGGTCTGCTGAACCTCGGCATCGAGGGGATGATGCTGGGCGGCGCCTTCGCCGGCTTCGCGGTGGCGCTGGAAACGGGGCGGATCGCGGCCGGGGTCGCGGCCGGGGCGGCGCTCGGGGTGGCGCTCGGGTCGGGGTTCGGACTGCTGACGATTTGGCTCCGGGTGGACCAGGTGCTGACCGGGTTGGCGATCACCATCCTGGGGTCGGGGCTGACCGGGTTCCTCTACCGCGACCTGTACGGCGGCCAAAACCGGCCCCTGCCGACCACCGCCGCGCGCCTGGATCTGCCAGTGTTGACCGACGTGCCCGTCGTCGGCCGGGCGCTGTTCGGGCAGCCGCTGCTGGTCTACCTGGCCTGGGCCGCGGTGCCAATCGCGGCGCTGGTGCTCGGCCGGACCCGGTTCGGCCTGGCGGTGCGGGCGGTCGGGGAGGCGCCGTTCGCCGCCGACGCGGCGGGCATCGGGGTGGCCCAAACCCGCTTCGCCGCGATCCTGATCGGCGGCGCGGCGGCCGGGTTGGGCGGGGCGTTCTTGGCCGTGGTCGACGTCCGCACCTTCACCGACAACATGACGCTCGGCCAGGGCTTTTTGGCCCTGGCGCTGACCATGCTCGGGCGGTGGCGCCCGTGGCGGATCCTGGCCGGGGCGCTCCTGTTCGGCATGCTGCGGTCGTTGGAGACGGGGTTGCCGATCCTGGGGATGGACGTGCGGCCGGAGTTCGTCGGCATGCTGCCGTACCTCGGTCTGTTGGCGGCGCTGGTGGTGCTGGCGCGGCGGGCCGCGATGCCGGCGGCGCTCGGGGTGCCGTACGAGCGCGGGCGTCGTTGAGCGCGAGGGGGCGATCGGGCCGCGCTACAATGCCCCGGTTCGGTCGCCCGTTCGCCCCGGCGGGGGTTATCCCGGAGAGCACTCCCCATGTCGCGTCTTGGTTCGCTGCCGCGGTTGTTCGTCCTGATCGGCCTGATCCTCGGCGGGGCGGCTTCCCCGGTGGCGATCCGCGCCCAGGACGCGACCCCGGGCGCCACGCCGACCGTCGTCAATCCGGTCGAGAAGGTCGCCCTGGTGACGCCGGAGAGCCGGACCAACCAGGGCTGGGACCAGCAGGCGGCGGACGGCATCGAGGCGGTGGCGAAGCGGCGCGGGATCGAGGCGATCGTCGAGGAGAACGCGGGCTACGAGATCGAGCCGCTGCTGGCCGACCTGGCGGACCAGGACGTCCAACTGGTGATCTGCCACGCCAGCGGCTACCAGACGGTCTGCCCGGAGTTCGCCGCCGAGGAGGGGATCCCGGTCGCGGTGGTCGAGAACCCGAACGCGGTGGCCGAGGATCTGGTCTCCGACATCGAGACCGAAGCCCAGGAGATCGCCTACCTGGCCGGGGTGCTGGCCGGGCGGTTGACCAGAAGCGGCACCGTTGGCGTCGTCGTCTCCGACGAGCCGCCGACCTGGAATTACATGACGGTCGGTTTTGCCGAAGGGTTGAAAGCGACCAAACCCGACGCCCAGCTGGTCTACAGCGTGATCGGCGTCGCCGCCTACGGCGACGCCGCCGGCGGCAAGCGCGTCACCGACCAGGTGCTGGCGGCCGGCGCCGACGTGGTCTTTGGGATGGGCGACGGCTCCACCTTCGGCATGATCGAGGCGATCCGCGCCCACAACGCCGAGAACCCCGACGACAAGGCGCTGTTCATCGACGTGATCGGCGACAAGTCGCAGACGGTCGAGGACGATCTGCTGCTGACCTCGGTCCTGTTCGACTTCACCGTGATCTACGAGGAGATGATCCGCGACCTCGAAACCGACGAGTTCGGGAAGGTTTACACCCTATCGGTCGAGAACAAGGGCGTGCGGCTGCTCGACCTGCCCCAGAGCGTGCCCGCCGAGGTGGTGGAGGCGGTGGCACGGGCCGAAGCGGGGATCCTGGACGGCTCGATCGCGGTCTCGGCGGTGCCGGACGCGGACGGGGTGCGGGCGACGCTGGACGAGTTGTTCCCGGGTTAGCGTGGCGTGAGGTCCGCATCGGTAGGGGCGCTGCTCGCTGCGCCCGTGGCCCGCGGGCCACAACGGGGGCAACCACGACGACGGTCGGCCTCCGGCCGACGGGCGCGCAGCAAGCAGCGCCCCTACGCCGGTCTGGCGCACGCTATCGTGGCCCGTGATCCCCGCCGGAAGGAGCAACAACGATGGACCGCCCGACCGACAACTGGCCCCGGATGACGCTGGCGGCGGGGCCGGTCGAGGTGTCCCCACGGACGCTGCGGGCGATGGCGCGGCCGGTGGTCTACCACTACGACCCGGCGTTCATCGCCACCTTCGAGCGCACGACCCGGTTGCTGCAGCGGGTCTTTCGCACCGAGTACGACGCGGTGATCATGCAGGCCGAGGCGGTGCTGGGGTTGGAAGCCGCGGCGGCGAGCCTGATCGCGCCCGGCGACAAGGTATTGAACCTGGTCTCCGGCGTCTTCGGCAAGTGGTTCGAGGGGTTCATCCGCCGCTACGGTGGCGAACCGGTCGAGTTGGCGGTGCCGTACCACGAGGCGATCGCCCCGGAGGCGGTGCGGGAGGCGCTGCGGCGCACGCCGGGGATCAAGTACCTCTCCGTGGTCCACTCCGAAACCCCGTCCGGCACGATTAATCCGGTGCGCGAGATCGGCGCCGTGGCGCGGGAGTTCGGCGTCCTGACCATCGTCGACACCGTCTCCGGTCTCGGCGGCGAGGTACTGTCCCCGGAGGAGTGGGGGATGGACGTGGCGGTGGCCGGTCCCCAAAAATGCCTCGGCGGACCGCCGGGGTTGTCGTTGCTCACCGTCAGCCCGGCGGCCTGGGCGGCGATGGAAGGCCGCGAGTCCCCGTTGCGGGGCAGTTTTCTCTCGATCTTGGACTGGAAGTCCGCCTGGTTGGAGCAGCGGCGCTTCCCGTACACCCCCTCCGTGAGCGAGATCTACGCGCTGGAAGCGACCTTGGAGCAGGCGCTGGAGGAGGGCATCGAGCGGTTCGCCGCCCGCCACCAGACCATCGCCGCCGCCTGCCGGGCCGGGGTGCGGGCGCTGGAACTGGAGCTTTGGCCGGCGCAGGAGGCGATCGCGGCGTCGTGCGTGACCGCCGTCCGCACGCCGGACGGGTTGGACGAGGCCCGGTTGCGGGCGACGATGCGCGAACGCTACGGCGTCACCATCTCCGGCGGCTACGGCGATCTGCTGGGCAAGGTCTTCCGCCTCGGTCACATGGGACCGGCCGCCCACCCGACGCTGCTGGCCGCCCAGCTGGCAATCCTCGAGCGCGCACTAGCGGATGTCGGGCATCCGGTGCGGTTCGGCGCAGGCGTTGGCGCGGCGATGGAGGCGGTGGCGGGGTGGAACGACGCGCTAGCCCTCCCCCCGGCCTAACGGCTCTCCCGAGGGCAAGGGGAACGGAACGCTCTCCTCGTCCCCTCGCTCGCGCATGGGCCGGGTCCCCGGGTGCCCTCTGGGCGGCGGTGGCGGTGGCGCGCAGCGCCGGGGTCACGGCGTCCGCCGATGACCGTCCCCAACCTACGCCACCCCCGCCAGTTCCCGCACCCGCCCCACGGTCTCGACCACCGCGTCGATCGTGTCGGTGATCTGGTCGACGGTGGTGCCGCGGCCGACGGAGAAGCGGAGGCTGGCCCGGGCGCGCTCGTCGGAGAGGCCCATCGCGCGCAAGACGTGGCTGGGTTCGGCGTTGCCGGTGGTGCAGGCCGACCCGGCCGAGGCGGCGATGCCTTGCATGTCGAGGGCGAGCAGGACGGTCTCGCCCTGGACGCCGGGGATGGCGAGGTTGAGGTTGTTGGCAAGGCGGCGGTTATCGAGCACGGGGCCGTTGAGTTCGATGTCCGGGATGGCGTCCCGTAGCCCGTCCCAGAGCCGATCCCGCAGCGCGGCGGCGTGGGCGTTGGCCGCGTCGCGTCCCCGGTCCGCGCGGTCCAGCGCGAGGGCCAACCCGACGATGCCGGCCGCGTTCTCGGTCCCGCCGCGCCGCCCGCTCTCCTGGCCGCCGCCGTGCTGTTGGAACGCGATCGGGGTGCCGCGCCGGACGTAGAGCAGCCCGACCCCCTTTGGTCCGTAGAACTTGTGGGCCGTCAGCGTGAGCAGGTCGACGCCGAGGCGGTCCACGTTCAGATCGAGCGCGCCGGCCGCCTGAACCGCATCGGTATGGATCGGCACGCCGCGGGCGCGGACGCGGGCGGCGATCTCGGCGATCGGTTGGATCGCGCCGACCTCGTTGTTGGCCAGCATCACCGAGACCAGGCAGGTTTCGGGGCGCAGCGCCGCCGCGACCGCGTCCGGGTCGACGAACCCTTCGCGGTCGCAGGGCACGACGGTCAACCCGAACCCCTGGCGTTCCAGCCACTCCGCGGTGTGGAGGACCGCGTCGTGCTCGATCGCGGAGACGATCAGGTGGGGAACGGCACCGCCGGGATCGGCGAGGCGACGGTGCCAGGCGGCGCCGGAGAGCGCCAGGTTGTCCGCTTCGGTGGCGCCGCTCGTGAACACGATCTCGGCGGGTTGGCAACCCAGCACGCCAGCCACGGATCGCCGGGAGCGGTCGAGCGCGGCGCGGCCGTCCTGACCGAGGCCGTAGATGCTCGACGGGTTGCCGTAGTGGACGGTGAGGTAGGGGAGCATCGCCGCCGCGACCTCGGGGTCGGTCGGGGTGGTGGCCGCGTGGTCGAGGTAGATCGTGTCGTCGCTAGGGACGGGAACGGGCCCGGCACCGGAGGGCAAGGACATGGGAGCACTCCAGGATGTTGGGGGCGGTTTGGGACGGCGGACGCGCGGCAGCGCCGAGACGACGCATCGGCGCGGTCGCCTCGGTTTGGTCGTCGGCGAGCGGGACTATCGCGGTTGGGCGATGGCGGGTTCCGGGATGGCCGCAGGGCGCGGCCGTTTCGGATTGGGTTTGTCCTTGATCAGGTCGGCGAGGGTGGTCGAATCCAGGGCCTCGACGATCGAGTCGCGGACCTTCAGCCAGACCGGGCGGGTTTCGCAGCCATCGATCAGGGGGCAGGTCTGGTCCGCCGGATCCTCGGACACGCAATCCATCGGCGCCACCGGGCCTTCCATCACCCGGTAAACCTCGCCGACGCCGACCGCGATCGGAGGGCGGGCCAGTTGGTACCCGCCCTGGGCGCCGCGCTTGCTCTCGACCAGCCCGGCCCGGCGCAACGGCCCGATCAGTTGCTCGAGATAGGCGGCGGGAACCGACGATTCCTTCGCCACGGCCGCGAGCGAAAGGGGGCCTTCGCCGTAATGGCGCGCCAGGGCGACCATCGCCCGCATCCCGTACTCGCCCCGCGACGAAACCTTCATTGTCCCTCCGCCCGCCCGCGGCGGTCTGTTCACCTTGCCATGCTACCGCCGGGGGCGTAAACGGTCAAGCCGGACGGAGTCGGCAGACGGCAGCAGGGAACGACCGGAGAGGACCGAGACGGCGTGCCGGCGACCGGCGACTGGCGACTACCGGGCGAAGGCGCCCAAGCAGCCGGTCACGTAGGCGGCGACGCGGGTGCGGAGGACGGGGGGGGTGATGTGGTGGTAGACGTGGACGAAGCGGTCGGCGGTGAAGATGCCGCGGTACTGGCCGCCTTCGGTGATCGGGATCGCCCAGCGGTCGAGGCGGTTCATCTGCTGTTGGACGTCGTAGACGGAGTCGTCGACGTCGGCGGTGACCACGCTGCGGTCCATCACGTCGGCCACGGTGCGGCCGGTGATGCCGCCGTTGAGGGCGTGCAGGAGTTGGTTGCGCCAGAGCATGCCGACAACGTGGCCGTCCTCGGTCACCGCGACATCGCGGGGGCCGCCGCGGAGGGCGTAGGTCAGCGGGTGGTGGGGCTGGATCCCGCCCATGTCCCAGATCGCGAACTGGCCGACCCGCAGGCGGCGCATCGCCGACTCGACCCGCACCGCCCGCCCTTCCGCCTGCGCCGCGACGACGACGAACAGGCCGACCAGTCCGAGGGCGAACTCGCCGCTCCAAAAGCCGAACACGGCCAGCGCGACCGCGATCGCCTGCCCGACCAGGACCGCGCCGCGGGTCGCCCGTTCCCGGCCGACCAGCGTCGTCAAACCGGCCCGGAAGACGCGCCCGCCGTCCATCGGGAACGCCGGCAGCAGGTTGAACACGATCAGCATGATGTTGGTGGCGAAGAGGTAGACCAGCATCCCGCCGGGAGAAATCTGCTCAAGGTAAAAGACGTAGTCCGCGAACGAGTCCAAGCCGCGAAAGACTCCGAACAGCAGCAAGATCGGCAGCAGGGCGACCGCAACCGCCAGGTTCATCGCCGGGCCGGCGATGGCGATCATCACCTCGGAGGCGGGGCGAACCGGCACCTGCTCGATCCTGGCGACGCCGCCGATCGGGAGCAGGGTGATGTCGTGGACGCGGACGCCGTAGTGGAGGGCCATGAAGCTGTGGCCGAGTTCGTGCAGCGCCACGCAGCCGAAGACGAGGCCGACCAAGAGCAGCCCGAACAGCACCGACGCGACCGGGTTGGCCTCGCCGCGACCGAATTCGAACAAGACCCACAGCGGCACGAGGCCGAAGGTGGGGTGAACGTTGACGGCGATGCCGCGCACGCGGCCGAGCGTGTAGGAACGCATAGGAATGGATCCGGGCCGGCGCCCCGCCGGCAGGGTGACGTACGCGCGCCGCGGGGACAAGAACAACCGCCGGCCAAGTGCGGGGATGGCCGCCGGGTCGTACGCACGTGTCCTGCCGGAGCGGACCCGGAGCCGATGTGCGCACCGGGCACCTTCGCCGCCACCGACCGTCACCGTCTGCGCATCATAACAAGGTGCGCCGCCCCTGTACAGGAACAAGCGCACCCAAGTTCGGTTCTCCAGCCGTGCGGGACGGCACGCCGCCAAAGGCGGACGGTGGTGACGGATGGACAACATTTAGCAAGAACGTTGCCAAGACTTCTGGAGGATCGCTATAATCGCCGGGCCGCGCTTTCGCCGAGCGCCGACCGCGGCGTCGAGGAAGCTTCTTCCCGGCGCGCTGGTCCTGCCGATCCCAACGTTTCGGGTCCGCGTCGTGCCTGCCCGCGAAGGGCGGAGAAATAGGATGGCGAACGGCGATGGCCGGTATGGAAGGCGGATACGAACTCGGACAGGAGATGCGGGCTTGGGTTTCGCCCAGCCTGATCGAAGCCAACTACATCCTCAGCTTGTCGCGGATGGAGCTGCAGGACGTCATCGCCGCCGAGATGGAGGCCAACCCGGCGCTGGAGATGGACGATCGGCTGACCTGCCCGTTGTGCGGCGGCGTGCTCGACGGCACCTTTTGCCCGACCTGTCTGGTCAGCCAGCGCACCGTCCCGGACACGGAGTCGTACGAGGATTTTCCGGAGCAGATGGTGGCCGCCAACGCCACCCGCGACGACTCCGACGACTTCGACCCGATGACCTTGATCGCCACCGGGATGGACCTCCCGGAGCAGATCCTCGCCGACGCGCGGACGATCCTCGAACCGGATGAGTTTCCGATCGCCGAGTACCTGGTCGATGCCCTCGACGAGCGCGGATTCCTCGGCTGCGACCTCGCGGAACTCGCCGAGCTGACCGGGCTGCCGTTGGAGACGCTGGAAGCGGTGCTGGAGGTGATCCAGGACGTCGCCCCGGTCGGGGTCGGCGCCCGTACCCTGCGCGAATGCTTGATGCTCCAACTGCGGTACCTGGACCAGACCGACCAGGCGGTGCCGCCGCAGGTGGCGCGGATCGTTGAATCCCACCTCGCGGAGTTCGGCGCCCACAAGTACGGCCAGATCGCCAAAGAGTTGAGCCTGTCCACCGAAGAGGTGGAAGAGGCGCGGGTCTTTATCCGCACCTACCTCAACCCGTTCCCGCTCCAAACCCAGCAGGCCAAATCTTGGCGCAGCCCGACCCGCTCCCCCTACGTGGCGCCGGACGTGATCATCGCGATTCAAGACGACGAGTTGGTGGTCGAAGTCGTCGACACCCGCCACTTCCACCTCCGGATGAGCCCGATCTACGAGCGCCTGGCGGGGGAACTGGGGCGCAAGCGCACGCCCGGGGGCAACCGCCGCACCCAGGCGGCCGCGACCAACGGCGCCGCCGCCAGCGCGCACGCCGACGGCGCGGCGAACGGGCTGGCCGAAACCGTGCCGCTGGTCGTCCGCACCAGCGACGAGGACCGCGCCCACATCCGGCAGTACGCCGGGCGGGCCAAGCTGTTCATGTCGAACATCCACCAGCGGCGGGAAACCCTGCTCCGGATCAGCTACTGCCTCTGCGACCTCCAGGAGAGTTTTTTGCGCGGCGGGGTACGGGAACTGCGCCCGTTGACGCGGGCCGTGGTCGCGCAGCAGGTCGGCGTCCACGAGTCCACCGTCAGTCGCGCCACCGCCAACAAGTACGTGATGCTGCCGACCCGCAAGGTGATCCCGTTCAGCGACTTCTTCACCCCCTCCCTCAGCACCAAGGACGTGATCAAGGAGCTGATCGAGCGCGAGGCGAAGAAGGGCCAACCCCTGACCGACCGCCGGATCTGCGACCTCCTCCTGCAACAGGGGATCCGGATCGCCCGCCGCACCGTCGCCAAGTACCGGGCGGAACTGGGGATCTTGCCGTCGACGATGCGCTGAGCAGGGTCCGGGGGTCCGGAGCGCGCTGTCGGGGCGTACGGCATGCACGCTGCACCGGGTCGGGCGCGTTGACCGATGACGGTTGACGGAGACCGTTGGGGCAGGGACACACAACGCCCCTGCCTCGCCGTTGTGCCGCGTTCCCGGTCTAGGTGCCGGTCGGGATCGCCCGTTCGTCGTCCGCCCGACCGCCACCGCCGACGACCTCTTGGCCGCCGAGCAGCGACGCGAGGACCTCTTCCAGGTCGTCTTGGGAACCGTCGAAGGCGGTCGTGTCGTCCAGGACGATATCCTTTCCGACCGCCCGCCCGACCGCGACCGGAACCGAGCCGCCAACGTCCTGCCGCCAAAGGATGAACCCGGTCTCCTGGTACCGGTCCTCGATCGGATTGAGCGAGAGCCGGTAGTCGCCCGCGGCGTACTCGATGCTGGCATTGCCGTGGGCGGCGATCCGCTCGTACATGTCGTCGGCCAAACCCATCGGGGCACGCTCCGTTCGGCTGTCTCGCGGTTCGTCTCCGATTCGGTGCCGCACGCAGGATGCCAACCGCATTGGCATCGCCGTTTGCCACCGGCTATACTGGCCAGGATGCGCCCGTAGCTCAGCGGATAGAGCGCTTGCCTCCGGAGCAAGAGGTCGCGTGTTCGAGTCACGCCGGGCGTACCACTCCGATAACCCCCAATCAAACAGCAGCGGCGCGCGGCCCAACTTCCCTATAGTGCCACTTTCTTCCGACTCGCCGGGTCGTGAGGCCAAGTATTGCCGTGTGCGGCGACCGGGTCTTCCGGACACCCGTTGAGTAGGGATGGGCCGGCCCTCTGCGCGCCGCGGCCCGAAGCGGGAGCGGGTCGCTGTCTGCGTCAGGGACGCGGACCCAACCAATCTCGTTCGGTTCGGCCACGCTGCTCCACGAGCGGCAGCAGACGCTGAGCCAGTCTTCGAACCCGTGGGTAGATTGTCTCGTCGACGTCGCGGCGGGGCGGGCCGCGTTGCCGCTCAAGCGGCCGGGGTGCCCATGTCCATCTCGGCCGGCATCAGGAGGGGCTCGCCGCTGCTCAACAGCAGCGTGCCGTGGACGACGGCCGGCTCCTCGCCGGCGCCGCGCGCGGTGTGGACGACGTCCTTCTCGTAGTAGATCGCGTCGCCCGGCTCGAGGACGACCTCGACGCCGGGCTCGGTCAGCTCCTCGGCGGGGCCGCCCGCGCCGCTGGCGGCGCCGCGGAGGACCGTGGCCTTGCCCGCGACCAGGGTCCAGCCGAACCGCCCCTCGACGACGCCGAGGGCGACGGTGCCGGGGTGGGAGTGGGCGAAGATCTCACCCCCGGGCCGAAAGACGAACCGGGCCAGGTAGAGCGTCTGCCCGGGCGCCCGGTCAGACGGGGCGCCGGCGAGGACCTCGGCGGTGACGCCTGGGGCCAGGTCCACGACCGCGATCGCTGCGTTGTCGGCCGGGGGGGTCGCATCCTGGGCGGCCGAACGCCCGTCGAGGAGGACGCCCACGGCGAGCAGGCCAGTCAAGGCGAACAACGGCGAGCGCAGGAGCAAACGGCGCATCGGGGCCTCCTTCTGCGAGATCGTGTGGCGGGAGCCGGCCGCCCGCCGGCGACCACCGGCGGGCGGCCCTAGCGGTAGAAGTAAGGATCCAGGACCGAGACCTTGGTGATTTGATGGACCGGCAGGCCGGTGCGCTCGGCCGCGCGCCGGATCGCCTCCGGGTCCGGGCCGTCGTATACGCAGAACGTCGTCTGCTTGTCGTCGCTGACATAGGAGTGGACCCAGGTCACGCCGACGTCGGCGTTCTTGCCGACGACGCCGAGGCAGGCGGCGGCGCCTTCCTCCGTGACCGGGATCTGGAGGCCGTCGGGGAACGTGCGGTGGACCATGTACCGTGGCATCGGTGATACCTCCTTCCGCTGTAAACGCCGGTCCGTCCGGCGGCGTCCACTCTGCGGGATGGCCCGATGCACCGCATCGGGGAGGTACCCCTAGGTTGGCGTCTGGACCCCCCCGGTTTGGGGGAGGAGGCCCCGCTCGAGGGCGGTCCGGACCGCCTCGCGCCGGGAGCGGGCGCCGAGCTTGGCAAGGACCGCCGAGACGTGGTGCTCGACGGTCTTGCCAGAAAGGAAGAGCCGAGCGGCGACCTCGGCGTTGGTGTTCCCGGCCGCCACCAGCGCCAGGACCTCGACCTCGCGGGTGGTGAGGCTGGCCGGGTTGGCCCGGGTGCTGGGGCGCGGGCCGCGCGGAACGCCGCGTGCCCCCAGTTCCCGCAGGCGGCGAGCCGCCGCGGCGGCGGCCGGACGCGCGCCGAGGCGGTCGAACTCGACCAGCGCCTGGCGCACGGCCGCCTCGTCGCCGTCGGCGAGCGCCCGCGCCGCCTCGTAGGGACAGCCCAGCTCGCGCCACTGGGCGGCGGCGGCCGCCCAGTCCCCCCCGATCTGCGACGCGAACGGCCCGCCCGCATCAGGGGATGGGGCGACGAGGTCACGGGTTTGCCACAGCCAGTACGCCAACTCGCCGACATGCCAGCGGAGCCCGTGCCGGTGGGCCAAGTCGTAGGCGGCCCGTGCTTCTTCCCGCGCCCGGTTTTGATCGCCGACGAGCCAAGCCGCCTCTGCCCGCGCGGCTCGCACCGGAGCCAGGCGCTGCAAGGTCTGCGTCGGCGCCGCCAGCGCGAGGGCGTCGTCGAGAACCGCGGCCACCTCGGGATCCCCGCGCCGGGCGCGCACCCGGCCGAGCGCGACGAGCGCCATAATCCGGCTGATCGCCGTCGCGCCGGGATGGCGGATGACCGACCCGGCCAGGGACGCTGCCTCGGTCCAGCGTCCCTGGAAGAGGCGCGTGAGCGCGAGCCACGCCACCATGTACCAGTGCCACCGGTCCAGGTCGCGCTCGGCGGCGTAGGCGATGCCCTCGGTTAGGTAGCGCTCCGCGAGTGGGAATTGGTAGATCTCGCCGAGGGCGGACCCGAGGTTGCTAAGCGCCGCCGCAACGTCCGCCTCCAGGCCGGCCTCGCGAGCCAGGTCGAGACTCCGTTCGAGCGCGGCCCGGCCGCGCTCTTCGTCCCCGGCGACCAGACGCGCCGATCCCACCGTGTTAATCGCCCGCACGCGTACCTCGGCGTCGCCGAAACGCTCGGCGAGGGCGATGGCCCGCTCACCCCAGGCGATCGCGTCGTCGCTGTCCCGGTTCAACATGCGCAGCCCGGCCTGGACCGAGAACGCGAATGCGTGCCGCGGCCCTGGCGGGATCCCAGCGAGGATGTCGAGCGCGGCGCGGCTGGCCCGCTCGGCCTCGACGTTCCGGCCCGCCGCTACCAGCATCCAGGCCAGCCATGCCTGGTGTTCGGCTTCCGCCGGGTGGTCTCCGGCCCGCCGCGCAATGGCGAGCAGCGCCTCGCCCGCCGCGATGGCGTCTTCCATCTGACCGGTGAGGTGGCACTCGAGGCGCTGCGCCGTCAGGAGGGGCTGCCGCTGCTCGTCGGGCAGGTCGGTGGCGAATCGCAGCGCGCGCGCGTACTGGGCGGCCGCCTCCCGGTGGGCGCCAAGCCCTGCCGCGCGCGTGGCCGCGACGGGGGCATACTCCAGGACCGCCGCCCGGTGCGCGGCCGCCTCCGCGTGGTGGGCCAGCCGCGCCGGGTCGTTCTGGTGGGTGACCCGCGCTCGCAGTGCCTCGAGCACCGTCCGGTGCAGCGCGGATGCCCGCACTGGCGAGACCGCGTCCAGGACCGCCGCCCGCGCGAGCTCGTGCCGGAACGCGAGCACCGCGCCATCGGCGCGCAGCAGCCCCGCCGTCAGACACTCGTCGACCGCGTCGACGTCCGGCCCGACCGCCGCCGCCAGCAGCCAGGGGTCGACGGTCGAACCGATCACCCCGGCGGTTTCCAGCGCCGCGCGCCCGGCGGGTGTCAGCCGGGCGACGTGAGTCAGCACGGCATCCCGGACGGTCGGCGGGATGCCCATTGTCCCGGACGCGAGTACCTCGGTCACGTAAAAGGCGTTGCCGCCGGTTATCCGATAAAGCTCCGACGCGTCGATTGGGCTGCCGGCGGCGAGGGCGCGGACCGTCGGCTCGGACAACGGCGGCACCAGCAACCGGCGGCAAGTCCCCGAGGTGGCGAGGTCACCCAGGACGATCCGGAGCGGGTGCTGCGGCCCCACCTCGGTATCGCGGTAGGTGATAACTAGCAGTGCGGGGACCGACCCAATGCGCCGCCCCAAGAAGCGCAGCAGGTCGAGCGTGGCCCCGTCGGCCCAGTGGGCGTCCTCGATCACCGCGAGGGTCGGCGTTGGCCCGGCGTCAAGTTCGGACAGGGCCGCGCGGAAAATCCGGTCACGCGGCGCGTTCTCGCTCACGAGCTGGTCGAGGTCGCCCCCGGCCGACACCGCGATGTCGAGCAGCGGCCCGAGCGGCCGCGGCGTCGAGAGGGCATCGCACGCGCCCACCAACACGCGTGCCCGCCCGCGCGCCATCCCACAGAACCGGTTGACGAGCGTTGTCTTCCCGACCCCGGCCTCGCCGCCGACGAGCACAAACCGCCCTTGGCCGGCCGCAGCTTCCCCCAGCCACCCGTCGAGTAACTCGAGCTCTCGCTCCCGCTCCAGCAGGTCCATGAGTCAAGGATAGGCGGGTTATCCACGCCGTCAAGCAGGCCGTTCGTGGATCGCCCTCACCGCTTGACCCGGCCCCGATGGCGATCCCGATCCGTTACAAGGACCACGTCGATGTCGAGTCAACGCCGGACGGTTTCCGTCGGCCGGCCGACGCGGCGGGGCTGGCGGATCCTGGCGGGCGTTCACGGAGTCGGCTCCATGACGCGGTTCGGCGCGGGATGCGTCCCCTGGACAGGAACGGGCCTCCCTCGCCGGAGGAACGAGAATCTCCTCGGAAGAGGCCCGAAACTCGGGTCTCATTGCTCCAGAGCAAGTGGTCGCCTGTTCGAGTCACGCCGTGCGTACACCCATCTCCCTTCTCGAATCCCCGATCGACCAACCAGACCCGGCATGCCGGTACCGTGAAACGTCGGCTCACGACCGCGCCACCTCCGCCAGATACCGCGCCCGGTTGAGCGGGTCCGGGCCGACGCGCGGCCTCGCGGGCGCGTCGCCGGAGACCGGAACGTAGCCCGCGAACCGCGTCACCCAATCGCCCTCGCCCCGGGTCAGCCCCGGCAGCAGCTGCTCGACGGTTCGCAGTTCCGCGCTCGGGATGTCGCAGACGATGCGATGGGAGACGCCGTCAAAATCGGCGGTCCGGATCGTCGCGCGCGCGTTGACCAACGCGCCGCAGACCGCGCCGAACGCGTCCTCCGGGATTTCGAGGTCGAGTGCATCAACCGGCTCGCGGACCTCGGTCCCGGCGCGGCGCAGCGCCCGCATCAGCACCAGCGGGGTGAGGTGGCGGAAATCCGCCGCGGTGCTGACCGGCGCGCTGTAGCCCGCCTCGGTTAACGTGACGATGCCGTCGGTCACCTCCCAACCGGACAATCCTTGGCCAAGCACGTCGTGCACCGTCTCTTCGATCGCGCGGTAGAACGCGAGCGGTAAGGATCCCAAATCGCGGTGATAATGGATGCCGCTCCCGCACTCGGCCGGCTCGACCCGAAACCCGATCGTCGCCCAGAACGGATTGCCGGGGTCGCCGATGGCTTCGGCATGCGCACCGACTCCGACCGGACGTTCGATGCAGATCGTCCGGCTCGGCCCAAACGCGACCCCGATGCCGTAGTCCCGCGCCAGGGTTTCCTGCACCACTTCTTTCTGGACCTCGCCGTAGAACCGGATCGAGATTTCGCCCTCGTCGTTGCGCTGGCGCAACGAGATCAGCGGATCCTGCTCCGCCAGTTCTTCCAGTGCCGCGCGCAACGGCGTGATCTGGCCCGGCACCGTCGGGCGCACGACGCTCTCCAGGGTCGGCGCCGCAAACGCCGAATCGCTGGCGTGGTGGTCCCCGTCGTCGTCGCCGATGCGGTCGCCGATCCGCGCCGCTCGCAGACCATGCAGACCGGCGATCTCGCCCGCGCTCGCCGCCTTGACCGAGACGGTGGTACCGGACGCGAAACGGTCGATCCCGGTCAGGCGCTCCTCGATCCGCTGGACGTCGCCGCCAGGGGCGCCACGCCGGAGCGCGATCCGCTGCCGCACCGCCATCCCGCCGGAGAAGATGCGCGCGTAGACGATCTTCTCGCCGGACGGGCGGCGGGCGATCTTGAACACGGCGGCGTCGACCGGGGCATCGTTCGCCTCCGCGGCGGCCGGCAGCCACGTTTCGATCCCGGCCAGGAGTTCGGGAACGCCGGCGCCGGTGATCGCCGACCCAAAAAACACCGGGACGATGGTGCCCGCCGCGACCTGGGCCCGGATTTCCGCCTCGACGTAGCCGGCGCCGAGGTCGCCCCCGGCGCGATCGTAATCCGCGATCACCCGCTCGTTCGCCTCCGCCAGGAGGTCGAGCACCGGGGTGCGCCAGATTCGGTCGTCGCGATCCGGGGTGACGACCCGCGCCGCGCGGTCGCCGATCCGGGTCGGTCCGTTCATCGCCAGGACGCGGAGGTCGAGCTTGCGGCGCAGGTCGTCGAGCAACGCTTCGCCCCGGGCGCCCGGCCGATCGATTTTGTTCACAAAGAGGAGCAGCGGGAGGTTCGCCGCGCGGATGGCCCGCGCCAGCCGGCGCGTCTGCGGTTGCACGCCCTCGACCGCCGAGACCACCAGCACGACGCCGTCGAGCACGCGCAGCGAGCGCTCGACCTCGGCGACGAAGTCGGCGTGCCCGGGCGTGTCGATCAGATTGACCTTGAGCCGGTTGAGCTGGAACGAGACGACCGCCGACTTGATGGTGATGCCGCGGGCGCGTTCCAACTCCAGGGTGTCGGTCTGGGTCGTGCCCTTATCGACGCTGCCGACGGCGTCGATGACGCCGGTTTCGTAGAGGATCCGCTCGGTGACGCTCGTCTTACCGGCGTCGACGTGGGCCAGGATGCCGATGTTGAGGATCGCCATGCACCGCACTTTCGTTGAAGAGGCTGCGGACGGCTGGACTCTTCAACGACTGCCGCATGGGATGCTCCTTTCGCATTTGAGGTTGGTGACCAAGGGGACGGGTGGTGTGGCTCAGGACCGGCCAGCATCGCTCGCCGGTCCCGTACGGCGCGGCCGACTGGCAGTTTACCAGGACGTCGCGCTATCCAAACAAGCGCCGATCCACCGCCAGGGCTGCGTTGGAGCGTGCGACCGGACATCGAATCGGCGGGAGTGCAAACGCCCCGGGCCTTCGACGCGGTCCCCCTTGCACGCCGGCCCTCGATGTTCGGACGCGCCACCGCCGACCGCCGCTAGCCGCGCCACCGCTCCAGCATCAGGGCCATGACGGTGCTCGCCAGTAGGAGCGATTCCTCCTCGGGGGCGATCTCCTTGCGCCGGTCGACCGTGTAGCTGCCCTCTAGGAAGGCGGCTTGCTTCTTCAAGTAGAGGGTGGTTTCGCCCCGCACGTCGATCAGGTAGGCCGGGTGGAAGACGTATCCGGAAACCAATCCGACGTAGGGTAGGCCACTGAGGAGCGCGTCGCCGACCTTGATCCAGGCGTTCTCCTCGTGGATCAGGCCGATCTTGGTCCCGTCGCGGTCGACGATGTGGTAGGTCGCCTTCCAAAGGGAGCGGGCGCCTTCCCGCTGGAGGGAGCCAAGGGCGGTCCCCGCCGCGTCGGCGATGAGGTAGCGCGCACCCCAGTCGATGACTCGGTCCGCCTGCATCCGAAAGACGGGGCGTTGCTGTGCCTCGTCGGCGAAGATGGTGATGTCTTCTTTGAACTTGAACGCCTTCTGTTTGACGAACGCCACGAGTTGGCCCGACGCGTCGGTGACCCGCACCTGGGGGTTGAGCGCGGCGAACTTGAACGACAGCGTCAGCGGGTACTGGGTCACCATGTCTTCCTCCATCGCTCGGCGGGCGCTCGCGACCCGCGTTCCTCGGTTCACGCGGTGCAGGTTCGTCCCATCCGTGCCTCGGCGAAGGCGGCGCCGGCACCGTTGCGTGATGCCGCGAATCCTCGGTCGGGCGAAAGGGAGCGAGTGGGGCATTTCGCCTGTGGTGGCCCTCGTTCCGGGGGAGCCGTGCGACAATCCCCGCCCTTTCCGATCCGATTGTCGCATCAATTGGCCGTCGCCCCGTCCGATCCCAGGGGTTCCGCGTGCTCGACACCCTGCGCCAACGCGATTTTGGGCTGCTCTGGCTGGCCGGGTTGATCTCGATCGCCGGCGATATGGCGCTGCTGATCGCCCTGCCGCTCCACGTGTACCGCTTGACCGGGTCCGCCCTGTCCGTCGCCACGTCGTTGGCGATGACGTTCGCCCCGGGGGTCGCGATCGGGTCCGTGGCCGGGGTCTTCGTCGACCGGTGGGACCGGAAACGGACGATGATCGTGGCCGACGCGGCGCGGGCGGTCGTCTTGCTGCCGGTGCTGGTGGCGCCGGACCGCGTCGGGTTGCTCTACGCCGTCGCCGCCGTGCAGGGCACGATCGGGTTGTTTTTCGGCCCCGCCGAGGACGCGTTGCTGCCAAAACTCGTCGGCGAGGAACGGCTGGTGACCGCCAACGCGCTCAACGCGCTGAACAACAACCTCGGCTTCCTGATCGGCCCGGCGGTGGGGGCGGTGCTCTACGCGGAGACGGGTTTGGCCGGGGTCGCCCTCGCCGACGCCGCGTCCTATCTCGGGTCGGCCGCCTTGATCCGCCTGATCGCCGCCGATGCCCAGCCCGGACGCGACGGGGAGGCACCCGGGGTGGGGTCGCCGTGGGCGCGGATGGTGGCCGATTGGCGCGCTGGCCTCGCGGTGGTCGGGCGCCAAACAGCGCTCCGGGTGCTGTTCGGGGCGCAGTTTCTCGGCAACCTCGGCGAGGGCGTCTTCATCACCCTCGGGCTCGGGCCGCTGGTGCTGGACGTGCTCGGCGGCACCCCGGCCCAGGTCGGGTTGCTGGCCACGGCCCAAGCCGTCGGCGGGTTGGTGGCCGGGCTGATGGTCGCCCGGATCGGGGCGCGGCTGGCGAAGCGGTGGCTGATCGGCGGCGGGATGATCGGCCTCGGCTTGGCCGACCTCTCGATGTTCAACGCCCGGTCGGTGGTCGGCCCGGGAACCCCGGCCGTCGGCGCGGCGATGGGGTGCATGGTGGTGGCGGGGTTTCCGGCCGTCGCCAGCGGGGCCGGCCGACAGGCGCTGATCCAGACCGAAACCGACGATGCCTACCGGGGTCGCGTCTTCGGGACCTTGCGCGCGGTCAGCGGGGCCGCGCTGCTGATCGGCATCGGGGTTGGCGGCGCCCTCGGCGACGCGGTCGGGATCGTGCCGGTGCTGAGCGTCGGGGCGGCGGTCCGGATGGCCGGCGGCGTGGCGGCGCTGGTCTGGCTTCCGGAAAAACGGTCGGATGGAGAACGATAGGCCGCCCCGGAGAACGCGCCCGTCACACCGGCGGCGGCGGCGGGAACGCCTCGGTCACCAGGGACGGGCGCATGGCATGGGCACCAACGACGCCAGCGACGGCGAACGCGCCCGCGGACCGGCAACGGTGGTGCCGCGGGCCACGACCGCCGACGATCTACCGCCGGTTTTCGGGTTTGAGCGGGCTCCGCACGCGACCACGATGGCCGCGTTCCCGGCGCGGGCGTGGAACGCGTCCACCCGGCGCGTTGGACCAAGGTCTTGACCGACGAGCGCATCGAGAAACGGACCATCTTGGTCCACGGAGCGGTGGCGGGCGACATCGGCGCGTTCCCCCAGGACGGGGAACGCGAGGTTGGCGACTGGCTCGGCCGCGTGTCCCGGGGTCGGGTGGTGCCACCGCGGTGCCGCGCGCCGCATGGGGCCACGACGCGTCGCTTGTCCGCCCCTGGTGTCGCACGCGAGGCTGCGTCGCGCCGGGTCCTGGAAGAATGCGGCTTCGTCGCCGGACGTCCGGTTGCGCTTGGGTCGCGACGGATGGGGTGGACGGGGGGCAGCGATATTCTCCGGCGCGGCGCTCCTCGCGCCACTGCCGCCATGGCCAGTGCCGGAACCAAACGCCGGTCGGCGACCACCGGCGTCAGAACGTGCCGCGGAGGCACACGATCCGATTGCAACCCGGTTTCGATCCCATAGCCGCAGTCTAGACACCACCAGAGAGTTGACAATCGGACAACCCCTTTCACCGTTCCATCGTCTGTGCTACGATGTACGTACGCCGTTCGCGTGGCGTTCGGCCCGTTCGGTTAGCGTGACGGGCGTCGGGTGAGCTGGACGGGCGTGCTACCATGCCCGGAAACCGGTCCGGGGCGAATCGGCGTATCGCACAGGCAGACGGGTCCGGTGGCGCGGGGCGGCGCCGGGGCGGGGTTGGCATCCGTCGGGTCGGACGAGTCGCCCGGTGCCGGACCGGGAACGCAGGCCAGGAGGTGGCACCGTGGTGTTCCGCAAGGAGAACAAGGCCGACGCCTTCCAGCGTCAAATCAGCGCGTTGCGCCAGCAACTCGGGGGTCCCGAAGGCGAGGACGGCGGCGAGGCCGCGGACGCCGGCGCGGCGTATGACAGCGCCGATAGGGTTGCCGACGGCGCCGGCGATTACGCGGCCGGCGGGTTCGAGGAGGCCAACGACTACGGGTTCGGTGGCTTCGCCACCGCCGACCAGGCAACGGGCGTCACCGCGGCGCCGCCGGCGATCCCGACGGCGCCGCCGATGGCGGTGCCAGAGATCCCCGGCGCCGGGGCGGGCGATGGCCAGACCAGCGTCATCGCCCACGACACGATCTGGAAGGGCGACCTCCAGACCGAGGGCACGATCCACGTCCACGGCCGGGTCGAAGGCTCGATCCAGGCCAAGCAGGACATCTACGTGGCCGAGGAAGCGGACGTCGAGGCGACGCTGACCTCCGCCAACGTGATCGTCGCCGGGATGGTCCGCGGGACGATCCGGTGCGCCTCCCGGTTCGAGGTCTTACCGGCCGGGCGGGTGGCCGGGGACGTTCAGGCGCCGACGTTCGTGATCCACGACGGAGCCACCGTCACCGGCCAGTTCCGGATGGGCAGCGGCGGCGAATCCGCGGCCGAAGAGTCCGGCGGCGCGTCGCCCCTGGCCCGGCGCGGCGGCTGAACGACGCCGGGGTCACCGGTTGACGAAGCGAAGGAGCGTTCCCGATGTCTATGCGGACGGCCGAGACCACCGATTACGCGGCCGATGTCGCCGCGACCAACGGGTACGCGGACGGCGGTGAGTCGGTCAGCGTGATCGACCGCTACTCCAACTTCGACGGCACGTTTCGGGCCAACCGTGACCTACGGATCGACGGCGAGGTCAAGGGCACCATCGAGTGTCAGGGCACGCTCTTCGTCGCCCAGGGCGCCAACGTCAACGCCAAGATCGAGGCCGAGAACATCACGGTGGCCGGGGATCTGAACGGCGACATCCGCTGTCGTGGCCGGCTGCAACTGATGCCGAGCGGGCGGGTGCGGGGCAAGGTCTCGACCGACTCGCTGGTGATCAACGAGGGCGCCTTCTACGAGGGCCAGTTGGAGATGACGGCGGCGGCGGAGCGGACCGGGCTGCTCGGGGGCGGCAAGGGCGCCCCGCGCGCGTTGTCCGGCGGCGCCACCGCGCCGGTCGCCCTGCCCGGGGCGGATCGCGGGGCGCGTCCCGGCGGCGGCGACGCGACGGCCAACGGCTCGACCAGCTCCACCCCGAACAACACCTTCATCCGCCGCTTCGGGGGCCCCGAAACGCCGTGGGAGAACCGTCCGGAGGATCCCGAGCGGACGCCGGAAGGCTCCGGGGAGTCCTAGCCGCGGGCGCCGCGGCGGGATGCCGGCGTCTCGAATCCGCCTCCAGACGACCCGGACGCGCGTGCGTCCGGGTCCGTTTTTTGCCGCCGGAGGCCCGTGCTATACTCCGGCGGCCTTGCCCGACTCGCCCGCGTGGCCCCGGTGGGGTGGCGTGGCGCCGACGGTCGGTGGGTGACCACAAACCCGCCGGGTGGCCGCTCGCCGCCCGTACCCGATCGCCGCGGTTCTGGCCACGGTGGTCCGTCGACGAGGTGCCGGCCGGATGACGGGGCGCAAATGCCTGACCTGCAAGCATTACGAGGCGTCGCCGATCTGGCGCAAGGGGTGGTGCCGAAACCCGCTCCTCTATGCCCCCCAACAAAGCCACCTGGTGACGCAGGACGACCTCGATTGCAGCCGGGGTGTGGGCAGCTACTGGGAAGCGGCCGAACCGGGCGCCGTGTCGGGTGGTCCCTTGGCTGAACAGCCCGTTCCCGACCCGGCGCTCGCCCCGAAACCGGGCCGGACGTGGCGGCTGTTCCCCGCCCCGCCGATCCTCGCCCCGGCCGGCGGCGCGGTCGCGATGAGCGTGTCCGGCGGTGGCGGGAGTGGCGGCGGTGGCGGCGGGCGTTCCGGCGGTGGGGTTTCTGGCGGCACCCCGCCGTCTTCGGGGCCACCGCGGCCCGACCGTGCCGGCGGCCTGCCGGGTCAGGAGCGCATCGTGAGTTACCAGCCGGAGGAACGGTACTGGACCGACTACCTCAGGATCGCGCTGCCGGTGGTCGGTTTGCTCCTCATGCTGGGGTTGTTCTGGTTCTGGGCCAACTCCCTGATCGGCGATTCGTCCGACAACGAACCGGCGGCGACCGCCACCGTGGCGGTCGCGATCACCACGGTCGCCGCCAGCACGGCGACGCCGACCGTGGCGGGAACGGTGCCCGCCGTCGTGCCGACCACCCAACCGCCGCCCGCGTCGGTGCCGCCGACGACCGCCGGCGGGGCCGACGAACCGGACGAAACCGCGGAACCCGAGGAGACGGACGCCGGTTTCGCCGTTGACGCCGTGGTCTACACGACGGACGGTGTCAACTTCCGCAACGCTCCGTCCACCGCCGAAGGCACCTTGATCACCGAGTTGCCGGTCGGGACGCAACTGACCGTGATCGGGGCTCCCGAGGAGGGGGCGGACCTGACGTGGTATCCCGTCGTGGCCGAGGACGGGACGCAGGGCTACGTCGCCGAGCAGTTTTTGTCGGCGGACCCGCCCGCGTAGCGGCTCCAAGGCGAACACGGGATGCGGCGCCGTCGAGATCGACGGCGCCGCTTTCGGTGTTCGATGCCGTCCGAACGCCGTGCCCGACTTGGGTTGCGAATCCGCCGCGAGGTGGGCGGGCAACGGCGACGATGCCGGACTGCCCCTTCCGATCTTGGGGCGATCCGTCATCGTCGCCCTGTTCCGAACCCCGACGGAGCGGGAAGACCCACGGCCAACCGGGTCCGGCACCCGAGGCGGTCCCCGCGCCAGAACACCAGAACCAATTAGGCCGGAACCGTTCCCATGGTGCTATACTGCTAGACGGTCCGGCGTCCGCCTGGCCACTATCTCGCACGCGCCGGGACCGATTCTGGGGTGCCGCGTGGCCGAACAGGCCGCCGGTTCGGATCGGGGTGAACGGCGCGGTGGCGCAAACCCGCACGCCCGCACCGAGGGTAGCCCTCGGCGCGGGCGACAGCACGGAGGCACTCGTTGGTCACCAGCACTCACGGCCAGTCGCGGCAAACCAGCCTCAAGGCGCTGCTCGAGGCCGGCGTTCACTTCGGGCACCAGACCAAGCGCTGGAACCCGAAGATGAAGCCGTACATCTTCACCGAGCGCAACGGCATCCACATCATCGACCTCCAGCAGACCGTCCGCTACCTGGAGGAAGCCCACGCCTTCGTCGCCGATCTGTCGGCGCGCGGCGGCAAGGTCCTTTTCGTCGGCACCAAAAAGCAGGCCCAGGACATCGTCGAGCGCGAGGCCGGGCGCTCGCGCCAGTTCTACATCAACCGCCGCTGGCTGGGCGGGACCCTGACCAACTTCGTCACCATCCGGAACCGGCTCCGCTACATGAAGCAGCTCCAGGGCCAGGCCGAACGCGGCGAACTGGAGTTTCTGCCGAAGAAGGAAGGCGCCTCCAAGCGCCTGGAGTTGGAGCGGTTGGAACGCACCCTCGGCGGGATGCGCGACATGACCCAACTGCCCGGCGCGATCTTCATCATTGATCCGAAGCGGGAGCACCTGGCGATCCACGAGGCGCGGCGTCTCGGCATCCCGATCATCGGGATCACCGATACCAACTGCGACCCCGATGACGTGGACTTCCTGATCCCGGCCAACGACGACGCGATCCGCGCGGTCCGCTTGCTCGCCGCCGGCATCGCCGACGCCGCGATCGAAGGGTTGATGCGCTCCGAGATCAGCCAGGCCGAGCGCATGGGCGACGTCGGCCGCGGCGGCGGCCAGGGTCAGCGCCAGGGCGGCGGTCGTCAGCAGGCACCGGCCCTGTCGCCCGATTTTGAGATCGACGACCTGCCGACTGACGTCACGCCGGACGAAGGACGCGAGTAGGACAATCGGCCTCGGTTGCCCGTGGCACGATGACGAGACGTCCGTCCTGGCGACTGGCGACCGGTGAATGGCGACCCAGAAAAGGAGTGATCGTGGCGATCAGCGCGACCCAGGTGAAGGAGCTCCGGGAGAAGACCGGGGCCGGGATTATGGACTGCAAGCGGGCGCTGGTGGAAAGCAACGGCGACGCGGCCAAGGCGGTCGATTACCTCCGCCAGCAAGGGCTGGCCAAGGCGGAGAAGAAGTCGGGCCGCTCCGCGCTCCAAGGGTTGGTCGAGCCGTACATCCACGCCGGGGGCCGGATCGGCGCCCTGGTCGAGGTCAACTGCGAGACCGACTTCGTCGCCCGGACGCCGGACTTTCGCGGCCTCGCCCACGACCTGGCGATGCAGGTCGCGGCCACCGCGCCCCGCTATCTCTCCGAGCAGGACGTTCCCGCCGAGGACTGGCCGGCGCTCGAAGGCGAGTTCGGCGACCGCGCCAAGGCGCTGGAAGCCGTCAGCCTGATGGATCAGGTCTTCATCAAGGACGGCAAGAAGACGATCCGCGACCTGGTCCGCGACGGGATCGCCAAGCTGGGCGAGAACATCGTCGTCCGCCGCTTCTCCCGCTTCGAACTCGGCGCCGATCTGGGGACCGAGGCCGCTTAGCGGAGGCGGCATGCGGCCGAGGGCAGAACGACGATGGATGCCGTCCGTTCTGGCGACTGACGACTGGTACCTTCGCTCTGCCGCCTGCCGCCTGCCGCCTGCCGTCAGCCGTCTCGTCAGGGGGAGCCGTGGGGTCGAAATACGGGCGCGTGCTGCTCAAGCTGAGCGGCGAGGCGCTGATGGGGTCGGCCAACTTCGGGATCGACCCGGCGGTCGCGTTCGCGGTCGCCCACCAGATCCGGCGCGTGGCCGCGCTCGGGGTCGAGGTCGCCGTCGTGATCGGCGGCGGCAACATCTGGCGCGGGTTGTCCGCCAGCGGCAAGGGGATGGACCGCGCCACTGCCGACTACATGGGGATGGTGGCGACGGTCCTCAACGCCCTGGCGTTGCAGGACGCCCTCGAAAAGGCGGACGTCCACACCCGGGTGATGACCGCGATCCAGATGCAGGAGGTTGCCGAGCCGTACATCCGACGGCGGGCGATCCGCCACATGGAGAAAGGGCGGGTGGTGATCCTGGCCGCCGGGACCGGCAACCCCTACTTTACCACCGACACCGCCGCCGCCCTGCGCGCCCTGGAGCTGGACGCGAAGGTGCTGCTGATGGCGAAAAACATGGTCGACGGCGTCTACACCGCCGACCCGCGGCTGGACAGCGATGCCACCCGCTACGCCCGGATCAGCCACCAGGAAGCGCTCGAACGCAACCTGCAGGTGATGGACGGCTCGGCGCTGGCACTCTGCCGCGACAATCGTTTGCCGATTCTGGTCTTCAACATGCAGGAAGAAGGGGCGATCGAGCGCGCCGTGCTCGGGGAGCCGGTCGGCACCCTGGTCGATTCCGACGCCGCGGTCGGGGTGGCGGGATAATCGGCGGGCGGCGTCGCGATGGCCGATACTGGACCCGACGCGGGGCGCGAAACGCGGACGGCCGACGGCCGCGGGAGGAGCGACGACGGTGATCAAGGACGTGATGGGCGACACGGAGGTCCGGATGGGCAAGGCGATGGACGCCCTCCGGCAGCACCTTTCCTCGATTCGGACCGGTCGCGCCTCTCCCTCGCTGTTGGACCGGATCAGCGTCGACTACTACGGCACCCCGACGCCGCTGAACCAACTGGCGGGGATCTCGGTGCCGGAACCGCGCCTGCTGGTGATCCAGCCGTGGGACAAGGGGACGATGGGGCCGATCGAGAAGGCGATCCAAAAGTCGGACCTCGGCCTCAACCCGAACAACGACGGCCAGGTGATCCGCCTCGCGATCCCGCCCCTGACCGAGGACCGGCGCAAGCAGATGGTGAAACAGGTCCACGGCCAGGTCGAAGAGGCCAAGATCGCGGTCCGCAACATCCGCCGCGACGCGCTCCACCAGGTGCGCGAGCTGACCGACGAGCGGATGCTCTCGGAGGACGACGAACGGCGCAGCGGGCAACAGATCGAAGACCTGACCAAGCGCTTCGTCGACGAGGCGGACAAGATCGGCAAGGTCAAGGAGCACGAACTGCTCGAGGTGTGACGGCGGAGGCGTCGGGGATTCGCCGCCGGCGATCGGCCATCGGCGGACGGCCCGCCCCCTCCGTCGTTCCGAGCGCAGCGAGGCACCGCTCACCCGCAGACGACGGTTTTAGAACGCGCGCGCCGCGGCGGAAGGCGATGCCTCGCCGCGGGCGGGATGACGGGGGAGGGCGTCGCCGGCCGCATCGGCACGCCAGCGGCCGATCGCTGGTGGCTGACACCTCCGTCCTCCCCGTGCTACAGTACCTTTGCGGCGCAAAGTGGATGCCCCGCGCCGCCGGGGTACGGAATCGGGGCGGCGGCGGCCACCCCGGCATCGGATCGGTCACCTGCCATGCTAGTACGCCATGACGGCTGAGCGTCACCCGCAAACGCCACCGCCCCGGCAACCGCTCGATCTTCGTCGCGGCGCGAGCGGATCAGCGCTGTTGAGCGCCGTTCCGAATGCGCCGCCCGCGACGATTCCGCACCACGTCGCCATCATCATGGACGGCAACGGACGCTGGGCGGCGCAACGCGGGTTGCCCCGGATCGAGGGCCACGAACGCGGCACCGACAACATCCGCCGGATCACCTTCGCCGCCGGCGAACTCGGCATCAAGTGCCTGACGCTGTGGGCGTTCTCGACCGAGAACTGGCGCCGCCCACCCGACGAGATCCGGGGCATCATGCGGATCCTGGGCGAGGTGATCCTGCGCGAGACGGAGGAGCTGCACCGCCAGGGCGCCCAGTTGCGCCACATCGGCAGCCTGGACGGGCTGCCCGACGACACCCGCCGGGCCGTCCTTGAGGCGATCGAGCTGACCAAGGCCAACAACAAGCTGGTCCTGACCCTGGCTTTCAACTACGGCGGCCGGCAGGAGATGGTCGAGGCGATCCGCGCCCTCGTCGCCGCCGGGCTGACGGCGGACGAGATCGACGAACCGGCGATCGCCCGCTTCCTCTACACCCGCGACCTGCCCGACCCCGACCTGATCGTCCGCACCTCCGGCGAGCACCGGATGAGCAACTTCCTGCTCTGGCAGGCGGCCTACGCCGAGCTGTTCTTCACCCCGATCCTGTGGCCGGACTTCGGGCCGGACGACCTCTGCGCCGCCGTCGCGGAATTCGGACGGCGCGAACGGCGCTTCGGCCGGGTGTCGGCCGAACTCGTCTCCGACCCGACCGCCTAGCCCGCCGCCGTGCGCCAACGCGCCGCCAGTTCCGTCGGGGTCGTTGTCGTCGGGCTCCTGCCCGCGCTCGTCGGCGGCCCCGCCTTCGCCGCGCTGATGATCGCGCTCTGCCTGATCGGCTACCGCGAGTTCTCGGCCATCGCCGCCAAGATCGGACCGGCGCCCCCGGCCGTCGGCTATCCAACGGTCGCGGCGTTCGGGGTGCTGGCGCTGGCGTCCCCGACGGCCGAAGCGGCGCTGGGAGCCGCCGCGGTCGCGGTCGGTCTGCCGTTGATCGGCGCGGTGTTTGCGCGCGAGCAAACCGGGGCGTTCGTTCGCTGGGCGCTCGGCGTCGCCGGGACGCTCTACCTGGGGGTGCCGCTGTTCGCGGCGGTCGCGTTGCGGGGCACGGCCGGGACGCTCGACGCGGATTGGGTCGCCGACCTGGCGGGCAGACTATCTCCCGGCTGGGACGGCGCGGCGCGGGGTATGGCCTGGACCCTGTTCGTGATCCTGGCGACGTGGCTCAACGACACCGGCGCTTACCTGGTCGGGCGCTCGATTGGGCGGACGCCGCTGCTGCCCCAGGTCAGCCCGAAGAAGACGGTCGAAGGGTCGCTCGGCGGGTTGGTCGCGGCGGCGGCGGTCGGCGCGGCCGGGGTCGCGCTGTTCGGGTTGGGGGTGTCGCCGATGGCGGGGGCGGCGATCGGGTTGGCGCTCGGGGCGCTGGGACAGGTCGGGGATTTGGCCGAATCGTTGCTGAAGCGCCAAGCCGGGGTCAAAGACAGCGGCGCCTTGATCCCCGGGCACGGTGGCGTGCTGGACCGGATCGACGCGCTCCTGTTCGCCCTCACCGGCGGCTGGTTCCTCGCCCTCCTCGCCGATCGGGTGGCGCGTTGATGGCGTCGGTCCAAGCCCGGGAGCAACCGCCCGCCGGTCCGATCGGCGTCGCCGTCCTCGGCAGCACCGGCTCGGTTGGGACCCAAACGCTGGAGGTGATCGCCCACGCCCCCGAGCGTTTTCGCGTGGTCGCCTTGGCCGCGGGGGGCAAGGCCGACCTGCTGGCCGAGCAAGCGGCAACGTTCGCGCCCCAGTTGATCGCGGTCAACGACGAGGCGCGCCTGGAGCACCCGTTGCTCAAGGACGACCCGCGGGTGGTGACGGGCGACGACGGCCTGATCGCCGCCGCGACCCATCCCGACGCCGACATCGTGGTCGTCGCCACCTCCGGGCACGCCGCGATCATGCCGACCTACCGCGCGATCGCCACCGGGAAGACGATCGCCCTCGCCAACAAGGAAGCGATCGTCTGCGCGGGCGAACTGATCGTCCCATTCGCCGCCGAACGCGAGGTCCAGATCCGTCCGGTCGACAGCGAGCACTCTGCGCTTTGGCAAAGCCTGGGCCGCTCGACCGCGGCGGAGGTGACGCGGCTGATCCTGACCGCCTCCGGCGGCCCGTTCTTGCGCGCCTCCCGCGACGAATTGGCGCGGGTGGGGGTGGCGCAGGCGTTGGCGCATCCGACCTGGGCGATGGGCGGCAAAATCACCGTCGACTCGGCGACCTTGATGAACAAGGGGCTGGAGCTGATCGAGGCCCGCTGGCTCTTTGGCATCCCCTACCAGCGGATCGAGGTCCTCGTTCACCCGGAAAGCATCGTCCACTCCCTGGTCGAGTTCGCCGACGCCAGCCAGATCGCCCAGCTCAGCCTGCCCGACATGCGCCTCCCGATCCAGTACGCCCTGACGTTCCCCGAGCACGCACCGAGTCCGTGCCGGAGGTTGTCGTTGGCGGATGTCGGCACGCTCCATTTCGAGCCGCCGGATCTGGACCGCTTCCCGGCGCTGTCGCTCTGCCGCCAGGCGGGAGCAGCGGGTGTTACGTACCCGACGGTGCTGAGCGCGGCCGACGAGGTTGCGGTTGCCGCGTTCGTGGCCGGACGCTTGCCGTTCCTGGGCATCGTGGAGACCGTGCAATCGGTCGTCGAACGCCACCGGCCCGACGGGCCGGTCAGCTTCGAGTCCATCGCCGCCGCCGACGCGTGGGCGCGGGAAGCGGCAACGGAGGAGATTCGACGCGGTGCCGCTTCTCCTCGCCCACGGCGGTAGGGCCGCGACCGATCGAACCCCGGTTTCCACCCCGAGGCGACGTTCGGCGACGAGGGCGAAGCCGTCTCGCCAGGGGCGGGATTCGTTGCGCCCTCGTCGCCATCGGGGGTGGAACCCTACCCCGCGATCTCCCCCGCGAATTCGCCTTCGGCGATGGTGAGCGCCTCGTCGGCGATCGCGATCATGCGGTCGATCTCGTGCCGGGTGACGACCAGCGGCGGGGCGAAATGCATCACCTCCCAGGTCCGGGTGATGAAGCCGCGCTCCATCATCAGGGCGGTGACGCGGGCGGTGAAGGCGGAATCCTTGCCGAACTTCTCCTTGGTCTCCTTGTCCTTGACCAGCTCGATCGCGCAGAGGAGGCCGACGCCGCGGACGTCGCCGACGGTCGGGTGAGCGCGCAGCTCTTCGAGCCGGGCCTTGAGGTAGGCGCCCTTGTCGGCGCTTTGCTGGACCAGGTTTTCTTCGCGCAAGATCTTGAGGTTGGCGAGGGCGGCGACGGCGGCGACCGGGTGCCCACCGAAAGTCAGCAGGTGGCCCATGGAAACCGCGCTTTGCTGCTGAAACGTCTCGAAGATGCCGGGCCGGACGACGGCGGCCGCCATCGGCGCGTAGCCGGACGTGAGCGCCTTGGCGATCGTCATGATGTCCGGTACGACCCCAAAGTGCTCGATCGCGAACATCTTGCCGGTGCGCCCGAAGCCGTTGATCACCTCGTCGGCGATCAGGAGGACGCCGTGCTTGTCGCAGATCTGGCGCAGCATCTGCCAATAGATCGGAGACGGGACGTGGACCCCGGCGGCGGAGGAGACCGGCTCGCCGATCACGCAGGCGACGGTCTCCGGCCCCTGGTTCTCGATCTCCTGCTCGACGTAGCGGGCGGCCATGATGTCGGCCTGCTCGCCCGCGACGCCGAAGTCGGAACGGTAGCGGTTCGGGTGGGGG
>CADCWE010000040.1 GCA_902806325.1 uncultured Thermomicrobiales bacterium | reverse complement strand
GGGTGTGCGGGAGATCGCCGCCTTTCTGACCCGCGACAAGGCGATCCACCGGGCGACGATCGTCTGTTTCGGCCCGGAGACGCTACTGGCGTACGAGGACGCGGCGGTCGAGGTTGGGGACGAGGGGTGAGGGCTTCCGCCGGGGCCGTCCCCTGAATGCGGCCCGTCCCGGTGCTATCATGCCACTCCGGCCGGACGCTGCGTCGTCCCGCGCCAACGACACGACCTCGCGAGGGGAGACCACGGTGGAGCACGCAATCCGCATGGCGCCGCGTTGGTTGTTCGCGCTCGTTTTCGTCTCGTCGTTGGCCTGGCCCGGCGCCCTCGCCGCTCAGGACGCCACGCCGGTCGCGTCGCCGGTGGCGGGGGAAGCCGAGTACGGCGTCCGGCTCGAGAACATGGACCCGTCGGCCGACCCGGCGGAAGACTTCCTGCGCTTCGCCGCCGGCGGCTTCCAGGACCGCAACGAGATCCCCGCCGACAACGCCAGCTACGGCAGCTTCGACGTCGTCTACGACCGCACCACGGAGCAACTCCTCGACCTGCTCGACCGCCTCTCCGGCTCCGAGGCGGTGCCGGTCGGCACCGACGAGTGGAAGGCGATCCAGGTTTACCGCCAGTACGCCGACCTCGACCACCGCGAGACGCAGGGCGTCGCGCCGATCCAGCCCGACCTGGACGCGATCAACGCGATCGGCACCCGCGACGAGTTCTACGACTACCTGCGCGACGGCGTCTTCACCTCCAACGCCGCCGGGTTGCACCAGATCTTCGCCGACGCCGACCTGGCCGACAGCTCCGTGACCGCCGCCTGGTATCAAGGCCCGGACCTCGGGCTGCCGAACCGCGACTACTACTGGGAAGACGACGAGGGCAACGAGGCGATCCGCGAGGCGTACCGCGCCTACGCCGCCGAACTCCTCGGCTTCGTCGACTACGGCGCGGAGCGGGCCGAACGGTCGGCCGCCGCGGTGTTCGCGTTCGAGAAGCGCCTCGCCGAACCGCTGCTGCGGCCCGAGGATTTCAACGACCCCGCCAACTACTACCACCCGACCCCGGTCGCCGACCTGATCGCGGCCAACCCGGGCTTCGACTGGGAAGGCTTCCTCGCTATCCTCGGGATCCCCGCCGCAGGGTCCGTGATCGTCACCGAGCCGGCCTACCTCGACGCCGTCGACGCCATCGTGGCCGAGACCGACCTCAACACCCTGAAGGACTTCCTCAAGGTCCAGGTGCTGCGGGCGACGGCCCCCTTCCTGACCGCGGAGGTCGGCGCCGCCTACTTCGCCTTCGAAGGCACGACCCTCTACGGGATCCAGGAGCGCGCCCCGGTCGAGGAGCGGGCGCTTAACGCCGTCAACGAGAACCTCGGCTTTGCCCTCGGCAAACTCTACGTCGCCGAGTACTTCCCGCCGGAGGCAAAGGTGCAGATCGAGGAGCTGGTGGCACGGCTGATCGCCGCCGCCCGGGTCCGGATCGAGGCGTTGGACTGGATGTCTGCCGAAACGAAGGCGACCGCGATCGGCAAGCTGGACACGATGCGGGTTAAAGTCGGCTACCCCGACGAGTGGCGGACCTACGCCGAGGTGGGGATCGAGGAAAGCTACGTCCAAACCATCCGCAGCGCCGTGGCCGCCGAGGCCAAGCGGACCCTGGCCAACGTCGGCAAACCCGTCGACCGCGACGAGTGGTTCGCCCTGCCTCAGGAGGTCAACGCCTTCTACAACCCGAGCAACAACGAGATCGTCTTTCCGGCCGGGATCTTGCAGGACCCGTTCTTCGACTACCGGGCCGACCCCGCCTCTAACTACGGCGCGATCGGCGCCGTGATTGGCCACGAGATCACCCACGCCTTCGATCAGAGCGGCTCGCAGTTCGACGCCAACGGCAACTTCACCGACTGGTGGACCGACGAGGACCGCGCCGAGTTCGAAACCTACACCGCCGAGATCACGGAGCAGTACTCCGCGATCGAGGTGCTGCCCGGGCTGAACGTCGACGGGGCGCTGACCATCGGCGAGAACATCGCCGACCTGGGCGGCTTGCAGATCGCCCACGACGCCCTGGCGGCGGAGCTGGCGGCGTCCGGCGATCCGGGGCCGATCGACGACCTGACCCAGGACCAGCGCTTCTTCGTCGCCACCGCCTTCGTTTGGGGCGGGGAAGCGCGCGAAGAGTATCTGCGCACCTTGATCCAGAGCGACGAGCATGCCCCGGATCGGGTCCGCGCCGTCCAACCCGCCCGTAACATGGACGAGTTCTTCACCGCCTTCGGCATCCAACCCGGCGACGCGATGTACCTGCCGCCGGAGGAGCGGGTGGTGATCTGGTAGGGCGGGGGAGGAATCCCCCTAACCCCCAACCCCCTCCCCCCCGCGACCGGGGGAAGGGGCGCCAAAGGCGGCTGCGAACATCGACGACACCGCGACCGTGAAGCCCCCCTTCCCCCCTGGCCAGGGGGGAAGGGGGGCTGGTAGGGGGATTCCCCCCACCCCGGAGAGGCCCCGCCCATGTCCCCCCAGCCCGCGATCGCCCAAGCCCGCCCGGTTGTCCTCAACCCGGTCAATCCGTACCGGGACCACGTCCAGGGCAAGGCCAACGAGCCGATCACGGTCGCGGCGATGCTGGACCGGGCGCGGCGGGAGCTGACGTTGGACGGGGAGGCGGTGCCGGAGGCCGACTGGACCCTGGGGGCCATCGTCGACCGCCTGGAACGCAACGCGCCCCGGATCGCGGTGATCGGCGGCAGCCCGGACCACCCGGCCCACGTCGTGGACCCGGGTACCGGGGTGCGGGCGATGCTGGCGATCTGGCGCGAAGGCGGGGTGCCGTTCGGGTTCTCGGTGCCCGTGCTCTGCGACGGCACCGCCCAGAGCAACATGGGCATGAGCTACTCGTTGCAGAGCCGGAACGCGATCGCCGAGATGATCGTCAACCAGATGGAGGCCCATTCCTACCACGGCGCCTTCGTGATCCAGAGCTGCGACAAGATGCCCCTGGCGGCGGTCTCCGCCCTCGCCCACCTGGACACCCTGCGCCAGAAGCGGGGCGAGGCGCCGGTCTTCGCCGCCTTCGCCCCGGCCCACGTCCTCAAGGGCGGCGAGATCCCGGCCGATACCCGGGCCGACCTGGAACGGTTGGCGGGCGAGCTGGATGGCGCCGGTCAGGGCGAGATCGCCGAAGACCTCCACGACACGATGGCCTACATCCTCCAGTGCTCCTCCAACACCGCCTTCCAGGGCGTCTTTGCCCGTGCCATGGACGCCGGGGTGCTGGATCCGGTCCGGCACAAAGCGCTCGAAAAGGGCCTCGCCGTCGGCACCTGCGACGCCAAGGGCGGGATCTGCGCCTTCAACGGCACCGGCAACTCGTCCCGTCACCTCGTGGCCGGGATGGGGCTGGTCCACCCGGCGGTCGAGCTCTTAACCGACCCGCCGACCACGGCCCAGGTCGACGCGGTGGTCGCGGACCTGATCGGCCTGGTCAACCGGCCCGAGTGCGGCGTCGCCGGAATCCTGATCGCCAACATGGGCAACGCGATCCGCCTCCACGCGGCATCCGGTGGCTCGACCAACCTGCTGATGCACATCGTCGGATCGGTCCTCTACGCCGGGTACCGGTTCTCGATCTGGGACTTGGACCGGATCCACCGAGCCGGCCGCGTGCCGGACCTGTTCGATTACAGCCTGACCCAAGGGCGCGACATCTTTGCCCTCGCCAAGCAGTGCTGCTCCGGCGACATCCGGGGCATGGAGACCCTGGTCCACGAGATGGTTCGCAACGGGGTGCCGATGGACCTCGACGCGATGACCGTCACGGGGGAAACGTGGCGCCAGCGCCTGGCCGACGAGACCGGTCTCTCCGCCACCGGGGTGGCCGAGAACCCGGTCATCCTGGCCAAGCCGCGGCGCCAGGTCAGCGGCGTCGACGTGCTGCGCTCCAATTTTTTCGAGAGCGCGGTGGTCAAGATCAGCGGCATGCCGGAGAAGCAGGTCGACTGGTTCGACGAACAGGTCGCCCTGGTCGTCTACTACGAGCACGAGGAAGACGCCAACGCCGATCTGCTCGACGTCCGGTTGCTGGACCGCCTGCGCGATTCCGGCGCGTTCGCGGCGGAGGACCTGGGCGCCGTCTGGCGGCACAACGCGCCGGGGCTAGGACTGGATGCGGCCGCGGGCGACGGGCTGGACGCCGCCGACTTGTTCGACCTGATGGCGAAGGCGGGCGCCTTGAAACTGGCGATCACCATCGCCGGGCAAGGCCCGGTCGCCTACGGGATGCCAGAGATGTTCACCCCGATGCAGCACATCAATGCCAACCGGGCGCTGCGCAAGCTGGCGACGGTGGTCTCGGACGGCCGCTACTCCGGCGTCTCCTACGGCGCCGCGATCGGCCACGTCACCCCGGAGGCGATCCTCGGCGGGGCGATCCTGCGCGTCGCCACCGGCGATCTGCTCCACTTGCGCTTCCGCGCCCGACGGATCGACCTGTTGGACCCGGCGGCGCTGCACGGCGGCTCGGTCGCCCTGGCCGGCCCCGCCCTGCTCGACGCCCGCGACGCCCTCGCCGGGGAGCGGATGCTGCGCCTCAAGGCCCGCCAGAAGCGCGTCGCCGCCGCCAACCGGATGGTCGCCTGCACCGACGCCGCGATGGGCGTCGTGCCATCGGCGGTGGCCGACGACGCCGAGACCGATTTCTGGGCCGTGGCGACGGTGAATGGCGTCGGGGCACGGGAGTCGGTCGAGGCGAGATAGTCCCTCGTCGCGTGCCGACGCGGGTTCCGTCGGGTCCGGTTGCGCAGCCACCCGAGGTCAGCCACGCCAGGGAAGCAGGCACCCCCTGGGCGCCCGTTTAGGGTAGCCTGTCCGAACCCTTGGATGCCGCTCTGGGGGACGGGCCGCGTGATCCAAGGGTGGGGGCGGAGCGGGGATGGCGCGCCCGGTCGAGGTCGTCCGGTTGACGGGCGACCAGATCCACGAAGCGGGGGATTTGATCGGCCGGGCCTGCGCGGAGGACCCGTTTTGGGCCTACGTGTGGCCGAGCCGGGCGAGAAGGACGCGGGCGGCGATGGCGGCGGCGGGGCGGGCGCTGGTCGCCCACGGCACCCGCCACGGCGAGGTTTACGCCACCACCCGGCCGCTGGACGGGATCGCGATCTGGCTGCCGCCGGTCGCCGCCCGATTGGCCCCGGCGCCGGTGCGCCTGCTCCGGTTGGCGGCGGAGACGGGGCTGCCGCCGGCGCCGACGCTGCGCTTCCTGCGGGCGACCCACCACCTCGAATTGATGAGGCGGCGGGCGCTGCCCGACCGCCGATGGACCTTGCTCCTGATCGCCGTCAACGCGCCTTTGCGCGGCCAGGGGATCGGCCACGCCCTCCTCGCCCCGATCCTGGAGCGGGCCGACCGCGACGGCCTGCCCTGCGTCGCGTCCAGCCTGCGCGCCCGCGATGTCCTCTTCTTCGTCCACCGCGGTTTCGAGGCGGCGGCGGAGTCGGATTTGCCGGGCGGGCCGAAGGTCTGGACGCTGCGGCGCCTTCCCCGAGGTTGAGGCAGTCAGCGCCCGGCGATTACCGCTCCAACAGCGCCACCTGCACCTCGTCCCCGACCACCCGCACCCGGTAGACCTCGACCGGGGTGACGACGGGGAAGGCGACCGGAGCGCCGGTGCGGATGGCGAAGGCGCCACCGTGCAGCGGGCACTCGATCTCGTCGCCCTGGATCTCGCCGTCGGAGAGGGACGCCTCCTGGTGGGTGCAGGTGTCGTTGAGCGCGTGGTACTCGCCGTCGAGGTTGATCAGGCAGACGGGTTCGTCCCCGACCTCGACGTACATCATCTCGCCGGGTTGGAGGTCGGCGGTTTTGGCGACGGTGACAAACGAGCTATCGGCCATCGGCGATCGACTTTCGTTGGGGAGCGGGCGGAAAGGGGGGAAAACTGAGGACTGAGGACTGAGGACCAAGGACTCAGACGACTGTGCTGCCTACTCACTCGTCGTCTTGCGCGACGCCGTAGATGCCGGCTTTGAGGACCTTCAGGCCGAGAAGGGCGCACTTCATCCGGGCCGGGGAGACGGGGATTTCGAGCTCCTCGAGCAGATCGTCCTTGGTGATCGCCTTGACCTCGTCCAGGGGGCGGCCTTCGACCATCTCGGTCAGGATCGAGGTCGCGGCGATGCTGACGGCGCACCCCCGGCCCTCGAACTTGACGTCGGAAACGCGGCCGTTCTCGACCCGGAGGTCGATCCGGACCTCGTCGCCGCAGAGCGGGTTGGTGTCGGCGTAGGTGTAGTCGGCCGGATCGAGCGACCCCTTGTTCCGCGGGTTGCGGTAGTGGTCGAGGATGGTTTCGCGGTATAGGCTGTCGACCATGGGTCCTCCGTGTCGGGAGTCGGGAGTCGGGATTACGCCGTCGTTCAACCGCCTTCCGACCGCCGATGTCCGACTACGTCAGGCCGAACACGCGGTTCGCCGCGTGCAGCGCCGACACCAGGCGGTCGACATCGGCTTCGGTGTTGTAGACGTAGAAGCTGGCGCGGGTGGTCGCGACGAGGCCAAGGTGGCGCAGCAGCGGCTGGGTGCAGTGGTGGCCGGCGCGGACCGCGACGCCTTCGGCGTCGAGGATCGCGGCGACGTCGTGGGGGTGGATGTCGCCGAGGGTGAAGGAGACGACGCCGCTCTGGTGGACGGGATCGCTCGGGCCGAGCAGGGTCATGCCCGGGATTTCGGCCAGGCGGGGCAGCGCGTAGGCGAGCAGATCCCGCTCGTGGGCGCGGACGGCGTCCATGCCGAGGGCGGAGAGGTACTCGATCGCGGCGCCGAGGCCGATCGCGTCGGCGACGGCGGGCGTGCCGGCCTCGAACCGGGCGGGGACGTCGGCCCAGGTGGACCGGGTCAGCTCGACGGTGCGGATCATGCTGCCGCCGCCCATGAACGGAGGCAGCGCGTCGAGGACGGCCTTCTTGCCCCAGAGGACGCCCGAGCCCATCGGGCCGAGCATCTTGTGGCCGGAGAAGGCGAGAAAATCGCAGCCGAGGGCTTGGACATCCGCCGGCAGGTGGGGCACGCTCTGGGCGCCATCAATCAGCACCGTGGCCCCGGCGGCTTTGGCGCGGCGGGTGATCTCGGCGGCGTCGTTCAGGGTACCCAGGCTATTGGAGACGTGGGGGAAGGCGACCAGCTTCGGCTCCCGGCGCAGCAACGCGTCCAGGTGGTCGAGGTCCAGCCGGCCGTCCGGGGTGACGGTGACGTGGGCCAGCTCGGCGCCCTTCTCCTCGGCCAGCAGTTGCCAGGGGACGAGGTTGGAGTGGTGGTCCATGACGGTCAGGACGATCAGATCGCCCGCCGCGATGTGCTTCCGGCCCCAGGCGTGGGCGACCAGGTTGATCGCCTCGGTGGTGTTGCGGACGAAGACGCACTCGCGGGGGGAGGCCGCGCCGACGAAGTCCGCCACCAGGTGACGCGCCTGCTCGTACCGGCCGGTGGAAAGCTCAGAGAGGCGGTAGACGCCGCGGTGGATGTTGGCGTTGGCGGCCCGGTAGTAATCGTCCAGGGCCTCGATCACCGCCGCCGGTTTCTGGGAACTGGCCGCGCTGTCGAGGAAAACCAGCGACGGCTCGCCCGGCGCCGGTTCCTGGGTCAGGATCGGAAAATCGGCGCGGACCGCGGCGGCGTCGAACGGGGTGGTGGCGATTGCCGGTTGGGGAGTCATGCTTGGCTGCCTTTTGGAGGTTCCGACCGTGGGGCGGTCTCGACGGTTGGGCGCCGCTCGCAACGCGGCACCGGGAATGGGCGGGGCGAATCGGAACGCGGTGTCCCCGTCCGGAAACCGGCATGGAAAACACGGTTGGAGCGTCGCGCCCCGATTCGCGTGGTTCCGACCGCCGCCACCCGCCGGCTGGCGGTGAGCACCGGCCGACCAGCCGCTCCGGCCTTACATCCCCACCTTGCGCCCGATCGCCGCTTGCAAGAAGCCCTGGATCTCCTCGACCGGGATCCGGTCGATCACCGGGCGGAAGAAGCCTTCGACGATCAGCTTTTGGGCTTCGGTGCGGGGGATGCCGCGGGCCTGGAGGTAGAAGATGTGCTCCTCCTCGACCTGCGAGATGGTCGCGCCGTGGGTGCAGCGGACGTCGTTGGCGGCGATTTCGAGGTTCGGGATCGAGTCGGCGCGGGCGGTCGGCGAGAGGACCAGGTTGCGGTTCTGCTGGTAGGCGTCGGTCTTCTGGGCGCCCTCGGAGACCTTGATCAGGCCCGAGTAGACGGTGCGGGCGGATCCCTTGAGCGCGCTCTTGAACTCCAGGTCGCTGGTGGCGTGCGGCGACTCGTGCAACTGCCAGGTGTGATGGTCGAAGAACTGGTTGCCGTCGGCGAAGGAGATGCCGAGCATCTCGGCCAGCGTGTCTTCGCCCCGCAGGTGCGAGCCGATCGAGTTCTTGGAGAAGCGGGAGCCAAGGGTGACGTGGAGCGATTTCAGCTCCGCCCGGTCGGCCAGGGTGGCGCGCTCGGTCAGAAAACTCCAGGCATGGCGGCCCCAGTCTTGGACCTGGACGTACCGCAATTTGGCGTCCCGGCGCAGGATCAGCTCGACCACGGCCGAGGCGAAGCTTTGCTTGTCCTGGGTCGGGGAGGAGTAAGCGTCCACGAAGAACGCCTCGGCGCCTTCTTCGAGCACGACCAGGGAGTGGGTGAAGACGGCCGCGCCCGGCTCCTGGGCCTGGGCGAAGGAGCGGAACGGCAGCTCGACGGAGACGTTCCGCGGCACGTAGAGGAAGGTGCCGCCCTGCCAGAAGGCGGCGTGCAGGGCCTCGTACTTGCCGAACCCGACCGGCACGGCTTCGGTCATGAAGTACCGGCGAACCAGATCGGCGTGGTCGCGGACGGCCGTGTCGAGGTCGCAGAAGATCACGCCCTGGGCGGCCAGGCTGGGGTCGACGTCGGCCGAGAGGGTCGTGGCGTCGCGCTGGACGACGACCCCGGCGCGTTGGTCGGCGCTGCCGATGGCCAGGGCGCCGTCGCGATCGGCGGCGTGCCCGTTCTGGGAGAGCGCGTCGAGCGAGACCCGCTCCTGGTCCAGCCCGGCGAAGGGGGCCAGGCGGTCCAGCTTCAAGGCGCGCAGGTCGGTGCGGCGCCACTCCTCGTCGGTGCGGGCCGGGGCCGGGAGCGTCTCGTAATGGTCCCAGGCGGCGAGGCGGGCGTCGCGGACCCAATCCGGGTCGCCCTTGCGGCGCGACAGGTCCAGGACGGCCTCGCGGGAGAAGCCGGTCAGGGCGGTGGGGGCGTCTTGGGTGATGGTGGCGTCCATAGTCTCCTCGATCGGGGCGTCGGGGTTCGGGGGAACGGGTGGCCACGGGGGCCACCCTTCCGCCAACCCCGGCGTTCCGCGTTTACCCGACCGACCCTTCCATCTCCAACTGGATCAGGCGGTTCAGCTCGACCGCGTACTCCAGCGGCAATTCCTTGGCGATCGGCTCGATGAAGCCGTTGACGATCATGCTCATCGCCTCGTCCTCGGACAGGCCGCGGCTCTGGAGGTAGAAGATCTGCTCCTCGGCGACCTTGGAGACGGTGGCTTCGTGGCCGATCGAGACGCGCTCTTCCTCGACCTCGATGTAGGGGTAGGTGTCGGTCTTGCTGGTCTCGTCGAGCAGCAGCGCGTCGCAGACGACGTTGCTCTTGACGTCCGTCGCGCCCTTGTGGACCTTGACCAGGCCGCGGTAGGAGCTGCGGCCGTTGCCCTTGGAGATGGACTTGGAGATGATCTGGGAACTGGTGTTGGGGGCGACGTGGACGACCTTGCCGCCGGCGTCCTGGTGCTGGCCGTCGCCGGCGAAGGCGACCGAGAGGATCTCGCCGCGGGCGCCCTCCTCCATCATCCAGACCGCCGGGTACTTCATGGTCAACTTGGAGCCGAGGTTGCCGTCGACCCACTCCATCGTCGCGTTCTTGTAGGCCGCGGCGCGCTTGGTGACCAGGTTGAAGACGTTCTTCGACCAGTTCTGGATCGTGGTGTAGCGGCAGCGGGCGCCTTCCTGGACGATGATCTCGACCACCGCCGAGTGGAGGCTGTCGGTGGTCCAGGTCGGGGCGGTG
>CADCWE010000039.1 GCA_902806325.1 uncultured Thermomicrobiales bacterium | reverse complement strand
TCCGACCCCGGTGGAGCATGCCCCGTTCTCCCGCGGCGACGAGGACCGCTGGCGCGCCCTTGGGTGGCGCCTGATCCCGGCCGAGCCGCGAGCGCCCCTGCTGAACATGGCGCTGGACGAGGTACTGACGCTGCGGGTCGGGCGGGGGGAGCGGGCGCCGACGCTGCGGGTGTGGGGGTGGGACCGGCGGTGCGTGGTGCTGGGCCGATTCCAATCCGTGCGCAACGAGGTCGACGAGGCCACAATGGCGGCCGAGGGCGTCGAACTGGTGCGGCGAATCAGCGGCGGCGGGGCGATGTTTATTGAGCCGGAGGGGGCGATAACCTGGTCGCTGTACGCGCCGGAGTCGTTTGTGGCGGGGATGGGGTTTCCGGAGTCCTACACCTTTTTCGATGCTTGGGTGGTGGACGCGCTGCGCGATCTAGGTGTCGATGCCTGGTACGCGCCGCTCAACGACATCACCTCGGCCGGCGGCAAAATCGGCGGCGCCGCCCAGGCCCGGCGCGGCGGCGCGGTACTCCACCACACCACCATGGCCTACCAGATGAACGTGCCCCTGATGCTCAAGGTGCTCCGGATCGGCCAAGAAAAGCTGAGCGACAAGGGCGTCACCTCGGCCGAAAAGCGCGTCGGCCCACTACGCGAACAGACGGCGCTACCCCGTGAGGCGATCATCGCCCACATGGTCGGCCGGTTCCGGGACCGTTTCGGCCTGACCGACGATCGGGTATCTGCCGGCGAGCTGGCCGAGGCCGAACGCCTCGTCCGAGAGCGGTTTAGCACCCGAGCCTGGACCCACTTCCTGCCGTAGGGCACGCCTTCTCGCCGTCATTCCAAGCACCGTGAGGAATCCCGTCGTTGGTCGCGGAGGACCAGATTCCTCAGATCCTTGGGATGACGACGGAGGTCGTCAGGAGACCGCAATGGACGGCGACGCAGCGTTGCCCGAGTACGTGCGACGCAACCGCGCGCAGTGGGACGAGTGGGCCACCGGCTACGGCGAATACGCGCCCAAGGCCTGGGCGTCACCCGAACCGACCTGGGGCGAGTTTCTGGTCCCGGGCGCCCAACTCGGCGCCCTACCGGGGTCGGTGGACGGGTTGGACGTGGTCGAGCTGGGCTGTGGCACGGCCTACTTCTCGGCTTGGCTGGCCCGCCTCGGTGCCCGGCCGGTCGGGATCGACAACTCTCCGGCCCAGTTGGAGACGGCGCGGACGATGCAGGATCGGTTCGGCGTCCGATTCCCGCTCCACCTCGGCAACGCCGAGGCAACCCCATTCGAAGACGCCAGCTTCGACCTCGCCGTCAGCGAATACGGCGCCTCGATCTGGTGCGACCCGTACAAGTGGATCCCGGAGGCGGCGCGAATCCTGCGCCCCGGCGGGCGTCTAGTCTACCTGGTCAACGGTACCCTGGCGATGCTCTGCACCCCGATCGACGCCACCGCCGAGACCCCGGTCGGCGAGACGCTGGTCCGACCCTACTTCGGCATGCACCGCTTCGAGTGGCCGGACGACGACGCGGTCGAGTTCCACCTCGGCTACGGTGATTGGATCCGCCTTCTGCGCGCCACCGGCTTCGAGGTCGAGGACCTGATCGAGGTCCACCCGCCCGAGGATTCGCCCCGTCACTCGCCGCTGGTTTCGATGGCCTGGGCGCGGCGATGGCCGTGCGAGGAGATCTGGAAGGCGCGGAAACGGTGATCCGGTGCCAGCGTTGCCACGATCGGGCAACTCCAGCACCGGATCGGAGTTCGATCAACTAAGGTGTCGCGGAATCAGTACGGCCGTCCGGGCAGCCCCGGTTGGGGCAGCATCGTCTCCTCGTCCCCGCTCTCCCTGGTCGCCGCCGGCCCCGCCGCCCGGGCGTTGCCGGTGCCGGAGCGCGCGATCCCCGCCGCGCCGAGGTCGAACGGCGCGTAGGGATCGAAGCGCTCGATCCCGGTTTGCCCGCCGGCCGGACCGGGGTGGCTCGCGAAGTGGTTGACTGCGGCATCGTTCTGGGCGCCGGTAATGCCGGACCCGCCCCCGAACGCCAGAACCAACGCCAGTCCCGTCACCGCCGCCTTGAGCGCGATCCCGGTCGTTCGCGTCTTCATCGTCGACTCCTTGCCCGTTTCCGTCGTTTCCGTCGTTTCCGGTGCCGTTTCGCACGGTTCCATCATGCGCCCGGTCACCGCCGGGCACACCGGAGGAACCTCGCGTTCCGGTGGGCGCATCGTCGGCGACGGTCTAAGAGAAAGTACTTAGACGCGGGACGCTGCGCCGGGAAACCCGGCGGTCAGACGATGCCCCGACGGCGGGCCTCGGCGATCGCGGCGGTGCGGGACTTGACGTCGAGCTTGGCGAGCAGGTTGGTGACGTGGTTGTCGACGGTGCGGGGGCTGACGAACAGCGCCCCGGCGATTTCCCGGTTAGACCGCCCCTCGGCGATCAGGCCTAGCACCTCCAGCTCCCGCGGGGTGATGCCGGTGCCGTAGGCGGGGTCGGCGGCGTTGGCCGCAACCGGACACGACCGCGCCGCAGCGAGGACCGCCGCGATGTCCGCTTCCGATTGCTCGATGGTCCGGTTCCTTCCTTCGGTCCAGGCGGCGGCGAAGGCCGGTTCGCCGAGCGCGGCCAGGGCGGCATCCCGGGCGTGGTCGAAGGCCAGGCGCTCGGGAAGGAGGTACGGACCGAGAGCGATCTGCTCCCGTAGGCCATCGGCCGCGCCCCTCAGCCGGGCCGACGCCGCGGGAAGGCCGGCCGCCGCCGCGAGGACCGCCAAGGTGACGAGGCTCTGCGAGATCCCTTCCCGGTCGTCATCGGCGGTGTCCCGATCCAGCGTCAACGCCTCCTCGATCGCGGCGGCCGACCGGATCAGGTCGCCGCGATCGAGGTGGATGAGACCCAGGTACCGGAGGGTGCCGGCCGCGACAAAGGGAAATCCCTCGTCGCGCGCCAGGCTCAGCGCCTCCTCGAAACGCTCAACGGCCAGGTTCAGCTCGCCCCGCCCGAACGCGACCACGCCGACGTGGTAGTCGACTTGGCTGACCAGGAACCCCATCCCGAGGTCGACAAAGCACGCCCGCGCCTCGGCAAACAGCGGTTCTGCCGCATCGTACGCGCCCCGGTCTTCCTCGGCACAGCCGAGGAGATCCAGCGCGATACCTGCCCCCAGCCGGTCGCCTATGTCGCGGTAGAGCGCCAAACATCGGCCGAGGGCGTCGATCGCGGGCACGAAGTCGCCTTAGAAGTTCGCCAACCAGCCAACGCCCAGCAGTGCCCTCGCTCGGACGGCGGCCGGGGCATCCGCGCCGATGGCCAGCCCCGCCTCCAGCCAGCGGCGCCCCTCGGCGTTATGGCCGCGCAAGTACCAGAAGTCGCGCAGCGCACCGCCCAGCCGGAGCGCCGCCTCGGCGTTTTTCCGCTCCAACGCCCAAGCCAAGGCCGCGCGCAGGTTGTCGTGATCCACGTCCAGGAGGCGGAGCCACGGAGCCGACCCTGGCCCGTGGACCGTGGGGCTTGTTCGTTCGGCAAAGGTCACCGCCCAGGCGAGGTGGGCGTCCCGCAGCGCGGCCACTTCGCCGCTTTCGGTTAGCTGTTCCAAGCCGTATTCGCGGATCGTTTCAAGCATCGAGGACCGCGGCTCGCCAACTAACCCGTCGTCCTCCCGCAGCAGACTGTTATCGAGCAGTGAGGCGCCGCCATCGAACGGGTCCATGCTGCGGACTCCGGGCGAGACGGTGACCGCTTCTGCCGCCGCCAAAGTGAACCCGCCAGCGAAGACCGCCAGCCGTCGAAACAGCGCCCGCTCGTCGTCCGGTAGCAGTTCGTGGGACCAGGCGATGGCATCGCGCATCGTCCGTTGCCGGATCGGCGCGTCGCGGCGTCGCGCCCGCCTCCGGTTAGCAGGGGAAGGAGACGGTCCAAACGCGCCAGCATGGCCAGCGGGGACAGCATCTTCGTCCGCGCGGCGGCCAGTTCGATGGCCAGCGGGAGGCCGTCTAGGCGGCGGCAAATCTCGGCCACCGCGCCGGCGTTCTCGGGCGTGAGGACGAAGTCCTCCTTGACGGCTTGGGCTCGCTCGACGAACAAGCGGACCGCTCCCGACCGGCCGACCTCCTCGACCGGCGAGGGATGCCCGGGTTCGGCCAACTCCAACGGCGGGACCGCGTGTTCGCGCTCGCCGGAGAGCCGCAGCCGGCTCCGGCTGGTGACCAGAATCGTCAAACGGGGGCAGGTGACCAGCAGATCGCTGACGTCGGGCGCCGCGTCGACCACTTGCTCGAAATTGTCCAGCACCAAAAGCAGGCGCTTGTCGTGCAGCGCCGCCGCGATCCGACCAGGTCGCGGCGTTCCTTCCGCTTCCCGCACCCCCAACGCTTGGGCGATGGTCGCCGTCACCAAGTGGGGGTCGGTGATCGGTGCGATGCCGACGAAGACGACGCCGTCGAGGAACCCCACCGCCGCGTCGTGGGCCGCCTGGAGCGCGAGGCGCGTCTTGCCGACGGCGCCGGGGCCGGTCAGCGTCACCATCGGCACGTCGGCACGTTCGAGCAGCGCGCACCGCCGTGACCTCGAGCTCCCGGCCGACCAGCGGCGTGCGGGGCCGCGGCACGGCGACGGGGCGGTTCGGCTGGCCGGTGGCGACCATGGCGGCCTCGGGCGGAGGGGTCAGGACGGGACGCGCACCTATCATGGTGATCAAGGTCGCCGCCGTCAACGGCGCCCCGGTGGGTTTATGCGGTGCCGACGGTCACCACCAAGAGCGACAGCGCATCCGGGCCGGCGTTGTGAAGGATGGCCGCATAACCTTCGTCGAGAACGGCGGAGGTTCCCGCTCCAATCGTTGACTGGGCGCCGACGCGGGCCGTCGTCATCGTGCCCCGCTCGACGACCACCGCCACCAACCCGCGCAGGGTTCCGGTGGGGAAGGACGTCCCGGCAGTCAGCGTGAGGCGTCCAACAGCCATCGTCTCCCCGACCGTCGCCGCAGTGGCCGGCAGGCTTGCCGCGACCAAGATCTCGGTCGTTGCGGTGGGGATTCCCGGCCCGCCGTCGGCGCCACCCTTGGGCGGCACGGCGGGCGCGACCTCGGGGAAACTCGCCGCTCCGATCTCGACCACCACCGCCACCGCCGGTTGCGGGCCATCGTTCCGGAATACTGTCGGCGCGCCGGTCGGGACCACGAACCCTGCCTCCGGCTCCAGAGACGTTGCCGCCGTGAATGGGCTGGAATCGGGGTCGTCACTACCGCCACCGCCCGCCGCTGTGGCGACGAGGTGTCCGGTCTCGACGACCACGAGAGCGCCCGCGCTGAACGGGTCGCTGGCTTTGGTTCCCGGTGCGATGGTGAACCGGGACACGCGCAGCCATGTGCCTGACGCGGACGTGGTTTCGCCGGCGATTGCCGGGGCAACAGCGACCGGCGCTTCGGCGAGCGGTCGCTTAATCACTCCGGATGGCGTTCGGCTGCCCCACCGCTCGGCGACCAGGTCGTCGGCCACGCGGATGACATCGATCGGTCCCCACACCGTCGGACCACCCGGGATGGGCAAGCCGAGGAAGTCGCCGCCGTCGGTGCCCTCAGCGTGGAGGCGGACCGCAACGCGGTCACCCGCGGCAAACAGGTCGTCGATGACCAATCTCATTCCGGGGTAGGTGACACGAAGCCCGACCAGCTCGTGGGCGAGGTCCGCGCCGGTGGCTGGGACATCGGACGATGCGGCGCGGTCGACGAAGCCCCGGGCGACCACGGGGGCGAGCAATGCCGCATCGCCGTCGCGCAGGACGGCGTTCACGGCGTCGTAGAACCGGCGCACTGCGGACGCAGCGGCGGGGTCTTGCGCCTGGGCCGCCGAACCGATGGCAGCGGTGGCGCGAACGGGCCCGATGTCCGGGTGAACCAGCACGACACTGAGGCGGACGAGGGTACTAGCGGTGACGATGGCGAGGACGATCGCGAGGGGCGGGAGGGCGGCGCGGCGCATTGGAGGCTCCCCCTCGGGGCGCGGAACCCCGGCGGTGCCGCCGGGAGTCGGCGGCCAGGAGTCCATCGTGCGCTCGACGACGGGGGATGCCTACTGGGCGGAGTACGGGGTCGCCTCCGTGGATCTGGGTGCGGCGGGATGCTGCGCCCCCGTACACGGGCCGGGAGGGCGAATGATCGGCTGGCGTCAAACGAGACCTTGGCGGGCGGCGTGAGCGGCGATGGCGGCGCGGGAGCGCATGCCAAACTTGCGGAAGAGATTCGTGATGTGCCACTCGACGGTCCGTGGGCTGACGAAGAGCGCGTCCGCTATCTCGGGGTCGGTGCGCCCCTCGGCGACGAGGCGCAGGACCTCGGCTTCGCGGGCGGTCAACCCCGCGCCATCGGCCGCCGACCGGAGTGCGACCGGTGGTGACGCGCTGTCCGGGCCATCGGCCAGCACCTCGGCGGCGATGTCGTGCAGGGTCAGCCTGCGGCCGGCCGCCCAGGCGGCGGCGAAGTCCCGCTCGCCCAACGCGGTCTTCGCCGTCGCCACGCAGTGGTCGTGCGACGGGCGGTGGTCCAGCCACAGGGCAAAGCCGTGCGCCTCCCGCAACGCCTCCGCCGCTCCCAGAACCCGCGCCGCGTCCGCCGGACGCCCGGCCCCACCGGCCAGTATTCCCAGCCCGAGTAGGCAGTAGCCGATGCCAACGGATTCCCGGTTCGCTTGGTGGAGCCATAAGCTCTCCCGGAAGTGCGCCGTCGCCTCCGCGGCATTGCCCTCCTCCGCGGCCAGTTCACCCAGCGCCGTGGTGGTCCAGGCGATCCCCCAGGAGTAGTCTTGGTCCCGGAACGCGGCGAAGGCCTCGCCGGTGAAGGCCCGAGACCGCGTGTGGTCGCCCCGCTGGCGGGCGATGTGCCCGAGAGACAAGAGCGCCCAGGCAGCCTTACCTTCGTTTCCGGCGCGGCGGGCCAGATCAACTGCTTCCTCGAACAGCGCATCCGCCCGATCGAGGTCACCTTGTTCTGAGGTGATCAGCCCGAGAAACCAAAGTGCCGTGCGGATCTCCTCGTTCGCGTCGAGCTCCCTGGCGACGGCGAGGCTTGCCTCGAGCCGTTCCACGGCGGCGGCGTAGTCGCCGACGTTGCGGGCGAGTTCCCCGGCCACACACAGCGCACGGGCGCGTACCAGGGGCGCAACCGCAGTATCCCTGACCAGGAGGCGCTCCTGCCACCGGCGGGCTTCGCGGGCGAGACCGCACGAGACCCAGAACGAGGCGATCGCCCCGGTGAGCCGTAAGCCCAGCTCGGCATCGCCCCGATCCGCCGCCCAGGCAAGCGCGGTGAGCAAATTATCCGACTCCGCGAGGAGTCGATCCTGCCATGGTCCCGGACGGGGCCCGCCAAGTTCGGGCCCCGCCCGCTCCGCGAACGCCAGGCACCATGCCGCGTGGCGACGGGCAACGCCCTCGGCCTCGCCACTCGCCGCCAGCTGCTCCTGGGCGAACTCGCGCACCGTTTCCAGCATCCCGTAGCGCGGCTCGTCGCCCGTTGCCTCGGTTTGCCCCAGCAGGCATTTGTCGACGAGCGAAGCCACGCCGTCCAGGATGTCCAGCGCGCGTTCCTGGTCGCCCGGGGCGGTCCGGACGGCGTCGGCAGCGTCGAGATCGAATCCACCGACGAAGATCGCCAATCTCCGGAACAGCGCCCGCTCGGTCGCCGGCAGCAAGTCGTGAGACCAGGCGATGGCGTCGCGCATCGTCCGTTGGCGGTCCGGGAGGTCGCGCGGGCCGCCGGTCAACAGCGGCAGGCGCCGCTCCAACCGAGTCAACAACGCGGCCGGGGGCAGGTGGGCGACGCGCGCGGCGGCGAGTTCGATCGCCAGTGGTAGGCCGTCGAGGCGGCGGCAAATCGCGGCGACGGCGGCGGCGGTTCCGCCGGTCAGGGCGAACCCTGGGTCGACGGCCCGCGCGCGGTCCGCGAACAGGCGGACAGCCGCGACCCGGCCCAGGGCGTCGAGATCGGGTTGCCCGCCGGGCGGGTTGGGCACGGCTAGCGGCGAGATCGGGAAGACCCGTTCGCCGGAGAGCCGCAACCGCACCCGGCTGGTGACGAGGACCTTGAGGTTGGGGCAGGCCGCAAGCAGATCGCCGATGAGCGGCGCGGCCTCGACCACCTGCTCGAAGTTGTCGAGCACGAGCAAGCGTCGCGTCCGAGCCAAGAACCCGGCCAGCCGATCTGGCGGCGGTTCGTCGCCCGTCTCCACCAAACCGAGTGCCCGCACGATCGCGGTCGCCACCAGATTGTGATTGGTCACCGGGGCGAGGCCGACGAAAACGACATCGTCGGGGAAGCCACCAACCACCTCGTGCGCCACCTGAATGGCCAGGCGCGTTTTCCCGACGCCGCCTGGGCCGGTTAGCGTCACCAGCGGCACGTCCTCGCGCTGCAGCAGCGCGCGCACGGCCCCCACCTCGCGCTCCCTGCCGACCAGCGGCGTGCGGGGTAAGGGTAGGCCGGCGCGGCGGTCGGGAGTGTCGGTGGCGACCATGGCGGGCCTCGGAAAACGGGGGCCGAATGGATTGGGCGCCAATTGTGGCGACCGCGGCGGCGGTCGTCAACGACCGCCCGGCGGCGTCCGACCCCCGACCGCGCGGTCGAGGGTCGGACGCCGCCTTGTGGCCCCAGATGGTCGACTACCGTCCCTGGGCGACGAGGGTTTGGACGTCGCCGCGGTGCTCGTCGAGATGGTCGCCGTAGTACGCGGTCATCTCCGCCAGCAGCGATTTCCCCTGCTCGTCGAACCCGAAATCGTTCGCCGGTCGCGCGAGATCGTCGTCCGAGAACCCGGTCATGACTTCGATGAGCTTCGGAAAGACCCGGTCCCGCTCGTGGCGGACGGCCGCCGGCGGGTCGAAGATCGTCTGCCGCCGGACCTCCTCGTTCATCCGATCCTGGTCCCCGCTCTCCCCGGCGGCGTGCGAGATCCCAGCGCTCTGCCGGATCGGTGTTCGATACCGCAGCAGCGCGATCTCGGCCCGAAGGCAGACCACCACGTGCGCGACGTGGTCCTTTACCGACCACCCCGCTGCGTCAGTCGGCTCCGTCCACGCCGCGTCGGGGAGCGCGTCGGTGGCGGCGTCAAACTCCCGCCAGGGCTCCTCAGTGGAGGCGAGCAACGCCGTCTTGGTAGTCGGGGCGGTTGCAGTGTCGGCCATCTCGGTTCCGTTTCTCTGGCTCGTCTCGCGGCGACGCGGCGTGCGCGGTGGCGCGGCGGCTCAGGCGCCGGTGTCGGCGAGGATCTCGCTCAGCGGCCCGGACGGCGGGGTGTTCAGATCCGCGCCGGTCGCCGCCTGCACCTGATCCTTGAACCAGCGATCGAACGCGTCCTGAGAGGCGGCGAAATTTGTGAACGCCCGGGCGAGGTCCCGGCCGATCAGGTAGCCGACGAGGAGGTCGCCCTGCGGCCCTTGCTGGATGGCCCACACCTCCCTGTCGAGTCCCATGCCCCTGCTGCACGCGGCCAGTTCGTGCTTGCGCGGTCCGCCCAGCTCCTGCAGGAAGGCGCGCGCGGCCTCGGTCTGGTCGGGAAGGATCGGCAACGCGAAGAGCGCCTGGTCCATGGCCTGTCCCCCGTTTCTGTCACGCTGGGCTCGCTCTGCTGGGGCGGGTGACGGTGCCGCCCCGATCCTTGATTCACCGCGCCGCGGCGACCACCGTCACGCCGGTTGCGCCAACGAACCGCGGTGACCCTCCCGCCTCACCTCCTTCCCTGGTTGCGCTCTCGATCCGCCGTTGCGGGACGTGTTCGGCCTCGGGTTCCGCCGGTGCTTAGCCCATCGAGGCGAGCGCGGCCAGCGACGCGTCCGCGTGGCGCGGGCCGGCGCGAACGCGGTCGACGGTTCGGGGCGTGGCGGAGGACGTGGACCGGGTCCCGGGAGCGACGAGGTGGACGCGGGCGGCCCAGGCGAGCGCGGCCTGGCGGCGGTCTTCGGCGACGACGCAGGTCTGGGACGAGATCGTCATGGCGCTCCTCCCGGCAGGGGCTCCCACGCCCCCGGTCGTCCCGAGAGCGGTGCCCGTTCGGTTGGTCTTGGGCACGCCACCAGGATGCGCCGCGCGCGGCGTCCGGGCATCCGCGGGTTCTACCGGGATACCTACGCAGAAACCTACGGAATCCGGCCGGAGCGCGGCCCGCGCGCCTAGACCAGCCGCTGCCGGACGGCGATGCCGGCGGCCTCGCGCCGGTTGGGCGCCCCCAGCTTGCCGAGCACGTTGGCCACGTGCGAGGAGGCGGTGCGCGGGCTGATGAACAGCCGCGCGGCGATCTCCGAATCGGTGAGGCGCTG
>CADCWE010000038.1 GCA_902806325.1 uncultured Thermomicrobiales bacterium | reverse complement strand
GCACCGTCGAGTGGCACCTGACCAACGCGTTCAGCAAGCTCGGCGTCGGCACCCGCGCCGCCGCCGCCGCCGCCGCCCTGCGCCGCGGCCTGATCTGACGCGGCCGGCGCCCCACCCCCGGTTCCCACCCGGCCCAAAACCCCGTACCCCATCCCCGGTCTTTGCCCGGTACACCCGCCCTCCCTCCGGGCGGATCATCGTGTCGCGCCCGCGCCGCCCGGCGGACGTCGACCCGATGACCCGTCGCCAGCGCGAGGAGGTCGCCGTGCGCCGTTGGTTCCACCTGGCCACTGGCCTCCTGGCCGCCCTCACGGCCGTCGCCCTGCTCGGGGCGGCGATCGCCGTCCGCCCGCCCGGCCTTCCCGCCGCGGCGGACCGCCGGGGGGAGGCGGCCAACCGCGCGCTCGCCTACGCCTTCTACGACGCCGCCAACCTGGCCATCGCCGACGGCGACCCGGCCCCGCTCGCGGCGCTGTTGGCCCCCGGGTTCGTCGACCGGAGCCTGCCCCCCGATCGGGAACCCGACGGGGACGGGCTGGTCCGCCGCCTCCTGGCGGTGCGCGCCGCCGCGCCCGAGGCGCGGCTGGTGGCCGAGGCCGTCGCGGCCGACGGGGACCTCGTCGTCGTCGCCGTCCATGCCGGCGGAGCCGTGTCGTCTCCATTCCTTGGCCTCCGCCTCGACGCGGAGCGGGCCGCCTGGGGACCGGTCGACGTGTTCCGGATCGCGGACGGCCGGATCGCCGAGCGCCGGGCGGCGGTGGACCACGGAGTCCCCGTGCCGCTGCTCCGGGTCGTCCTCGACGTCCCGCCGCCGGCGCTCCGAATCCTCGCCGTCGCGCGCCTGACGCTGGCCCCGGGCGCGGTCCACGCCGCGCCCGCGCTCTCCGGTCCGCGGCTCGTCCTGGCCGAGACCGGCGCCGTCGCGGTCGAGCCGGCCGCGACCGGATCGGCCCCCGCGCCGCCAACGCCCCTCCGTGCCGGCGAGCACATCCTGCTGGACCCGCGAGCCGGCTTCGCGGTCCAAAACACCGGCCCATCGGCGGCCGTGGTGCTCGATATCGCGATCGCCGAGCCGCCGCCGGCCGGTCCAGGCGGCGTGCCGCCCGCGCCGGTCGGGGAGGGAGTCGCCATCGAGGTCCTGGCCACCGATCTGCTGGTCGCCGTGCCGTCCCGGTCCGCGGTCCTGGCGGTCGGTCGGGCCACGCTGGGGCCGGGCGAGCGCCTGGCCTGGGCCCCGGCGGCCGGGCCGGTCCTGCTCCACGTCGAAGCGGGCGCGCCCGACCTGGCAATCACCGGCTCGGCGCCGTGGGTGGGCGGATCGGTGGGCCGGCGGTCGGCCGCCGGCGTCACGGCGGCGCTGGTCCCGGGGGGAGGCGCCCTCCTCGAGCCCGGCGCGGAGGTCGAGATCCGCGCCGCCCTCGATGGCCCGACAACCCTCCTGGTGCTGACCCTCCTGCCTGCCGACGAACGACCGCCGTTCGACGTCGCGACGGCGTCGACCCCGTCGAGCGCCGAGACGCCGTAGCGTCGCGGCGGGAACCGCGGGCGGCGAACGAGCACGCACGAGCGATGCGCCCCGGGTGGCGCGCCACGGCAAGGCATGACACAGTGGCGGTCAACGACACGTCCTGGTTGGCGCGAAAGGATGCCATCCGGTGCCCGGCGGATCGCTCACCATCGAGCAGGTGCTGACCTGGCTTGCCGCAACGCCGCAACGCATCGCCGCGCTGACCGCCGGTCTGGCACCGGCCCAATTGCGGACCGCCCCCGACCACGACGCGTGGTCCGCGAACGACGTACTCGCCAACCTCCGGGCCTGCGCCGATGTCTGGGGCGACTGCATCGCGGCGATGATCGCCGAGGATGGGCCGACGCTGCGGGCGGTCAATCCCACCGCGTGGATCACGCAGACGGACTATTCCGCGTTGGAATTCTCGCCCTCGTTGCGCGCGTTTGCCGCGCAACGGGCCGATCTCTTGGCCGTTCTGGAACCGTTGCCGCCCGAGGGCTGGTCGCGAGCGGCGACGGTGACGGGGGCGGGCAAGGTCCTCGAGCGGACCGTGTTGGACTATGCGCAGAGGATGGTCCGCCACGAACGGCCGCACGTCAGGCAGGTCGAACGCATCGTGACCACGTTCCCCACGTAGCGACGCCGACCCCGTAAGCGCGTGGCCCGACACCGTCGTCGCTGGCGCGATCGGCGCCGCCGATGGCCGCGTCCCGCTCGGGCCGGACGACGGCGACGCCACGGGCCGGGCCGGCGATACCCCATCCGTTTCCACCCGGGTTCCCGAACGCCACCGTTACGACGCGGACGCCGGCATGGGCGAGCGGGGCGCGGCCGGGGCGCTTGGGGCGGCGGCCGGCGGTGCCAGCGGCAGCCGGACGGTGAACACCGCGCCGCCGGTCGGGCGGTTGGCGACGGCGACGGTGCCGCCGTGGGCTTCGACCAGAGAAGCGACGATGGCGAGGCCGAGGCCGGTGCCGCCGCGGGAGCGGGCGCGGGCCGGGTCGGCGCGCCAGAAACGCTCGAAGACCCGCGCCTGGGCTTCCGGCGGGATGCCCGGGCCGTCGTCGGCGACCGGCACCTCGACCCGGTCCGGGTGGCGGGTGACCGAGACGTGGACCGGGGTGCCGGGCGGGGTGTGGGTGCGGGCGTTGGCGAGCAGGTTGGCCAGGATCTGGCGCAGCCGCGTCCGGTCGCCGGCGACGATCGCCGCCGGGGCGAGGTCGGCGGTGATCGGCCGATTCGGGTCGACCGCGCCGAAGTCGGCGATCGCCTCCCGCGCCAGGTCGACCAGGTCGACCGGTTTCGGTTCCAGGCCGCGCTGCTGGTCGAGCCGGGCCAGCAGCAGCAGGTCGTCGACCAAGCGCGACATCCGGGCCCCCTCGGACTCGATCCGGCCCATCGCGTTGGCGACACCGGCCTCGTCGGGCAGCGCGCCCTGGCGGTAGAGCTCGGCGTAACCACGGAGGGAGGTCAAGGGGGTCCGCAGCTCGTGGGCGGCGTCGGCGACGAAGCGGCGAAGGCGGGATTCGCTGGCGGCGCGGGCGTCGAGCGCGCCCTCGATCTGGACCAGCATCTCGTTCAAGGCGCCGCCGAGTTGGCCGAGTTCGGTCCGCGGGTTGGCGTCGGGGACGCGGCGGCCCAGATCCCCGGCGGCGATCGCCGCGGCGGTGTCGACCATCCGGTCGACCGGCCGCAGCCCGATCCTGATCAGCCACCAGCAGGCGACGGTGGCGGTGACCAAGGCCAGGACGCCGACCAGGAAAACGATCCGGACCAGGCGGGCGATGGTGTTGTCGACGGCGGTCAACGGCGCCGCCGAGACGGCGATCTGGTCGCCGTTGATCCGCTGGACCAGCATCCGGTAGCGCAGCGTGCCGTCGGTCGAGGGCACGCTGACCACGCGGTTGAGCAGCTTGGCGATCCGGCCACCGGTGATCGGCGGCAGGTCCGGGGCAGGTTTGACGACGCCGGCGTAGACGCACGGCTCGTTCCTGGCCACCGTGCCGTCGGCGTCGAAGACGTAGTAGGCGATCGGGTTGTAGAGGACGCGGCCGTACGCGCCGGAATCGGCCGGGCCCTCGTAGCGGCGCCCCCGCGCCGGCTTCTCGGCGGCCTCGCGGGCGGCGAAGGACTTGACCTCGCCGTCGAGTTGGCCGATCAGGGCGGCGCGCGTGTTTCGGACCACGGCCAGGCCGAGCAGGGTCACCGTCACCAGCAGCACCAGCGCGATCGCGATCGCGAGCCGGGTCCGGATGCTCACCTGGGGTCCTCCGGGCCGCATCGGCGCGGCCGGTCTGGATGGCGATTACGGGCGACGCGGCGGCGTCGCGTCCGGGGAGCGCAGCGCGTAGCCGAAGCCGCGCACGGTGCGGATCAGTTTGGCATCGCGGTCGTCGAGCTTGCGGCGAAGGTAGCTGATGTAGGTCTCGACCGCCGAGGGGTCGCCGGCGAACTCGTAGTCCCAGACGTGGTCGAGGATCTGGGTTTTGGACACGACGCGGTCGCCGTTGAGCATCAGGTAGCGCAGGAGGCGGAACTCGGTCGGCGAGAGGGCGACCTCGGTCTCGCCGCGCCAGACCCGGCAGGCGTCCTCGTCCAGGATTAGGTCGCCGCAGACCAGGCGGGCCGGTTCGGATTGGGCGCCGTGGCCGTTCCCGTTGGCGCGGCGCAGCACCGCGTCGATCCGCAGCATCAGCTCTTCGAGGCTGAACGGTTTGGTGACGTAGTCGTCGCCGCCGCCGGTGAACCCGGCCCGCAGGTCGGCCGGGTCGTCGCGGGCGGTCAAAAAGACCACCGGCACCCGGTCGCCGCCGGAGCGGAGCTTGCGGCAGACGGAGAAGCCGTCCAGGTCCGGCAGATTGACGTCGAGCACGAGCAGGGCGTAGGCGCCGTTGCGGGCCTGGGCCAGGGCTTCGGCGCCGGAGACGGCGGTCTCGACGTTAAACCCGGTGAAGCGCAGCGCGGTGGCGACGAGTTCGCGGATCGGCTCTTCGTCTTCGACCACGAGGATGGTTTCGTCGCGGGGGGCGATCCCGCCGAGGCTGGGGGTTGCCGAGGCCATGATGGTGGGGCGCCTTTCTGGCCGGGTCGCGCGGCGCCGTCGGGAGCGCCGCTCGCCGGTGGATGCCGGAAGTATGCCAAACGGCTGGCGGGCGGAACAGGCGCCGCCGCCGGACGATGGACCGCGAGCGACCGGGGCCGTCCCGGTCCGCTCGCGCCGCGCGAAGCGGCGGGCGGCAGCCGGGACGGCGGGAGTTTGGCGGCCCCGGCCGGGGACGGCCCGCCGCGCCAGCCCGCAACGGACCGCCCCCGGGCCGACAACCGCCAACCGGTCGCCCCAACCCTCCCGCGCTCCATGGTCGGGCACCAAGCTGCAACGGCGCTGCACGCAACCTGGGAGTTGGCTGGGAACGGGTAGGTCGGGCTTGCGCCGGGTGGCCAACGATCGCAAGATGCCCATCGCGCGCCCCCGCCGGCGCCGCCTCGGCCACCGGAGTCCAACCGGGAGCGCGCATGGACGCCATCGAGTTCTTCCGCCTGCGATTCGATTTCGTGCACGTCGGGTTCGTCGACGACCTGCTCGACGGATTGAGCGACGACCACGTCAGGGCGCGCCCGCACGGGCTGAACTCGATCGCTTGGTTGCTCTGGCACGTCGCCCGGATCGAGGACGTTGGCGTCAACCGCTTCGTCGCCGACCGGCCGCAGGTGCTCCACGCCGAAGGCTGGCACGGGCGGCTGGGGATCGCCCGGATCGACACCGGGGCGGGAATGGATTCGGCCGAGGTCGACGCCGCCGGCCGCCGGTTGGACCTGGGCGCGTTGCGCGGCTACTGGGACGCGGTCGCCCGCGCCACGGGCGACGTCGTCGCCACGCTGACGCCCGCCGACCTCGACGCGGCGGTTGCGCCGGACCACGTCCGGGCGGTGGTCCGCGACGAGGGGGTGCTCGTGCCCGCCGGGGCGTCGGTCGGCGAATTCTGGGCGGGCAACCGGCCGCGCGGCTGGTTCCTGCTCCAAACGGCGCTGCTCCACCCCTACGGCCACCTGTTCGACGCGATGGCGGTGCGGGGAATGGTTACGGCGCCGTCGTAGAAACCCGGTCGCCGGCCGGGGCAACGGCGGCGAACCCCTCGGCCAGGCACTCCATGTAGATGGTGTCCCAAAATCGGCCGTCGCGAAGCTGCGACCGTTGGCGGCGGCCGAACTCGCGAAAGCCGACGCGCTCGTAGGCACGGCGGGCGGTCTCGTTGTAGGCGAAAACGCGCAGCATCACGCTTTGCAGGCCGAGGGGGCCGAAGGCGAAGCCGAGCAGCAGGCGGACCGCTTCGGTGCCCAACCCCCGGCCCCGGCGCTCGGCTTCGCCGATGAACAGGCCAAGTTCGGCGGTCCGGTTGCGGGGGTCGATGTCTTGGAGGGCGGCGTTGCCGATCGGGCGCCAGCCGTCCACTTCCCAGAGGGTGAAGACCATGTCGTTGGGGACGCCGCGGGCGTGGCGGGCGTACCAGGTCTCGATCCAGTCCGCGGTCAGGGGGCGGAACCGGCGGTCGATCAAGGCCAGCATCGCGAAGTCGTTCAGCCAGCGCCCGTACTCCGGCAGGAGGTCGTGCGAGAGCGGACCGATCGCGATCCGCTCACCGCGCAGGTTGACGGCGGGCGGCGCCGGTTGGGCGGTGCGCTCCCGATCCAAGGAATCACCCGTGCGCGGCCGGTCGACGGCGCCAAGCGACGGGACCACGCCGTCTGTGAGCACGAGGGGCAATTCGGTCGCGGCGGGCCAGATCGTTTCCTCGTGCACGCGTCATCCTGTTCGGTAGGGGAACGGGAGGCGGGCGACGACATCGGTGGCGCCAGGGGGAACGGCGGCGACCGGCGTGGCGACCCGCGTCGGGGCAACGGTCGGCACGCCGAACCCGGGAATGTCGGCGAAGGGGGTGATCGGGATCCGGGTCGGATCCTCCTGCCAGGGCAAGCGCCCGGCCTCGCCGGCGAGGTAGAATCCGTACCCGCCCACCAGCAGGATCAGGACCACGACGGTCGCGAGGGCGATGCGGACCCACGAGGGACGGGTGCGGCGGCGCATGGCGAGGGTCTCCCTCTGGTAGTCGGCGCGACTCGACCGGACATCGAGTGGGGTGGTGGCGAACCGGGGGTCCCACCGTCGTCCTCGGCCACCCGTCATGCTGAGCGCAGCGACGAATCTCCTACCCTTGGGCAGCGTCGACCTTCGCCCACGTCGCTCCATCGCCGTGTTCAGGATGACCGGGGGTGGGGACTGACGGGGACGCGCGCCGCGATGTGCGCCCTCCTACCCCTCCGCCCGCTTGGCGACGATGTCGACCTCGAGCTGGACCGTCTCGTCGAGCGAGACGACCGGACCGGCCCGCGGCGGCTCGATCGCGAACTGCGGCATCTCCCACCGGGTCAGGGCGGAGCCGGAAAGGTCGTCGCCGTCGCGGGTCACCGTCGCTTCCCAGGAGATGAGGTTGGTCACGCCGTGGACGGTCAGGTTGCCGATCAGGGTGAACGCGGTCTCCTCACCGTCCGCCAACGGGCCGTCCAAGCCTTCGACGCCGGTCAGGACAAAGGTGGCGAGGGGGAACTGCTCGGTTTCGAGGGTGTTGTTGTAGAGGTAGTTGTCGCGCCGCGCTTCGTCGCTCTGCAGCGTCCGCAGGTCGACGTCGAAGCGGGAGCAGGCCAGGGGCATGCCCTCGGCGTCGAACAGGATCTGGCCGATGATCGCCGCCGTTTCGCCGACGGCCTCGGTGGCGCCGACCTGGACCAGCTCCTCCTCGACCCGGTAGCGGGCCTTGCTCTCTTCGCTGACGATGGCGTAGGTCTCGGTGCCTTCGGCGAGCGGGGTCGGGGTCTGGTCGGCGGGCACCGCGCAGGGGTCGGTTGGGGTCGGGGTGCCGAGGACGCCGGGGGTCGGCGTTGGGGCGTCGTCCTGCGCCAGCACCGCCGGAGTCGCGCCGCCGAGGACGAACCCAAGCACGAGGGCGAGGCCGAGCAGGCCGGCGACCGGGCCTGCCGGGTGCCGCCGGAATCCGGCAACGGGGGTCGGGGTCATGATCGCACTCCTCCTCAAGAATCGTCGCGCCGGGGCGATGTGCCGCACCCGCGGCGTCCGTGCCGGCGCTACCGGGGTACCGGGAAACGGGAAGCGGTCCCTCCCGCGCGGCCCATTCCACTCCTACTACGTCCGTCGGCGGCGACGGGTTGAACCGGGGGTCGCCCGCGCAACGATCGCCTCGCCGGCGGCGCGGCGTCAGGCGACGTCGAGGACGTAGGTGTAGAAGCCAAGCAGCCCGTCGGCCTCGATCTCGTCCTCGTCCCGGTCCTCGTACTCCAGGACCAGCGACGGGGCGAAGATGCCGTCGCGGTCGTTCTCCGGCTCGTCGGGAAAGTAGAGCTGGGTGGTCAAGACGGGGCCGTCCGGCGCCTGGACCTTGACGTGGATGTGGCGGGTGCGACCGGGGTAGATCCCGGGCAGGATCGTGGTCAGTTCGTAGCGGCCCTCGTCGTCGGCGAACTGGTGGCCGCGCAGGGTGTAGCCCTCGTTGTCGTACTCCCCGGCGTCGTCGGCCTGCCAGAACTCGAGCAGGGCACCGGGAACCGGCGCGCAGCCGGTCGAGTAGACGTGCCCGGCGACGACGAGTTTGGTCCCCGGCATCCCGTCTTCGAGCAAGGACGCGCGCTCCGGCGAGTCCGGGGTGAAATACGGTCCTTCGGTTTGTTCGAGGGTGGCATCAAGATCGTCGGCGTCGGCGCATTCGGGCGTTGGGGCGAGGACCGGCGTCCCCGCCGCGGTCGGGGTCGGGTTGGCCGGCGACTGGGCGAGGGTGACGCCGGCCATCTTGCCGCCGAGGGCGGCCAGGGCGACCGGCACCGGCAGCGCCACGGCCAGGCGGTGCAGCCGGCGGCGCGAGAGCTTGGTCCGGATCAAGTGGTCCACGGTTCGGGTCTCCTCGTACTCCTGGGTTAAGCCCGGGGTCGGCCGCGTCCTCCCGACGCGGCGATCGGGCGTCCTCGGTCGGACGGGGTGCAGTCTAGCCCCCGAGACTGGACGGGGTCTGCATGGTTGCTGGGAGTTTGCTGGGAATCCGTCTACCAGGCCCGCCGCCATCGCTGGACGCCGAAGACCCCGGCGACCACGGCCAGACCGAGCAGGGCGGCGGCGAACCCGGCCGCCCCGGCACCGAGTCCGCCGGCCGCGCCCAGCGGGCCGATTCCGGCGGACGGCATCGCGCTCGTCCCGCCGGTGCCGCCGGTGGTCGCCGTGGCCGTCGCGGCGGCGGTGGCGCCGTCCGACCCGCCGACCGCGGCGGCGACGGGGACCAGGTCGGTGGTCGCGTCGGCGTAGTCGTAGAGTTCGCAGGCGATGCCGTCGTCGTCGGCGTCGTTCTCGGCCGGGTCGGTCGGATCGGCGCGGAGGGCGGCCTGGGCGGCGGCCTGGTTGGCGAAATCGGCGCAGTCCACGGGCGTGTCCTGGGCGCCCGCGGACGGCGCGGCGACGAGGGCGAGCGCGACGGCGACGAGCAGGGTCATCATCGAGCGGGCGGCGGTCATGTCGACTCCTTGGGTTCCCGAACGCGGGCGGGAGTACGGGCGCTTGGAGAAAGGAACGCACCGTCCCGGGCGGCGCCCGGGGGCGATGGACCGCGCGCCGGGAAGCGGGCCGCCCCGGCGTGTGGCTCCGCCGGGCGGGTGTTGCGCGGGAACGCGCGGTCATCGCCCCACCTCCTACGCGAAGGCGCCGGGCGCCGGCGCCGATGCATCGAACGAACCGGAACGGCCGGGGCCGGATCGCCGCCGTGCGGGCGACGCCGATCCGACCCCGGTGCCTCGATTCTGGGGGGTGGGCATCCACGGCGGCTGGGCAACAGCGGGGAGTTGGCTGGGAACGCCGGCCGTGCCGTGCCGGTGACGATTCCCAGCGATCTTTGAGGAAAGCGGGCGCGAGTCCCAAGCTTCCCCCCCTATCGTGATCAGCGTGCCGGACGCCCCGACCGCCATCGGCGAGGAGCCGGCACCCGGCAGGTTGGACGTGTTTGGAACGAGCGCGTGAAGCCGCGCGAAAAGGAGCTATCGCGATGACCAGGACCGCACCGGGCCGCGACCGCGAGCCGATCACCGGCGACGCCGCCACCGAGGAGTCCGCCGCCTACGCCCTGACCCGCCGCCGCCTGCTGGCCGGCACCGTCGCCGCCGGCCTGGCGACCACCCTCGGCGTCGGCCTCGCCGCGGCACAGGACGACGTCGAGGCCACGCCGACCTCCGGCGCCGACGCCGCCGCGACCCCGGCGGTCGGCGGCCAATCCGCCGACATCACGGACGGGGACGACGATGGCACCGGCGACGGCACGGCGGCCGTCGAGCGCGCCACCGCCGAGATCCTGGCCACCGAGGCCGACCGGGACGCGGTCTCCGGGCAGATCGACGCGACCACGATCGACCGCGCGCTCGCCCAGGCGACCACCCTGCGCGATCGCGCCCAGGACGCGGTCGACGCCGCCGAACCGGCGACGGCGCGGCGGGGCGCCTTCGCCGCCATCGCGATCACCCACGCCGCCGGCACGCTGGTCGAGGCGCAATTGATCTCGGCCGGGCTGCCGTCTCAGGAGGCGCCGGCCAGCCGCGTCCTCGCCGACGCCCACGACGTGATCCAGAACGTGACCACGGCGACCGCCGGCGCCGCCGACGCGGAGGTCGGAACCTCCGTTGCCCTCGCCCAGGAGCTCTACCAGACCGCGTTCGACCGCTACGGCGAGGGCCAGTACGGCCAAGGGGCGCGGACGGCGCGGGCGGCGGCGTCCGTGGCCGGGGGCGCCGCGTTGCTGGCGGCGCCGG
>CADCWE010000037.1 GCA_902806325.1 uncultured Thermomicrobiales bacterium | reverse complement strand
GATAGGCCAGCCGGTGCGGCGCGAGACCGCCCGAGACGCGGACCGCGGGATCGGTGCCGCCCCTCGACCAACCGACGGCATGCGGCGGCCGTGCCGGAACCCCGCGGCCGTCTCCTCGCCACAGCGGGACGGATGGATCGCTCCTAAGAAGGGGCGTCCGCCTCCCCGTCACGGTCGGTCCCGCGCGCAATTACTCGGACATCGTCGTGTTGCCAAACGACCGGCCTCGTTGGGGAACGCGGGGCCGGTTTGGCGCCCCGTCGGCACCATCCGACGCCCGTTGACGGCCGTCCCGCCCGGCCCCATGATGGCCCCGTGCCGGTCGCACCAGACGGCAGGAAGGGCCCGTGGACGCCGCCCCGCCCCGCGTCTTCGTCAGCTACGCCAGCGGCGACCGCGACCAGGCACGGTCCGTCGTCGCGGTGCTGGAGCGGGTCGGCGTCCGGGCCTGGATCGATGTCGCGGGCATCGCCGGCGGCCAGAGCTACGGGCCAGAAATCGTCGCGGCGATCCGGGGCTGCGCTGCGCTCGTCTTGCTGTGCTCGGAGGCGTCGCTCGCCTCGCGCAACGTCCGCCAGGAGGTTGCGCTCGCCTGGAAGCACGGGCGCCTGATCCTGCCCTTGCTGCTGGAGCCGGCCGTGATCCCGGACGAGCTGGCCTACTGGCTGGAGGCGGCCCAGTGGGTCGAGGTCCTCGACCGGAAGGAGGACGCCTGGCTGCCAGAGGTCGTGCGGGCGCTTGCGCGCTCGGGCGTCGCCCCCGGGCCCCTGGCGCCCTCCCTTGCGATCCCGCCGGAGCACCCGCCGCTGGCGCATGCGGTGGCGTGGCTGCCGACCCCATTGACCGCCCTCCTCGGCCGCGACGCCGAGGTGGCCGAGCTCGTCGGACTGCTCGCGACGCACCGCCTGGTGACCCTGACCGGTCCCGGCGGCGTCGGCAAGACGCGGCTCGCCGTCGAGGTGGCGCGGGTGGCGGCGGCGGGGTTCCCGGATGGGGTCGCCTTCGTGGACCTTTCGCCGGTGCGCGACCCGGACCTCGTGCTGCCGGCGGCGGCCCATGTCCTGGGGGTGCGGGAGGCGCCCGACGTGCCGGTGCCCGAGGCCCTCGCCGCGGCGATCGGCGACCGGCGGACCCTGCTCGTACTGGACAACCTGGAGCAGGTGATCGAGGCCGCGCCGGCCATCGCCGCCCTGCTGGCCGCCTGCCCGCATCTGGCGGTTCTGGCAACCAGCCGGGCTCCCCTGGCGGTGCGCGGAGAGCGGGTGCTGCCGGTCGAGCCCTTCCCGGTGCAGGCCGCCGCGGCGTCGCTCGGCGTGCTGGCCGCCTCGCCGGCGGCGCGGCTCTTCGCCGAGCGGGCGGCCGCGGTGAAGCCCGGGTTCGCCCTTACCGAGGACAACCTGCCGGCGGTGGCGGCGATCTGCTCCCGGCTCGACGGCCTGCCCCTGGCGATCGAACTGGCGGCGGCCAGGGTCAAGCTGCTGACGCCGGAGGCGCTCCTCGCCAGGCTGGACGGGCGCCTGCCGCTCCTGACCAGCGGACCGCGCGACCTGCCCGACCGCCAGCGCACGCTGCGCGGGGCGATCGCTTGGAGCCACGACCTGCTCTCGGCGAAGGAGCAGGTGCTCTTCCGGCGCCTGGCCGTCTTCGCCGGCGGTTGGACGCCGGAGGCCGCCGAAGGAGCGGCGAACCCGGACGGGGCGCTCGACATCTGGGCGGAGCTGGCGGGGCTGGTGGACCACAGCCTCGTGCGGCAGGAGGAGGGGTCGGGCGGTGCCCGGTTCCGCATGCTGGAGACGATCCGCGAGTTCGCGCTGGAGCGCCTGGAGCTGAGCGGGGAGGCGGCGTCCTTCCGCGACGCGCACGCGGCGCACTACCTCGCGCTGACTCAGGAGGCGCGCAACGAGACGTCGGGTCCGGAGCAGGGGCGCTGGCTGGATCGGCTTGAGGCCGAGTTGGGCAACCTGCGGGCCGCGCTCGCGTGGGCGACCGAGCGGGCAGACGCGCTCACCGCGCTCGGCCTGGCCAACTCGCTGGAGAAGCTGTGGGACGCGCGCGGCCTTCTGCGCGAAGGGCGGCATTGGCTGGAGCGGGCCTCCGCCCTGCCGATGGACGGCGTCCGCCCGGAGACGCGGGCGCAGGCGCTGAGCAACGCCGGCTCGGTGGCGCAGGCGCTGGGGGATCTCGAGGGCGCCCGCGTGCTGCAGGAACGAGCGCTGACGATCCTCCGCGAGCTGGACTCCGAGGGCGGCGGACGAGGCACGGCCCATGTCCTCAACCGGCTCGGGATCGTCGCCCTCCTACGGGGGGACCATGGCCGCGCCGACGCGCTGCAGGAGGAGGCGCTGGCGCGGTTCCGGGAGCTCGGCGACGCGTCGGATGTGGCGACCGTCCTCAACAACCTCGGGGTGACCGCCGACGACCGGGGCGACTTCGCGCGGGCGCGGCGGCTCTTCGAGGATGCGCTTGCCCTGCAGCGCGATGTCGGGGACACCCAGGCCGTCGCCATCTCCCTCGGCAACCTCGGCGAGGTCGCCCGCGACGAGGGCGACCTGGCGGGAGCGGCGATCTACTACCGGGAGGCCCTTGCCCTTTGGGCCGAGCTGAAGGACCGGTGGAACGCCGCCACCGCGCTGGACGGGGCGGCGGGGCTGGCCGTCCTGCAGGGGAAGCCGGAGGGGGCCGCGCGCCTCGCCGCGGCGGCCGAGGCGATGCGGGAGGCGGTCGGCGCGCCCCTGCCGGCCAACGAGCGGGCCGACCACGAGCGCTGCGTGGCCGAGGCGCGCTCGGCGCTCGGCGCGGAGGCCTTTGCGGCGGCGTGGGAGGCGGGTCGGGCCCTGCCGCTGGAGGCCGCGGTCGCCGAGGCACTGGCGGCAACCGGCGATGCCTGAGCGACGGGCGCCACGGTTCGTCCGGACTGGGGACGTGTCCCGGCTGCAGGGCGCGCACGCGGGCCCGGAGCTCGAAACCGGGGGTGGCGGCGACCGGCTGACGCACGCCGGGCCAGGGAACGGCACGATGGTTTCCCTCCGGCGCGGCGCGTCCTTCGCCCGCTCGGCTCGTCTCGGGACAGGTTGGCGGGTGGCGGTCAGAGCAGGACGGTCGCGTCGGGTAGGTGGTCGCGCGGAGCGGCGCGGGCGGCGTCGAGGAGATTGGCGATTTCGGCGGGGTGGATGGTCGGTTTGACCATCCGGGGCTCCCGCGGCGGCGTCAGGCGGGAGAGCGGGTCCCGCTCGACGAGTGCCTCGCGGTGGAGCGAGGCGCAGCACGAGTGGAGCGTGCCGGCCATGCCAGCCGCGGACGTCGGCGACAGCGGCTCCCCGTTCGCCCTGGGGCGCACCTTTACGTGGACGAGGTAGAGGCGGAAGAGGGCCGGCGTCCACGCCTCGTGTTTCTCGGGGTGGCAGCCGACGCCGCCATCGCGCCAAGGCACTCGCGGTGCCAGTCGACTGCGTAGTGGCCTTGCCGTCGGCGCGGAGCGCGGTCGGGTAGGCGACGATCAGATGGTCGACGGGCGGGACTGGCCCCCCGACCAGAGGGCGTCGCCCAAGGATCCAAGCGCTAGGACGGAAGGGAAGGATCGAGTACTCCTGTACGTACGCTACAATCGGCGGGAGCTCGTGACATCTTGGTCCACAACCAAGCGCTCGCTCCGCGCAGCTTCGGACTCATACGCCGGCATCTTTCCCGGCACGACCGAAGCATGCCGGAGGCACGGTGAAGGCACCAGGGCGACGGAACGCGACACGGTCGAACGGTGATCCGGCGGAGAGGGAGGGATTCGAACCCTCGAACGGGTTTAACCCCGTTACTCACTTAGCAGGCGAGCGCCTTCAGCCTCTCGGCCACCTCCCCGTGCCACCGTCTTCGGTTGTCGCGCTACCCGGTTCGAACCTCCCGGCGGAGAGGGTGGGATTTGAACCCACGGAGACTCGTCGCCTCGGCTGTTTTCAAGACAGCTGCCTTAAGCCGCTCGGCCACCTCTCCCGGTGCTGGCCGGGTCCGATCCCGGCGGTCCTCATCGGTGACAGAACGATTATAGCGCCGCGTGCGGTGGGTCGCAATTGGCCCGTCGAGGGAGTGGCCGGTAATCAGGCGGACGGCGGACGCGGCGGCCCGAGCGGCGGTTGGACGCCGATGGTCTCTTGGCCACCGAGGTACGCACGAAGGACTTCCGGGACCGCGATGGTACCGTCCTCCAACTGGTAGTGCTCCAGGAGGGCGATCACGGTCCGGGGCAGGGCAAGGCCGGAACCGTTGAGGGTGTGGACGAATTGGGGACGGCCGACGTCGGCGGGGCGGAAGCGGATGTTGGCGCGGCGGGCCTGGAAATCGAGGAAGGTGGCGCAGGAGGAGACTTCCAGCCACTCTTCGGCGCCGGCGGCCCAGACCTCCAGGTCCACCTTGTTGGCGGCGGTGAAGGATAGATCACCGGTGCAGATCTGGAGCAGACGGAAGGGCAAGCCAAGCAGGCGGAGGATGTCGGAGGCTTCCTCGATCAGGCGGCGGAACTCCGTCGCCGATTCGTCCGGGTGGACGAACTTGACCATCTCCACCTTGTCGAACTGGTAGGAGCGCTTGATGCCGCGGACGTCGCGCCCGCCGGAAAACTGCTCGCGGCGGAAGCAGGCCGTGTAGGCGGTGTGGTAGATCGGCAGTTGGGCGGCGTCGAGGATCTCGTCCCGGTAGAGGTTGGTCAGCGGCACCTCCGCGGTCGGGATCAGCCAGTGGTCGCCCGCGGTGGTCTGGAACTGGGTATCGCGGAACTTGGGCAGTTGGCCGGTGCCGAAGAGGGATTGTTCGGTGACGAGGTACGGCGGAGCGATCTCGGTGTACCCGTGGCGCTCCCGGTGGAGGTCAAGCATCCAGGCGATGAGGGCGCGTTGGAGCCGGGCGCCGTCGCCGACGAGGGCGTAGAACCGGGCGCCGGAGACCTTCGTCGCCCGCTCGAACTCGATGATGCCAAGCGCTTCGGCCAGCTCCCAATGGGGTTTCGGCGCGAACGCGAACGACGGCTTCGTGCCCTCCTCCGCGACGACGACGTTGTGCGACTCGTCGGGCCCGACCGGCACCTCCGGCGCGGGCAGATTCGGCACCGTCAGCAGCAGCTCGGCCAGTCGGGTGTCGGCCGCCTTGGCCTGCTGGTCGAGGTGGGCGATCTGGTCGCCGAGGCCGCGGAGGTTGTCGATCAGGGGCTGGCGGGCGGCGGCGTCCTTGGTCCGGTTGACGAGTTTGGAACCTTCGTTGCGTTCCGCCTTCAGCGCCTCCACCTCGGTCAGCAGGGCGCGCCGCCGAGTGTCGAGGGCCAGGATCTCGTCGATCGGGGCATCGGTGTTGAGGGCGACCAAGGCGGACTTGACGCGCTGCGGTTGCTCGCGGATCAGGCGGAGGTCGAGCACGGGGATGGCTCCTTGAACGATGTCGGGGAGTCGGGGAGTTGGAACGCACGATTCCGTTAACACGAGGACGCCCCGCGGGTGAGGCGGGGCGTCGGCGGGGACGGTCCGAGCCGGAGGATCGAACCGGGCGACGCTCAGTTCGGACTGAGGCTCAACGAGTAGCCACGCGTCGGGCCAAGCGGTTGGAAGCCCGGAAGGAACTTCTGCCAGCTTTCGGTGAGCACCGAGTCCAGGCGGCGCTCGATCGTGTAGTACATGCCGGCCCGGGGTTCCCTGGGGTCGGTGTTTAAGGTCATCCGGGATTGGGACAGGCTCTTGCCGCCCTTGCGGTGGTTGCAAGGCTTGCAGGCCGAGACCAGGTTCTCCCAGGTGTGAGGGCCACCCTTGGAGCGCGGAATGATGTGGTCGATCGTCAGGTCGTGGCTTTGGCGGCCACAGTACTGGCAGGTGAAGTTGTCGCGGATGAAGACCTCCCGGCGCGTCAGCTTGACCCGCGGCCGGGGACGGCGGATCAGGGAGACCAGGCGGATCACGGACGGTGACGGAAAGACGCGCGAGGTCGAAACGATCGCGGAGGGGTGTTCCTCCAGGATCTCCGCCTTGCCGTCGAAGACCAACACGATCGCCCGGCGCACGTTGCAGACGTTGAGGGGCTCGTAGTTCTGGTTGAGGACGAGGACCGCCGTGTTCACCCTGCCGATACCCTACCGGTTTCAGGGTTGCCGCGGGAAACCTTCGCACCAGGCGCCTTGCGCAACCATCCCAGCTGCCAGCGCTGGGCCGCCGCGCTCACCGGAGCGACCCGTCCGCATGGTAGCACGGGGGTTGGGACGGGACAAGGCGGACAACGGTTGGTTCACGATTCATCGGCGGAGGGTTCCTTCCGGGCACCGGCCGACGGCAGTTGCCCGATTCAGGCCGTGCGCCGCTGGGTCACCGCCTCCAGGTCCAGGTCGCGCTCGATGCGCCGCATCACCTCGTCTGCGATCTCCCCGTCGTCGCGGAGGCGAATGATCGTGTCCCGCTCGGCGGCGCGCGCCTCTTCCTGAAGGCGGTCGGCGACGGGAAGGTTCGGTGAAACGCCCAAATCCTCTGGGCTGGGGTCGCAATCGCAGGCGTAGGCCATCGCGCGGGCGCGGTAGTGCTCCTGGATGTGTTCGATCTCGCGCACGTCGGCCCATGGCTCGGTGACCAAGGATTCGAGACGGGTGATCGCGGCGCGGGCAGCGAGCAGGCGAGCGCGGGACTCTTCGCGGTGCCCTTCCCCGTCGTCGACGATGCCGAAGCGCTTGATGAGCACCGGCAAGGTCAGGCCCTGGATCAGCAACGTCGTCAGAATCGTGGCGAATGTGGCGAACAGGATCGCGTCCCGCTCGGGAAACGGTTCGCCGGCGTCGGTGGTCAAGGGGAGGGACAAGGCAGCGGCGAGCGAGATCACGCCGCGCATCCCGGCCCAGGAGACGATGGAGACGCTGCGCCAGGGTGGGTACGGGTCGGCGGCCCGCAGCCGGGCGCTGAACCAGCGCGGCAGGTAGGTCGCCGGGAAGACCCAGAGCACCCGGATCGCCATCACCGTCAGCGAGACCAGCGCCCCCTGCCAGACCAGGTCGAACAACGATCGGCCGGAGGAGTCTTCGAGGATCGGTTGGAGTTGGAGGCCGATCAGGATGAAGACGAAGCCGTTGAACAGGAAGAGCAGGATCGTCCAGACCGCGTTCGCCTCGAGCCGGGAGTAGGACCGCATCACGGTCGCGCTGTTGCGCCCGCCGTAAAGCCCGGCGGCGACCGTCGCCAACACGCCGGATAGGTGCAGTTCCTCGGCCGCCAGGTAGCAGGCGTAGGGGGTGATCAAGGTGACGGCGATCTCGATCGGGGTCTCGTCGAGGACCTTGAGCAGGCGAAGGGAGACGAACGCGATCGCCAGGCCGATAGCGATCCCGCCGAGGCCGATGACGAAGAAATCCAGCACGGCGTCGGCAAGGGAAAAGACGCCGGTCACGACAGCGGCGACCGCGACCCGGTAGGCGACCAGACCGGTCGCATCGTTAACCAGGCTTTCCCCTTCGAGCACGGTGACGATGCGGCGCGGCACGCCGAGCTGCTGGGCGATCGCGGTCGCGGCGACGGTGTCGGTCGGCGAAACGATCGCGCCGAGGGCAAAGGCGGCGCCCCACGGCAGTCCGGGTACGATCGCGTGGGCGACGGCCGCCACCCCGCTCATCGTCGCGACGACGAGGCCGACCGCGAGCAGCGAGATCGGGCGCGCGTTGGCGCGAAAATCCCGCCACGACGTCATCCAGGCCGGCGCGTACAGGAGGGGCGGCAGGAACAGCAAGAAGACGAGGTCCGGTTCGAGATCGATCCGCGGCACGGCAGGGATCAAGGCGAGGACCAGCCCGCCGATCACCAGCAGCAGCGGGTATGGCACGGAGATCCGCCCAGCCAAGGCCGCCAGTGCAACGACCGCGACCAACAACGCCAGGACCAGTTCGATGTCGTGAACCATGGTTGAAAGGGTAGCGATTCCGCAGCGCCCCGCAACCCGTCGCTTCGGATAGGCGACACCTGCCCGGTTGCGTAGGCGACCGCCCATCGTTGACCCGAATGCGGACTAGCCGCCCGATCCGGTCAGTCCGCGGCCAGGCTCGCCGGTTCGAGGACGGGGCGGAGGTACTGGCCGGTGAAGGAGCGGTCGTTGTGGATCACGTCCTCCGGGGTGCCTTCGGCGACGATCATGCCGCCGCCGCTGCCGCCCTCCGGGCCGAGGTCGATCACCCAGTCGGCGTTCTTGATCACGTCCAGGTTGTGCTCGATGACGACGATCGTGTTGCCGCCGTCGGCCAAGCGCTGGAGAACGCCGAGCAGGCGTTCGATATCGGCGAAATGGAGTCCGGTGGTCGGCTCGTCCAGGATGTACATCGTGCGGCCGGTGGCACGGCGGGATAGTTCGCCGGCCAGCTTGACGCGCTGCGCCTCGCCGCCGGAGAGCTGCGTCGCCGGTTGGCCGAGGTGGATGTAACCGAGACCGACGTCGAACAGCGTTTGCAGTTTGTTCTTGATCGCCGGGATGTTCTGAAAGAAGTTCAGCGCTTCCTCGACGGTCATGTCTAGCACGTCGGCGATGGATTTCCCTTTGTAGAGGATCTCCAGCGCCTCGCGGTTGTAGCGCTTGCCGTGGCAGACCTCGCAGGGGACGAAAACGTCAGGCAGGAAATTCATCTCGATCTGGATGATGCCCTCGCCGCGGCAGGCTTCGCAGCGCCCGCCCTTGACGTTGAAGGAGAACCGCCCGGCCAGATAGCCGCGGGCTTTCGCCTCGGGCAGGGAGGCGAACAGGTCGCGAATCGGGGTGAACAGACCGGTGTAGGTGGCCGGGTTCGAGCGGGGGGTGCGGCCGATCGGGCTTTGGTCGATGTCGATCACTTTGTCGAGGTGGTGGATGCCGTCGAGGGCGTCGTGGGTGCCCGGTTTGTCCTTGGCGTGGTGGAGTTCTTGGGCCAAGCGGCGGTAAAGCGTGTCGGTGATCAGCGAACTCTTTCCAGAACCGGAGACGCCGGTGACGGCGATGAAGGTGCCGAGCGGGAACTTGACGGTCAAATCGCGCAGGTTGTGCGCCTTGGCGCCGCGCAGGACCAACGACTTCCCGTTACCGGCGCGGCGGCGGGACGGGGTCGGGATCGACCGTTTGCCGCTCAAGTACTGGCCAGTGATCGAGGTGGCGACGCGGGCGATGTCGGCCATCTTCCCTTCGGCGACGACGTGGCCGCCGTGCTCGCCGGCACCGGGGCCGATGTCGACGATCCAATCGGCGGCGCGCATGGTGTCCTCGTCGTGCTCGACCACGATCAAGGTGTTGCCGATGTCGCGTAGCCGGAGCAACGTCTTGATCAAGCGGGCATTGTCGCGCTGGTGGAGCCCGATGCTCGGCTCGTCGAGGATGTAGAGGACGCCCATCAGCGACGACCCGATCTGGGTCGCCAACCGGATCCGCTGCGCCTCGCCGCCGGAAAGGGTGTTGGCGGAACGATCCAGCGTCAGGTAGTCCAATCCGACGTCGACCAGGAACCCAAGCCGCTCGCGGATCTCCTTCAAGATCTGGCGCGCGATCAGGTGCTCGCGCTCGGTGAACTCCGCCGCCGGATCCTCGGTCGGGTCGGACGAGAGGCCGACGAACCAGGTCTGCAAGCCACGGATCGCGCTTTGGGTGACATCGACGATGTTCTTGCCCCCGATCAGCACGGCCAACGTTTCCGGCTTCAGCCGCGACCCTTTGCAGACCGGGCAGGGCCGGGCCGACATGTACCGCTCGACCTCTTCTTTGACGTAGTCGGACGAGGTGGTGTCGTAGCGGCGGCGGAGGTTGGGCACCACGCCCTCGAAGGCGACGTCGTAGGAGCGCAGGCGACCGTTCTTCGACTTGTACTTGACGGTCACCATCTCGTTGTTGGACCCGTAGAGCAGGGTCGAGAGGTGCTCGGCCGAGAGATCGCGCACCGGCACCGCCAGCGAGAACCTGTACCGCTCGGAAACGGCGTCGAGCAGGGCGTCGTACCAGGCGGCGCCTTCCTTACCGGAGCGGGTCCAGGGGACGATCGCGCCCTGGGCGATGGTGAGGTTGCGGTTGGGGACGATCAACTCGGGATCGAACTCCATCTTGGTGCCGAGACCGGTGCATTCGGGACAGGCGCCGTGGGGGGAGTTGAACGAGAAGTTGCGCGGCTCGATCTCGCCGAACGACAACCCGCACTCCGGGCAGGCGAACTGCTCGGAGAACGTCATCGCCTCGCCGTCGAGGATTTGGGCGATTGCCATCCCGGAGCCGATCCGCAGCGCCGTCTCCAGCGACTCGATCAAGCGGACCCGGTCCGGATGCTGTTCGTGCGCGGCACCGGCCTCGTGGCGGACCACGAGCCGGTCGACGACCACCTCGATCGTGTGCTTCTTGTACTTCGCCAGCGCCATCTTCTCGTCGACGTCGCGGATCTCGCCGTCGACGCGGACGCGGACAAACCCCTGGCGGCGGATCTCGTCCAGCACCGACTGGTGCTCGCCCTTGCGGTCGCGGATCACCGGCGCCAACACCATCAGCCGGGTCTCGTCGGGCAGATCGAGGATCTGGGCCGCCATCTGCTGGGGCGTCTGCTGCGAGATCGGTCGTCCACAATTCGGGCAGTGGGGCCGACCGACGCGGGCGAACAGCAACCGCAGGTAGTCGTAGATCTCGGTCACGGTGCCGACGGTCGAGCGCGGGTTGCGGCTGGTCCCTTTTTGGTCGATCGAGATCGCCGGGGAAAGGCCGTCGATGTGGTCGATGTCCG
>CADCWE010000036.1 GCA_902806325.1 uncultured Thermomicrobiales bacterium | reverse complement strand
GGCGCCCCAGCACGGATCACCCGGGCTCGTCGCGCAACCGGTCGCGGCCGCGGCGCCGGCCGCCCGTTGGCCCCGGCGGTGCTACCCTGTGGCGGCGAGACGGACGGGGGGATCGGGACGGGGGGGATCGGTGCCGAAGACGGATCGCGCGCCGCGCCGTGCCGGGGCCGGCGGCACGCTGCGGTCGTTGCGCGTCTACCGCGACTTGCGGATGCTGCTGCTGGGGACGCTGGCGACCAACTCCGCGTTTTGGATGTACCAGGTCGCCGCCGGGTGGCTGGCGTTGGAGCTGACCGATTCGCCGCAGTTCGTCGGCCTGACCGGGTTCGCCGGCGGGATCCCGCTGCTGATCGTCTCGTTGCCAGCCGGGGTGATCATCGACCGCCACGACCGCCGCTCGGTGCTGAGCGCCGCCCAGTGGGGGGTGATGCTGGTCTCGGCGGCGTTCGCCGTCCTGGTCGGCACCGGCGCCATCGCGCCCTGGTCGATGCTGGTCCTGGCCGCCGCCTACGGCACCGCGATGTCGTTCGTCTTTCCGACCCGGACGACGATGGTGCCCTCGTTGGTGGCGCGGGCGGATCTGGCGAACGCCGTCGCCCTCAACGCCGCCGGCCAAAACGCGACCCGCGTCCTCGGCCCGTCGCTGGCCGGGGTCCTGACCGCCACCGTCGGCGTCGCCGGCACCTTCGCCGTCGCGGCGGCGATGCAGATCCTGGCCCTATTGACGACGTCGCGCTTGCCGGGGCGGGCGTCTGGGCCGGCGGCCGACGCCCGGGCGGCGGGGACCAGCCCGCTGGTCGGGCTGCGGATCGTCGCCGCCGAACCGGTGCTGGTCGGCTTGATCCTGCTGGCGTTGGCGACCAACGTCCTGGTGATGCCCTATTTGAACCTGATGCCGGTCTTCGCCCGCGACGAGCTGGGGCTGGGGTCGACCGGGTTGGGGGTGCTGCTGGGCAGCACCGGGTTGGGCACCGTGGCCGGGGCGCTGTCGGTGGCTCGACCCGGCGGTTCGGGGGCGCGGGGCAACGGGCAGATCGTGGCGGCGGTCGGGTTCGCGCTGCTGGTGCTGGCGTTCGCGCTCGTCCCGGTCGTCATCGCGGCGGTGCCGCTCTTGTTCGCCGTCGGGTGGGCCAGCGCGGCGTTCCTGGCCTCGAACCAGGCGGCGTTGCAGATGCGGGTCGCCGAGGAAACGCGCGGCCGGGTGTTTTCCGTCTACCTGCTGACCTGGGGGATGCTGCCGGTTGGCCAACTCTTCGTCGGCGTGGTGGCGGAGCGGATCGGCGCCCCGGGGGCGATGGCGATCGCCTGCCTGCTGGCCCTCGGCGGGATCGCCGCCGTCACCCGGCGGTTCCGCTTCGGGCCGGCGGTCGCTCCGGCGGCGGCGCCCGGTGGGCGTTCCGCTTGACCGGCTCCCTTCATAGAATAGAAGCGGGGGCACCGGACAAGCCGGTGTTCGCGCGACGGCGCCAGGGGAGGTCACGGCGATGGGCGTGACGACGATCAAGCGCATCGAAAACCGGAGCGCCGCGACGGCGGCCGTCTTCGACCTCGAAAACCCGAACGCGCGCGGCCACGGCGTCGCGGTCCCGCCCGGGGGGCGGCTCGCGGTCGACCTGCCCATCCCGTGGGCGCCGAATGGGTGGGATGTTCCGGCCAATCACCTGGAAATCCGCCTCGGCGGCCAACCGCGCTTCGCGGTCTGGCAGGCGGCGAAGGGGGACGGCGATTTCGTCCGCTGCGCCACCGACCGGGCCTGGCACGACCCCGGCGACCGGATCTTCGGCCTGCCGGCGGTCGACGGGGACCGGTTGCTGGTGGTTCTCGACCGCTACCTGTCTTTGCTCCCCTTCGCCCCGCCCGCGCCGTTGCCGGACGTGACCACGATCGCCCGGGTCGAAAACCGGACCGCCCGCGTGGCGACGCTGTTCGACGCCGAGAACCCGAACGCGCCCGGGCACGGCCAAGCGATCGGGCCGGACGGGGTCGCCGCCGTCCACCTGCCGATCCCCTGGGCCGGCCGGGCGGACGAGTTCCCCGGCCACCACCTCGAGCTGCGATTGGACGGCCAACCGCGCGCCTGGCTCTGGCAGGCGGCGGGCGGGGACGGCAACCTGGTCCGCGTCTCCACCGACGGGCGCTGGCACGACGAGGGCGAACCGGTCCAGGGGTTGTCGGGGGTCAACGGCCGCCGGACGCTGGTGGTGCTGGAGGACGGCGTCCTGGTGGTGGCCGAGGACCCGTTCGGGTTGTCCGTCCCGGACCTCCAAGACCTGCTCGGCATGGCCAACCACCGGCTCTGCGACCAGCAGCCGCCCGACCCGCCGTCCGCGACGATGGAATCGGTGCCGAAGCGGACGGCGGTCGCGTTCAGCGTCGCCGGGCCACCCTCCGACGCGCTCGACCGCCGCCAACCGGGGGCCAGGTTCCGCTACCGGGATTCCGGCAAACGCTACGGGTTCCGGATCGACGACCGCGGCCTGGTCGTCGCCACCGACCCGGACGGGCGCACGACCGGCCTCGACCGCGCCCGCTCGTTCGCCCACCGGCGAACCGGGGAGGCGATCCCCGCGCCGCCGTTCGACCTCCTGGCGGCCAGCGGCGGGCGCGTCTTCGCCAAGGCGAAGGACGAGGACCGGTTCTTCTTCGCCACCCTCGACGAAACGTTCGTCCACCTCGGCCCGGACGGCAACGACGCCGCTGTTCCGAGCACCTATTTCAAGCTCGACCCGGAGTTCAACCGGCCGGGCGCCGACCCCGCCGACCTGACGGCGCACCTGCGGGGCCGCTTTGGCCACCACCCCGCCGCCGAGCGGTTCCCGAATCTGTTCTGGCCGCTGCTCGAACGCGGGGTGATGGACGGGATGATCGTCCGGCTGGACCGGGGCGTTTGGCACCAGGTCGACGCCCGGCCGCCGCTGAGCCGCCTCAACCTGTCCCTGGTGGTCGTCGAACTGGGCCGCCGGGCGCTCGCCGCGCACCCGCTCTACGCCCTGAACCCGTTGCTCGGCGTGACATCGGCGCTGGTCGAGGCGCTGCTGGCGCGGCTCGGCGAGGGGGACGACCGCAAGGCGCCGCCGTCCGGCGTGCCGGTCTTCGACCACGTCGCCTTCTGCCGCACCGACGTCCTGGGGGCGAACCCGATCACCCTGCGCTCGGTCCGCTACCGGCGGGTGCTCGACCTCGGGATCGGGCACGTCCACTGGCACGAGCAGTACCACCGCGTCACCGGCGGCGAATTCCAGCCGATGCGCTCCGGGCGCCTGCTCAACGCCCCCCTTCCCCCGACGACCTGGCTGGATCTCTACCAGTTCGCCAACGGGCCGATCCGCGACGGCGACGGCTACATCGACGGCACCTGCAACTACTACGTCCTGGTCCAGCTCAAGGACGACGCCGAGATCGACGCCGACAACGACGGCCGGAGCGACGGGATCCACCCCGGCGCCTTCGCCATCCTCTACGCCGACGAGCAGTTCTACTTCACCCAGCGCTGGCGGCTGGTCGACCCGGCCGACCACGCCGGCCTGATGACCGCCTTGGTCAAGTGGCTGCACGACGACCGTTCGCCCGACCTCGTGTTTTCCCGCCCCCTCTACGGCTGGAACCCCGCCACCTACTGGTGCCCGTTCGCGGCCGGGCAGGTCGGCCGCAAGAGCCGCCTGGCGGCGGCGGCGCAGGTGCTCCTCGTCACCGGCGGCGAGCCGCCGGACCGCGACCCGGCGTTGCTCTACTCGATCAACTTCAGCTACTCGACGATGGACCGGACCTGGCGCTGGCGGGCGTTGCCGGCCCCTGCCCGCTACTTCGCCACCGACGAGGACGCCTGGGAGGAGACGATCGGCACCGACCAAGCGCCCCGCGTCTACCCGCAGACCGTGCGCCTGCGCGAGGACACGACGATCCACCTTAAAGGCACCCGGCCCGGCTCCCCCGGGCCGGGGCGGTGGTACCAACGCTACCTGCCGGCCGGCAACGCGCTGGTGCCGCCGGCGGGCGATCTGGTAGCCGGCCAGCGCCCCCGGACCGGCTACGCCCACCCATGGAAGTTCCTGCCCGAGGCGGTCTTTGCCCGGGCCGACCGCTTCAGCCACCTCGGCGTCTTCGACGCGGTCGATTCGCGGAGCCTGTTCTACCCCGTCGAACCGGCGACCGCCGCCGACGCCCAGGCCCTGGCGGCCGGCGAAGGCGGCGCCTGGCTGGACGCGGGCGGCCAGCTCGCCGTCTCGGCCTGGCGGTTCCCGTGGTCCGGGGGCGGCCTGGACCTCGTCCAGAAACGGCCGCCGTCGCAGTACGAACCGGTCACCCGATTGCGGATCGCGCGGCGCGGCGGGCGGTGGATCGCGACGCTCTGGGACAAGCGCGACGACGACCTGCGGCCGTTCGACGGGCTGCCGCAACGGGTGATGCTGACCGACAACGCCGCCGCGGCGACGCTGACCCTCGGCCCGGCCGTGCTGGTCGATGAGCCGCCGGCCGTTCGCCGCGCCCACGTTTGGCTGGACGACGGCGGGGCGGCCGGCATCGCCTTCACCGCGCCGCTGGTCGGGCCGGGACGCGCCTTCGAGAACGTCTGGCGGGTGCGCCTCGCCGCGCTCGAACCGGACCCGGCCGATCCGACCAAGATCGGCCGGGTGGTGCACCTCGCCACCATCGAGACCGAGGGCCGCTTCACGCCGAACGCCGCCGGTCTCTTCGAGCACCGCTGGGCACCGACCGCCGCCGCGCTGGCCGATCTGCGCCGCTGCTGCTCGGCGGCCGGGGAAGCGGAGTTTGGCACCAGCCTCTGGTTCGAGGACGTGGTCGGCCACGTTGGCGTCCCGGACGAGCTGCGCTGGACCCCGCCGCCGGCGCTGCGGGTGTCGGCGACCCCGACCGCAATCCCCCTCGGCGTCCCGGTCGCCGTCACGGTGCGGGCGACCGACGCCCAGACCGCCGCCCCCGTGGAGGGCACGGTCAGCATCGACGATCGGATCGCCGGGACGACGAATTCGCCGTTCACGTTCACCTTCGAGAGCCGGATCGAGGAGGAGTTCGACCCCGAGACGCGGGTCAGGCTCCGGCGCACGGTCTACCCCGCGGTCTCCGTGTCCGCCCCGGAGTACCCGAGAACCGGGGTGCCGCTCGACTACTACCGGCCGTCGCTGGTCGCCAGGGTGGAACCGGCGTCCATCCCGACCGGCCGGGCGGTCCAGGTCACAGTCCGGACGACCGACGCCCGGACCAGCGCCCCCGTCGCGGGCCGGGTCGCCATCGGCGGTCAGGACATCGGTGCCACCAACGCCCCGTTCCCCCACACCTTCGTCACCGCTCTCGCCAGCGGCACGGTGACCGCCGCCGGATACCCAACCCGCACCGTCGCCTTTCCCGTCTACGCGCCGCGGTTGCGCGTTGCCGCCGAGACGCCCTACCTGTGGATCGGCCGCCCGACCACGCTGACGATCCGCGCCGCGGACGCCACCACCGGCGCCGCCGCCGGCGGACGGGTCCTGCTCGACGGCCGGGACGTCGCCGCCACCAACGTCCCCTTCGTCCACACCTTCGGCGCCACCCCGCCGGCCGGCGTCGTGCGCGCGGCGGGGTATCCGGACGCCGCGATCGCCTGGCCACCAACGCGCACGCCGACCGTCGCCGCCACCATCCAGCCGCACCCGGTGCCGGTCGGAACCGCAACCACGTTCACCGTCCGCGCGGTCGACGCCGACAGCCGGTCGCCCGTCGACGGGTCGGTGACGGTTAACGGGACCGCGGTCGCCCGCACCAACGTCCCCTTCGCCTACACCGTTCGCGTCCTCCGCCGCCGCGTCTACGACGCGGAGACCGGCGTCTTCGTCTACGAACTCGTCCCGCCGGTGGCCACGGTCTCCGTCGCCGGCTACGCGACGGTTCCGCTCGACCTGGGGCTGTGAGCGCCCGTTCCCCCCGACGGCCGTGGCCCGGACCGTGCGCCCGGCTCCCCACATCGCGGTTCGCCCCGTCGTTGCGCCCGAAGGAGGACCGAATCCCATGGTCGCGTTCGGCTACGCCCTCTCCAGCGAGGAGCACCACCCCACCGATCTGGTCCGCCACGCCAGGGCGGCCGAGGACGCCGGGTTCGCTTTCGCCCTGATCTCGGACCACTTTCACCCCTGGGTGGACGCCCAGGGCCACTGCCCGTTCGTCTGGTCGGTGATCGGCGGCATCGCGACCGCGACCGAGCGGCTGACGCTCGGCACCGGCGTCACCTGCCCGACGGTGCGGGTCCACCCGGCGATCGTCGCCCAGGCGGCGGCGACCTCGGCGGCGATGATGCCGGGCCGGTTCTTCCTCGGCGTCGGCACCGGCGAGAACCTCAACGAGCACGTCCTCGGCGACCGCTGGCCGGAGTACGCGGTCCGGGCCGAGATGCTCGAAGAAGCGGTGGCAGTCATCCGCCGCCTCTGGGCGGGAGACCAGGTCAGCCACCGCGGCCGACACTACACCGTCGAGAATGCCCGCCTCTACACCCTGCCGGAGGAGCCGATCCCGCTCCACGTCGCCGCCGGCGGCGCCAAGGCCGCCGCCCTCGCCGGCCGGATCGGCGACGGCCTGATCGCCACCGGACCCGACCCCGAGGTGATGACCGGGTTCGACCAATCCGGCGGCGCCGGCAAACCCCGCTTCGGCAAGGTCGACGTCTGCTGGGCGAAAGACGAGGCGGCGGCGCGGAAGACGGTCCACGAACTCTGGGCCTTCTCCGCCCTCCCCGGCGAACTGAGCCAGGAACTGCCGACCCCCGCCCATTTCCAGCAGGCGACGCAACTCGTCACCGAGGAGAAAGCGACCGAGTCCGTGGTCTGCGGCCCCGACCCCGAAGCCCACCTGGCCGCGATCCGCGAGTACGTCGACGCCGGCTTCGACCACGTATATGTCCAGCAGATCGGCCCGGAGCAGGACGGGTTCATGGACTTCTACGCGCGGGAGGTGCTGCCTCGGCTGTAGGACCGGGGAAGCAAGAACGTCCGCGGCACCGGCGAACGGCGACGGTCAGGACGAGATGCTCGTCCGGTGCGCCATCGAGGACGAGATCCTCGATCCGACCGGCGGCGTCGGCCAGGGCGGCGGAGGCGGCACGGAGGGAGACCGAGTACCGCTCGTCCGCGACGGGATCGCCATGGAAGCGTTTGACCCGCAGATCGGCCTCGGCGACCGCGCGCGGCACCGGTTCTTGGCCGGGGGCAACCGGCAAACACACGATGGGGATTGGTTCCCCAAGAGGAGCGACCGGATCCGGGGCGGGCGTGCCGTCCTGGCTCGCTCCCCTGAACGCATGGCATCGATCCTTCAGGAGCGCGAGCTTCATGGCGGGTGTCTCCGGGGCGACAATCGCCGCACGGGGCGATCCCGATGTTGGGTTGGCGTGGAACGAGATGCGGTTGACCCCGACATCGCTCGGCGGTGGTCACCTCAGGCCGAGCGGTGCGTTAGCTGCCAGTGGGCGGAGGCGAACAACCCGGTGGCCAAGCCGAGATAGAACGCCGCTTCGATCAGTTGAAACTGGCCGATGCGGTCGGTCGGGTGATAGGACCGGAAGTACTGCAGGCCGTTGTCGACCAGGCACTGCCGGTACGCAGCGACTGCGATCTCCGCCCGGCTAGCCTCCGGCCGGAGCAGCAGGCTCCTCAGGGTTGACCTGCCGGCACCGCACGGACCGACGAGGGCGACCGTTTCCCCCCGAGCGATTTCGAGCGAGAGCCCGTTGAAGTCCCGCGGCGCGCGGAGAGCCGAAACGTCGATCGGCGCGGCGCGGGATTGGGGGGTTCTCCCGATGGTGCCGATCCCCGCCGCCCGGTAAGCTGACCAACGCAAGCCCGTCCCATCGGGGACGCGGCGCCGTGCACGGAGACCCGCCGACGGCGGGCGAAGGGAGCGAGCGATGGATCGGATCGAGTCCAAGTCCGGGACGACCCGACGGGACGCGCTGAAGACGGGTGGCGGCTTGGCCCTGGCGCTGCTGGGATTGGGAGCCGGGACGCGGCCGGCGATCTTCGCCCAAGGCACCCCGGCGGCCGATCCCGGCGGCGTCGCCCTCGAAGGGCGCTACGCGGTGATCCGGCTCCGGAACTGGGCCGCCGGCCAAGACCCCGCCGCGGCCCTGGGCCTGATCCGAGACGAGTTCGTGCCCCTGCTGCGGGAGATCCCGGGGTTCGCCGCCTACGTCGCGGTCGCCGACCCGGCCTCGCCGCGGGCCGCCTTCGTCGGCGTGTTCGCGGACAAGGGCGGCGCCGACGAGTCCAACGAACGCGCCGCGGCCTGGTTGGCGGAGAACGGATACGCCTTCTTCGGCGGCGCGCCGGACATCGCCGAAGGCCGGGTCGCCGTCGTCGCCGGCGACTGGGACGCGGTCGCCGCCGGCGCGCCGGAGGTTCCGGCCACGCCGGTCGCCACCCCCGCGGCTACGCCCGGCGGCGGCCAACTCCCCGGCGGCGAGTACGCCACGGTCCGGCTCCGCAAGCTCAAACCCGACGCCGTCGCCGAGGATCTTGCCGCCCTGATCCAGGACGGCTTCGTGCCGCTGATCGCGGCGATCCCCGGCTTCGCCGCCTACCTCTCGATCACCGACCCGGACAGCCGCGACCAAGTCAGCGTCAACGTCTTCGGCGATAAGGCGGGCGCCGACGAAAGTACCCGCGTCGCCGCCGAGTGGGGCCTCCAAGGCGCCGCCGAGTTGGTCCAAGGCGATCCGGCGGTGGCCGAGGGGGTGGTCGTGATCGCGGTCGTGGCCGAGACGGCGTAGCGGGAGGGAACGATGGACGATACGAGCGACACGACCCAGTGCGGCGGCGCCGATTTGCCGGGGGTGAATCGGCGCCGGGTCGCCCTCGGCGCCGCCGTGCTCGGCCTCGCGGGGGCGCTACCGCGCGCCCGATCGGGGGCGCGGGCCGAGGTCGCCACCCCGGCCGCGTCCCCGGCCCCGGGCGGCGACCCGGTGCTCCTCGGCTGCCCCTACAACCTGTCCGGGGCCTACGCCTCGATTGGCGCCCCCGCCCGCGACGGCAGCCTGCTCGCCGCCGCTCAGGTCAACCGGGACGGTGGCGTCCTCGGTCGTCCGCTGCGGCTCCGGGTCGCCGACGTCGAAGGCGATCCGGCCGAAGCCGCCGCCGCCACCCGGCGCCTGATCGAAGACGACCGCGTCGCGGCGGTCGTCGGCCTGACCGACACCACCTTCGTCCTCGCGGCGGCGCCAGTCGCGCAGGCGGCGGGGGTGCCATTCTTGGATGTCGGTGCCACCGCGCCAGCAATCGCCGCCGTCGGCGACTACGTGTTTATGCTCCCCTTCGGCGACAACGTGCAGGCGGCGGTGGCGGCCGAATACTGCGCCGCCGAAGGCTTCCGCCGGGTCGCGATCCTGCGCAACCGCGACACCGCGTTCACCCGCCTGCTGGCCGGCTACTTCGCCGCCCGCTTGGTCGCCCCCGATCTTGGCGGCGAAATTGTCGCCGACGAGGGGTACGCCGCCGACGGCGCTGATGTCGCAGCTCGGTTGGATGCCCTCGCCGTCCTCGACCCGGCCCCGGAGGCGCTCTTTTTCGCCGCCGGGCCGGAGGAGAGCGGCACGGTGGTCAAGCAGGCCCGCGACCGCGGCCTCCCCCAGCCGATCGTCGGCGGCGACGGCTACGACACGCCGCGGTTGGTCGGCGACGGCGGCGCCGCCGCCGAGGGCGTCGTCTTCACCACCCACGCCGGGATTTATGGCGACTCGTCGCCGCTCGCCGCCGCCTTCCTGTCCGAGTTCGCCGCGGCGTACGGCGAACCGCCACCCTCCGTCTTCGCCGCCCTCGGCTACGACGCGGTGCTGCTGATGGCCGACGCGATCGGGCGCGCCGGGTCGCTCGACCCGATCGCCGTCCGCGACGCGCTCGCCGCCACCGGTGGCTTCCGCGGCGTCACCGGCGCCGTCGCCTACGCGCCGGGCGAACGCGTGCCGGTCAAGGCCGTCGCCCTGGTCCGGGTCGAGAACGGCCGCTTCGTCCTGCTCCGCGAAGGCGCGCCACGCCACATCCCGCCGCCGTAGCGGCGGTGAAGATGCCCCCCGCGAACCCGTCGCCCGAACGGCCACCTGACCGACAATACCCCCGCCAAAGGGGCCCGGACGGGGCACCGGGCGGAGCGCGGGACCGGGGAGAAGAAGGAGGCGACGACCGCGCGCGACCGAGACCGGCTCATCGTCGACCCGGCCATCGGAAACGGCGTCCAACGGGATGTGCCAATCGCGTGGCCCGTTGGACGGTAAACGCCCATGCGCTGGTCTTCCGGTCACGTTTCTCGTCACCCCATTCTACGCCGCACTCCGGTTCCGTCAAGCGCCCGGACGGGCGAGCGACGGCCGCTCCATCGAACCCCGCGGTCGGCGTCGCCATCGCGGCGACGCACTCCCATCGTTGCCCGCGTCGCCGCGCCGTCCGCGTTCGCCCGCCGCCGGGCTCATCCGCGTCACCGGCGCACGGCGACGGTCAGGACGAGGTAATCGTCAGGCGACCCGTCTGCGGCAAGATCTTCGATCCGACCGGCGGCATCGGCTAGGGCGGCGAGCAGAGCGGCCGGGGCGGCGGAGGCGGCACGGAGAGAGACGGTGTAGCGTTCTTGCACGACGGCATCGCCGCGGAAGCGTTTGACCCGCAGATCGGCCTCGGCGACCGCGCGCGGCACCGGTTCTTGGCCGGGGGCGACCGGCAGACGCACGATGGGAGTCGGTTCCCGGTGGGGCGCGACCCGCTCCAGGGCGGGCCGCCGCGGGGCGTCGGCCC